>JBECKX010000056.1:0-16934 GCA_040235515.1 Candidatus Zixiibacteriota bacterium
AATGTGCTGACGGCATTGGATCCATCGGTTCCGCGCGACCTGCAGATATTGACTGTTGCTTCGGATGAGAGTACGGCGGATTTTTCTCTGCCGTTCTGGGTGTTCGAGTTGCCTGAGTGCGAGAGAGCACGGCTGCGCATGGCATTCGGAACGCTGGAGGAATTCGGAAGCGCTGTGGTTCCGGCGTTTGAGATTCGCAATTCAGAGGCGCTGCACCGGACGATCCTGCGGGCTTCAGCAAGTTACCAGCAAATCGAACCAGCCGGGCTGGAACAACGGGAAAACTACCACTATCCGGCCACCGAACCGGTGGGATATTCAGCGGGATTGCTGCAGGCCTCATACCTGCGCGCGCAGTTGGAGCGCACCAACCACCTGACGGAGGGGGATTGTCTGTCTCTGGGAAGGCTCCGCGCCCTTCAATATCTTCCCTTCAAGGCCGAGAGCTATTTTCTCGTCGACACTCAACTCGGTGCGATCACGATCGAGCGGGCCGCGCTAACCCACGCCGCAAAGTTAGATTCGTAGTCGCCGGTCGGCGCCGTTACCCTCGCACGAATTCGATAAACCCACGACCAAACTCTCTACAGGCTGCAAGTTCATCGTCGTTGGGGAGAAGTCGCGCCCTGGCACCGGGGGTATATACTTTGAGCTTCAATTTCTCCAGATAGCCTTCGAGGATATCGTTGGCCTGTCCACCCCAGCCGTAGGAGCCGAACACGGCGGCTTTCTTTCCGATGGCGGACACGCTCGACAGCAGATGAGCGGCATCCCAGACAGGCTTGACGACATCGCCGGCAAAGGTGGGAGTGCCGAAGATGATAGCGTCGGCTGACTCGAAGTAATCACGGAGTTCGGCGAGGTCAGCCTCGCTGGCGTCGAACGATTTCACCTCACAGTCAAGCCGGTCGAGTGACTCGGCGATGGCCCGGGCCATCATTGCGGTGTAGCCGTACGAACTGGCGTAGACGAGCACGATCAGTGTCGTCTCACTCGAGTATTTCGGTGAGGTCCATTCGAGGTACTTCTCGACGAAGCGTCGCGGCTCGGCTTTGTTAATTAAACCATGCGACGGTGCCACAACCTTGATCTCGCGCTGGAGAACGGCTTCGGTAGCGCGTCTGGAAAATGGTGCGAAGGGACGCATAATCTGATCGTAGTAGAACCTGGTTTCATGCTCGATGACCGGATCGTCGGGCCGGTAGAAGATCGACTCTCCCGCTTTGGGGCAATAGTGAGCTGCGTAGCCGTCGCAGGAGAAAAGCACGGCATCCTCCTGACAGTAGGTGAACATCGTATCGGGCCAATGCATCAGCGGTGCAGAGAGTAACTCGAGGGTCCTGCCGCCAAGATCGATTGTCTCCCCTGCCTTGACGGCGTTGATCTCTTTGGCGGGGTTGTTGACAATGTTGCGCAGGAACGGTTCGGCTGCCTTGCTGCAAACCAGTTTCAAGTCGGGATTCAGTTCGAGCAGTTTGTCGATGCTGCCGGAATGGTCGGGTTCGTTGTGGTTGACTATCAGGTACTCTATCTGAGCCGGATCGACGATTTCGCGGATGGAGGAAAGCATCTGATCCTCGAAACCCGCCTTGACGGCATCGATCAGCGCCACGCGCTCGCCGACCACCAGATACGAGTTGTAAGTCGTTCCATGTTCGGTTTTGACATATAGATCGAAGACTTTGAGGCCGGGGTCCATTGCTCCGACCCAGTGAATTGCGGGGGTTATCTCAATGGCTGTCATATCTTCTCCTTGTTCGGACCACAAGATATATTTGTCCACATTCGAAGCAAGTGCTTTTGGACTCCACAATCGGGGGGCAAATCGTGAAAAAGAGTTGCACGACGGGCTAACCGCAACGTTAATTAGGAGTATATGAGCCAGATCAGAACATTGAGACGGGCTGTTGTCACGATTGTGCTCGCTGTCGGTTCGCTGCTGTTGATCCAATGCAGCAGCTCGACAGAGCCGGAGAAGCCGCTCACGAACCGGGTATACTTCGCCAGGGATGTTCAGGTTACTGCCGGTGACAGGTTTGCGGTACCGATTTACTTCGAAAACAACATCAACCTGGGGGCGATCAATATCCCGCTCGACTATGACACGGCGTTCCTGCGCTGTGATTCCGTTTCATTTCTGGGGAGCCGAGTCGGTAGCTTCCTGATTCAGACCTATGGCCTGCATTCGACCTCCCCGCAAATCCTGATCGGCGCGATCGATAGCGCGGCGGGAGCGGAGCCGGGCAGCGGGCTGCTGGCGAACCTGCATTTCTGGGCTTATGGTTTCACGCCTGATACGACCCTGAGTATCTGGACACCGGAGAATCCCCATGCCGGGTTGAATCTGGGTTTTCGAGACACTTCCCTGACGGGTGGACCGATCGTACCGGAGTTTGAGGCAGGCGAGATATCGGTCAAGGGACAGCGATAGCGGCTCTGTCGCATTCACTCCTGAAAATTGGAGTGATTTGATAGATTATCCGCTTGACAGGGGCGCGGCGTTTGACTATCGAATTCATACAAGAACCAAGCATCAACAGTTGATTATCTGAAACAGTGGGGCTGTCAAAGAGGCTGGGGCAATTCCGCATTTAGTGAGACCACCGTGGTCGTTAAACATCCCTGAACTCCATGCACCCCGTTTTTTCACAAACTTATTCAAAGGTGTGCTCATGGAAACCACGATCCATCGGATGCTCAGAGTCAAAGCAAAGGAAGAGGTGGAGCTCAAGCTGACCATCGGCAACGGACAGCTCGGAACCACATCGGTCCACCTCGGCGCGGATCTAATCTGCGATGAGACCAAGAGCAGGATTACGCTCTCCCTTGGTAAAGGGAAAAACTTGCGCAGGAAACAATTGCGCTGTTCTACACTGGTACAGGATATCAATGCGAGTACGAACAAGACCTCCGTTGCCTACCGGTTTAACGGCTCATACATGCCATACGAGGAGAAGCTGACCAAGACAGTGGCCGAAGAGGGTGAGATTGTCTGGTACACAGCAACATTCAACTTCTATTAGACAAAGCGGAGGGCGGAAGCTAATGATAACGCATAAAGAGAGTTTCACGAAGTTCAGGCTTGTCCCGCTCATCGTGTTGGTTGTGATGTTGTCGATCACAGATGAGCTGCCAGCTCAGGATGCGGGCAAAGTTGAAGAGCAATTGAATCTGCTGGTGGCGCCATCATCGGTGGGGCTATCACTGCTTGACGTTGATGCGAGCAGTGTGTCGAGGCCGCAGACGCCGACAGATATTATCGTGACAGTGAGAAACAAGACGAATGAGTTCACGGAGATACCGAGCGAGTTCGGGCTTGACCTCCAGCCGTATTGGGTGTTGGGGGGAGGTGGTGCGACCTATGAAGAACTGGCGGGTGATGAGGTAACATTCCGTTCGATCCTGCAAAATTTCCGGGTATCACTGGCAACGAAGTCCCGAATCGACTCGAGTTTCGCCGGTACGGATTCCCTGCTGACTGTGACTTCAAGCGATTTTGCGATTGGTTTGAATCTCCCGATCGCGCGAGGAAAGCGCAGCTCGGAGACGATAGAGCATTTCAAAGCGATAAAGGATGGCCTAAAGGGTCTAAACAGGATCTTGAGGACTAAGCTTGATTCCGCGCGGAAGAATTCAGAGAGTTACCAAATTCTGAGTTTGAGACTCGATACGCTTGAGGGAGAGTTGTCGTCGCTTACGGATGCCGGAGATGACCTTCAAAAGCAGCTGGATGCCCAAACTGCCGCACAGAAGATGGCCGAGATGATCCTGAACGATGCCCGAATCGCGGCGCTTAAAATCGAGAAGGCTGCAATTCTGGCTCAGCAAGAGAAGCTGGAAGCCGAGATGAAGGATGTAATCTTCAAGAGTCAGTCGGCGGAATTGGAGGCACAGAAGAAGCTGGTCGCAGATGCTCCGAACGAGCGAATTGGGTTCAAACTTGAGTTGGCGGGCGGAATTGTGACGGATGTTCCGGGGCAAGACTTCGACAAAGCCCGGCTCAGGACAGCCGGCATCTGGGTAACGGGGGGTTACGAATCGAAGAGTCTCGGTTTTCTGGGTGTGGCGCGTTCGCTTGCTGACGGCAAGAATGGTGACCGCACATCGTGGGACATCGGCGGCCGAATCGTGGCGGACGTAGGACCGCAGTTGTCGTGCTCGATCGAGGCAGCGTACCGATTCATCAACATGTATGCAGGGGCAAACATGAACACCTGGCGCACCGCTTTCCGGGCAGACTACCTGGTGGGAAAGAACAAGTCTCTGGCTGTTACCTTCGGGCGAGATTTTGAAGGCAAGAAGTCGGGAACGCTCCTGACACTCGTTCAGCTCGTACTCGGATTTGGATCGGCTCGTCCCATCGATTCATAGGTGATGTTCACTACCCGCAGGCGATTTCCCGGCGAGTGATTCTTGTTGACTTGGGTGGGGCTGAGTGGACATGTTTACTCTATGATTTACAGAGTCTCTCATTCCCGGTATGCGATGATACTGGGTTGCTGCTTTGCGGTCATTTTCATTCTGCTTGCCATCGCACCGTACGATCGACACGATTGGCTGCTTGAGAATGCGCTGGCGTTTGTTTTCATCTTGTTTCTCGCAACGACCTTCAAACGTTTTCCGTTTTCACGCATTTCATACAGCCTGATCTTTCTTTTCTTATGCCTGCATGAGGTTGGGGCGCACTACACCTATGCGGCGGTGCCGTACGATACGTGGTTTACGACTTACCTGGGGTTTAGCCTGAATGATCTACTTGGCTGGGAGCGCAACAATTTCGATCGGCTGGTGCATTTCTCGTACGGTTTGCTGCTGGCCTACCCTATCCGTGAAATGTTCCACCGCGTTGTGGACGTTAAGGGCTTCTGGGGGTACTTTCTGCCGCTGGACGTTACGATGTCGACTTCGATGCTGTTTGAGCTGATCGAGTGGGCTGCCGTGCTGCTGGTTGGCGGAGATCTGGGTGTCGCCTACCTCGGCACGCAGGGGGATATCTGGGATGCACACAAGGACATGGGGCTGGCGACGATCGGTGCGGTGATTGCGATGACGGTAACGGCGCTGATCAATATTTGTATCCAGCATGATTTTGCGCGGGAATGGGCGGAATCGTTCCGGGTTAAGGGGAAAAAGCCGCTTGGTGAAGATGAGATTGCCAGATTGATGATGAAAAAGCGGCGGGCGCAACGCGACTCGGGGGATGAGAGCTGAGTTGGTGCCCTGCGTCGGTTCCGGCTGCGCTGCTCAATCTCAAGTGCGTAACTCCCTGCAATGAGGGTAAATCGGTTTCTGATTGTGTCGGTGTCAGCGGCTAGTGCGGTACACTGCTCGGGGAGTGAGTTGGTTCGCCCTTGAGTTGTGCCTTGAGCTGCTCGGGATGATTCCGCGGCAGGCTGATTCGGAATGTTGTGCCGACATTTTCTTTGACCTGAAAGGTGATACTCCCGGAGTGTGCATCGACGATGCTCTTGACGATGGCGAGACCGAGCCCGGTGCCGCGTTTCTTGCCATAGGTCACAAACGGTTTGAAGAGGTCGTCCCTGATCTCACCGGGAATCCCCCCGCCAGTGTCCTCCACTTCGAAGAGTGTCTGGTCGGGGTGGTTGAGTACGCGTAGAAAGACGACTCCGCCATCTTTCATGGCATCCTTGGCATTGACGACCAGGTTTTGCAGTGCGCGCCACAGCTTCTGTTCGTCGGCGGTGATTCTGGGCTCGACGCCGGCATTACTCTGGTGGATGCATTGCAGCGAGATATTGTCGCGCTGGAAGATCGGCTCGTAGGTATTGACGAATTCCTGCGCCAACTGGAACGGGTTAACATCGGTGAGCTGGATGTTCATCTGGCCCCGGACAAATTCGAGCACATCATCGCTCATGGCGACGATGCGATGCACCTGGCGGATGATCAGTTGACAGTTGTCGGCCAATTGACCGCCGGTGTGATCCCCCTGCTCGATCAGGCTCGCCATCATCATGATCGAGCTGAGCGGGTTCTTGAGATCGTGAACGAGTGATGCGGTGAGTTCTCCAACCGCACGCATCCGCTCAGACTCTTTCAGTGCCTTTTCGGCTTGTCGCCGGGCTTCCCGCTCTTCGGCGTCTCGCAATTCCCGCTCGACGGCGGGAGCAAGTCGCCTGAGGTTATCCTTCATGATGTAATCGTTGACACCCTTCCGCATCAGTTCAACAGCCAACTCCTCACCGATCGAACCGGAGACGATGATAAAAGGTGCGTTGGCGCCCGCCGAATCTCGGTGGATTCTCAGAGCCTGCAGTCCGGTGAACTGCGGGAGGTTGTAGTCTGAGATTACCACATCGAACGTTGTCTCAGCTACCGCCTTTTGCATAGCCTCGGCATTGTCAACCACAATAGACTCGACCTCGAAGCCGCCTCGGTGCAACTCCATCTTGACGAGGGCGGCATCATCGGGCAAGTCTTCAATGAGCAAGGCACGGATGTTACGTTTCATCAGACACCTGCGGCAACCACCGGGACTTCGTTCAGGAGCAGCCAGTAGAGGCCAAGATTGCGGACGGCCTCGGTGAACTGGACAAAATCTACAGGCTTCCTGATGTAGCTATTGGCACCGAGGCTGTAGCCGTCCAGAAGGTCCTGATCCTCCTTGGAGGAGGTGAGAATGACCACCGGGAGGAATTTCGTGCGATCGTCTGAGCGCAGTCGTTTCAGTACAGTGAGTCCATCCACCCGTGGCAGCTTGAGATCGAGCAGGATCACCTGCGGGAGATCGGCGGGCTGCCGGCCTTCGAATTTGCCGGTACAGAAGAGGTAGTCGAGTGCTTCGACTCCATCGCGGGCGACAGCGATTTCGTTGGTTATGTTCGCCTTCTTAAGCGCTCGCAGCGTTAACTCGACGTCGTCCGGATTGTCCTCTACCAGTAAGATCGTCTTGTGCTTCATTGTTGCCTCCTGGCCTGTCTATTGGTTCAAGGGTGAAATAGAATGTCGCGCCCCTGTCAACCTCGCCTTCGGCCCACACTTCACCGCCGTGACGGCGAATGATCCGCTGCACGGTGGCAAGTCCCACGCCGGTGCCTTCGAACTGGTCAATCGGGTGGAGGCGTTGGAACGGGTTGAAGAGTTTGTCTGCATAGTTCATATCGAATCCTGCTCCGTCGTCGCGCACGTAGACCGCCCTCACACCCTGTACCTCGCAAGAGCGGACTTCGATTTTTGCGTGATGTTTTGCGGAGCTGTATTTCCAGGCATTTCCGATCAGGTTCTCGAGGACTGCGGTCAGCAGAGTCTGGTCGCCGTTAACTACGATGCCGGATTCCACGTCAACCTCGACCGAACGGTCCGGAGTGCGTTTGCGCAGTTCGTCGACAATCGTGTTCGCCAGCCTGCTGAGGTCGACGGTCTCCCGGTGGAGGGGTGATCGTGTGACTCGCGAGAGCCGCAACAGGTCATCGATAAGCTGTCCCATGCGTTGGGTGGCTGAACGCACGCGCCTCAGGTAATCTTGTCCGACCTCATCGACCGCGTCGGAATAGTCATCGAGGAGCGCCTGGCAGAAGCCGTCGATGCTGCGCAACGGAGCCCGCAAATCGTGTGAAACGGAATAGGAGAAGGCTTCAAGCTCTCGGTTCGCAGAGCGGAGTGCACGCGACTGAGAGGTGAGGTCCTCGTTGAGTTGCTTTACTGCTTCGATGGCGCTCTGGCGGCTCAGAATCAGCCACAGCTTGTTCATGAGCGACTTGAGGCTGACCGTATCAGAGTCACCGTAGTTCGATGCCTTGTTGCTGACGGCCGCGATAGCGACAACCTGGTTGCCTTCGACGACCGGAACAGCCAGAATTCGCTCACGCGGTTCGGTTGCGCCGGGAATCCAGGAGAGGCTCTCCGGCAATTGGGCACGTTTATTGATGACGATGGCGTTGCGATTTCGGACGAATTCCTCGATCGCAGGCGCATCGGCAAGCGGCAGCGTTCTGGGAGCGATGACGCCCTCGGAGTCGGATGCATCGAGGGAGTAAATAGTGATGTTTTCGTCTGCGGCGTCGAACAAGCCGATTGCCGCGAACTCGCTTGCGGTGATGCGGAGACTCGCCTTCAAGGCGAACTCCACTATCTTCTCGCGAGAGGCGACGTCGACCTCGTGGAGATCGAGCAGGGCCTGCATTCTGACCAGGTCAAGGGCCAGTTCGGCATCGCGCCGATTGCGTTCGGTAACATCGACCGCGGCTGCATAGACGAGCCCAAACTCTATGGAAGGTGCTGAATTCCAGAGGAGCGTGCGGTATGACCCGTCTTTGCAGACATAGCGATTTTCAAACGCGATCACGTCGACACCGGTGTCGAGCTGGCTCATGGCGGCGATTGTGCTTTCGCGATCATCGGGGTGTACGAAATCGAGGAAGGGTCTCGATTTGAGTTCCGCCAGTGAGAAGCCGGTAGCGCGTTCCCACATCGGGTTAAGGGTCACGAATTCGCCGTCGAGAGTTGCGATACAGAGCAGATTGGGTGTCAGGTCGAAGAAGCGCTTGATATCCGCCTCGGCCTTGCGGAGGTCGGTGACGTCGTAGGAGATGCTGCCGACTGCAGTCGGTTCGCCCGCTTCGTTACGAATCGGGAATCTATCTGTCAGATAGATGCGGGCATTCCTGCCTTTGCCGACAATCCGTTCTGAGACAGTATGTTGTTTCGTTCTCCAGATTTCTTCGATCGACTCCATGAAGCCGACGCTTTGTTCTTCGGTAAGCAAAGACTCAACTTCCTTGCCGGTGATCTCGCTCGGTTCGCAATGCAATTCCCGCGCGGTTTGTGGATTGGCGTAGATAAACTTGCCGTCACGATCCAAGATATGGACCGAGGTGAGGCTTGCATCCAGTAATGCCCGCAGTTGCCGGTCGTTCTCGCGGGCGGCTGCTTCTGCCGCCGCAGCGCGATTGATGACCCGCTGAACCGCTGACGCGCCGAGAAAAATGATGACTGAGACGAGCGCGATCGTCATCGCCACGGTAAGTGCGACACCTACTGCGGTGCTATAGTAACCCTCGCGCTCTCCAAGACAGCGGATCCAGCCAAAGACTACCGGAAGTGACGCAGCCGGTGGGAGCACCCAGCGCAGCATTGTCCCGGCCGGCGTTGGTGAGAGCAACGGAGCGATGACGCGTTGGGCGGGATTGAGCGCAAACGCGCCGACACAGGCACACAGCGTGCCGAGGGCGGTATTGATAGCCATGGTGTTCGTTGATCCCAGTCCGCGCAGTCCCGGATCATCAAAGATATGTCCCAGCAACACGAAGATGACGAAGAAGAGCGAGGGAACGAGTAAGGCATCTGCCCAGTAGCGAAATCTCTTGATCGCCAGCGTTTCCAGAATCAGGGCGACACCGACCATCATAAATGAAGTGGCGGAGATGATGCTCATTCTTCCGGGTGCGGTGGTTTCGAACTGCGTGGAGTGGTCAACGAACAGGAGTTGATCGATCCCGAGGTTCGTGGAAAATATATACTGACTCAAACTGAGAGCGCCGATGAGTGAGGCGCAGGCGGCGAATATCACGGCCACATATTTGGCGAGGCTGTGGCTATCGACGAGGCTGCGCCAGATGACTGTGACTCCGAGCAACAGGATGGAGATCGCCGTGTTCGGCTTCATGGTGACCGACGAAGTCGAGAAGCTTTGAAGCAGTTCGTTTCCTGACGCCCAGCCGTAGAGACCGATGGCGGCTATGATGCAGGAAAGGAATCCGAAGATTCCGGCAACGACTTTCGTCGATGGCTTTCGCGCGAATTCGGGATGTAGCCAATCGAGACTCATTCACAGCTCCCGTTAAGAATTCTTCTGGTCAGAAGTTCATCCCCCCATGGAATGTAAAATAGGTCTACGTTAACGCCTTTTGACTCTCAGTAGCACCCAGTTAAATTGTCGGCATGAGCGGGCGGCGGCTGAATAGTAGAGTGGGTTAGTAGATGAGAAATTCTTTAGCTTTAGTCGGCGGCGGGAGTGATTCGGGCTAGGGGGGCTGTTTCATAATGGTAAGCCGGTTAGCCGGCAGAATATGGGTGGTGGGAGCGGATTCGGTGGGAAACGCCCGGCAGCGGGACCTAACTAGATGGTTGCGCCGGGGCTTCCAAATCGTTATTGTCGGAAGCGCGGAAACGCGAGATATGCCGGAGTGGCGGAATTGGTAGACGCAAGGGACTTAAAATCCCTCGGTGGGTTCCCACCGTATCGGTTCGAGTCCGATCTCCGGCATTATGGTTTAAGGGGTTATGGGGGGGAGCGGGGCGCGAGCGACTGCGGCTTCGGGAGCTGCGATAATGGCGATCGCTATAGTCTGTTTTTCTGTTGTCCCGGTCTGTCACGAACGCTATCTTCCCTCCAGACGATTCAACATCTTGAACATCTTGACCAGGAGGGCAAATGGCAGTCCGGCAGAGGCTGTTTCTTGGCAGCATGGGGACCTTCATCGTAACTGCAACAGCAACGTTGATCTTTTGCGGCTGCAGCGACGATTCGAGTCCAACCAACACCAGTAACAATCCAAATCAGGTTTCTATCCCACTCAACGGTGCGCTGACGGGACTTCAGCTCCAGGCGAATCAGACCACGCAGTTCGTTGCGTCGTTTCATCTTCCCCCTGAGATTGGGAGGCTGAGCAGCGCGAATATCGATGTTGCCGCTACGATGCAGCATCTGTCAGCATCAAATATGGTAAGCGTCAACAACGTACCGGGACTCATTTCGTTGCTTAGCGGCGAGGATGCCGGCACGGTTTCGGCTCGAGTGGGCGGTGATGAAGAGACGGTGTGTCAACAGGGACAACTGTATGGACCTTATACGATGGCCGAGATTGGGGCATCGCCACTCGTTGAGAATGTGGAGCTGAGTGAGACGAGCTTGCAGATACTCAATTCGGGACCGGCGGTGATCTGCCTGGAACTGCTTCCCACCTTCGACGCGACGGTTAGCCTTGACGCAATCGTTCTGGATGTTGAGCAGGAGGAGTGTGGCGAGCCGGTGGATTTTTCGGGCACGTGGGTGGGCGAGTACACCTGCGGAAATTCCTGCGGTGCCTCATTCGGGGACAACATCGAGCTTACCATCGTTCAAAATGGCAGCAGCGCGTACTACATCGATGATTCGGGAACCCGGTTCGAGGGAACAGTCTGTGGTAACCTGTTTCGGTTTCAACACACAGAGGATGACGAGATTGAGCGCGGTTCAATGATGATTGATGGAGAGAACCACGCCACCAAGCGTTCGACCTGGCGCGAGCAGGGTGAGCCTTATTGCGAAGGCAACTGCATTGATCAATTGACGCGGGTGGAGAGGTAGCAAGAGGCGCTGCCGATCGATGAGTGGATAAAGGTAAAGGTTGTATCTTTGTAGCGGTGCTGCTATAGTAGAGGCATGAAGCTCAAGTATCTCCCCTACTTTATCGCTCTGACAGCAGCGTTGCTTCTCGCGTGCGGCGGGGGTGATTCCGCGATCCAACCAGGGGATATAGTTTTTCAGGCGCTCGATTCACCGCAGGCTCAGGCGATCAGTCTGGCGACCGGCTCGGAGTATACTCATTGTGGGTTGGTGGTCGAGAGTGAAGACGGTGTCTTGCTCGTTGCCGAGGCTGTGCAGCCGGTGCGGATCATTCCGCTCGATGAATGGATCTCGCAGGGGGTGGATCAGCGATACTTGTTGATGCGGCTCAAGGAGCGGAGTTTACTTGAAGAGGACGCAGTCTCTGCCATGCTCGACGAGGCACGCTCGCTGCAGGGCCGCGACTACGATGCGGTTTTTTCCTGGACAGACGAGCGGATGTACTGTTCGGAGTTAGTCTGGAAAATCTACGATCGGGCCGCCGATATTCAGCTCACCGAATTGCGCGAGCTTGGCAGCTTTGACCTGACCCATCCGGCGGTGCAGGAGAAGCTGGCGGAGCGCTACGGTGAAAACGTACCGCTCCATGAGCAGGTGGTGGCGCCGTCAGATTTGATTGAGTCGCCGCTATTGGTTAAGGTGTATGAGCAACAGGAATAGCGATACAATTCACTCGTCATTATGCCGTGGAACAGGCAAATCCGCAGTATTCTTCGGTGCATAGCCGATTGCCAGTTCCCTTCCAAGTCCGTACAGTTCCGGATTGAGATATTTGCCGCGCTCAAAACCGGGTTTGAGTTGTTCAGCCACAAACGGGTGCGCTTTAGCATAGAGATCATTTCTTATGCCGGTAAGTTGCCACGAGACCCTTAAGCCCGGCGTTCCGCCTGCAATCTTGAACCGATTGTTGGTGACCTCCTGGGCTACAAATACCTGCGCATATCCACCAATGCAAGTAAGTTGATATCGAAACTCACTGTTTGCGGCTTCAATCCAGTCCGGGAGCACTACTGTTGCTTCACCGTTTTCATCGAGGTCAACATTCCCGCTGTAAAGATTGGTCTGCTCCGATGATTGCACCCCCGCCTGATATAGATACATATTCTCCGGATCGAGCGGATGGTCCATTCGTGTCAGAAACGCGGGTGTGGCGACGATGCCGGTTACATTTACGTCGCCATTGAAGTACCCTGCCCAGCTCTGAAAGCCATTGTTAAAAGCTTCGCCATATATGCCGTAGCCATAGCCGCTTCCATCATTGGCCGCGCCATAGATCCCGTATCCAATTCCGGCAGCCGCCCGCGAGAGACCCCTGACGCCATAGCAAAAGAAGGCACTTGAGTCTGCTTGCGCGAAGACGCCAAAGACCGCTGTACCGTAGTACGCATGTGCGATCAACCCGTACGACCCTCCAGACTGAAGATTGGGGGTTAGCGATTTAGCATAAGCGAGCAGTCCACTTCGCTCGGATGCGTCCGATTCGCCCCTGCCGTAAACGCCGTAGACGTTGCCGGCATTCGCCGAACCGGCGGTGGAAGCACGGCAGAGGCCATACACTCCGTATAGCGGGCCGGTGCTGACATTTTGCATCCAGGCGTAGAGCCCGTAGAGATTGAATGTGCTGTTGTAGTTGCGCCTGGCGGCCAACATCGCGGAGGGTGGCGCGCTTTGGCGTCCAATCATGAAAGTGTTTTCGATAGCACCTGCCGTGCTATCGAAAAATGTTATGTTGCTGGTAAATTTGTTGACGCCGGAAAAGGTCTGATTTTCCGTCAGGCTCGCTGCGCCACCCAGAATCTTGCCGGGAGAGATGTTCGCGGTTGGGGAGATGTCGGCATCCACAATCTGGCCATCCCCGATGTGAGCTGAGGTCACTCCGCCCGGCGCAATCGAGATATTGGCATCGCCGGAGGTAGCGCCTCCGGTCAGACCTCCGGAGGTGTTGACGGCCGTAATGTCACCGCCAGAGTTGTCATCGATGCCATCGGCGAATCCCGCCGGCATACCGGAAATGCCGCTCCAGGGGACGATGTCGGCGTCCCGGGCCTGCAGAGCGAAGGCATTGGAGAGGAATTGCCTGCGGGGCGACATCTCAGGGTCGGCACCGACAGTCACTCCGAGCCAGCGGTCACTGCTGCCGAAGAGGTTCGCTGGAAAGGGAACATCCTGACCGAGGATATAGGTATAGACCCCGGCGGAGAGTTGAACCGAGCGCGCCTGACTGTCCCAGAGCGTGATTCCGCCAGAGGGAGAATCGTAGATGCGGAAACGAAGCTGATATGAACCGTCGGCGACCGGACTACCGGCGGGATCGCTGAGGCGCCCCTGGTAGCTGATCAGGCTCGGCGCCGCCAGAAGAGTCGGGGCCATGCATAGAGACACTATTGTCAAGAGATAGCCCCACGAAAACTGCCCGAACCGGAAATTCATCACAATCCTCCGAAGCCTTTGTTTGGTGAAAGGTCTAACGTGGTAATGGTGGATAGATATAGTTCACGCAATATAGCGTGAATTCGGGATTTGAGAAGCGATATGTTTGCGGCGCGCAGCGCTGGCTGCCGGGACTTCGTGGCCGTCGCCCCCTATTTCTCGCTGGTCATGATGAAGAGTGGCTGCATCTCGAAGCTGCGGTACTCGGGCCGCAGGCGGGATGTGTCGTAGTGTTTGCCGACGTTGACCAGCTTTTTGGAGCTGGTGACAACCTCGATCGGCACGTTGTCGTAACGACCGTTTTTCAGCACGACGAGTCGGCCGTGAATGCCGTTCAGGATCAGGTCGAGGGCGAGGTTGCCGTAGGCCATCGGGACAATCGAATCGATGGCATCGGGGTCACCGCCGCGAACCAGGTACCCGAGTTTCTGGTTGATCGTGTTGATCGGGACACCGTGATTGAATTTTGCCGAGCGGTGTTTCAGTTCTTCGGAGACTAGATCACCGATACCGCCGAGTTTCTTGTGGCCGTAGGCATCGGTTGTCGAATCGGAGAAGATCATTTCGCCACCATCAAACATGGCACCCTCGGAGACTAAGACAACCGCGTACTTGCTGGGGTTTTCGTTACGATCTTTGACGAGCAATTCTGTCAGGCGGTCGATATCGAATCTGTGCTCGGGAATGACGCAGCGATTGGCTGCACCGGCCATGGTGGGAAGCAGCGCGGTAAAGCCGGCGTAACGACCGAAGACTTCAAGGACCAGCAGGCGCTCATGCGAGCCGGCCGAAGTTCTGATCATATTGGTCAGGTGGATCGTACGGGTGATGCAGGTAGAGAATCCGATGCAGTAGTCGGTGCCGGGAACATCGTTATCCATCGTTTTCGGAATCGCAACCACCTTGACGCCCTGCTTGAAGAGGTGGACACCGTAGCTGAGGGTGTCGTCACCGCCGATCGGGATCAGGTAGTCGACGCCCAGCCAATCGAGGTTTTTGATGACTTCTTCGGTAAGATCGTTTTTGTCGTCGTGGTAGGAGCTGCGCAGGTGTTCCGGGACATTGGATTTTTTCACCTGCCCCGGGTGGGTGCGGGAGCTATGGAGAAATGTGCCTCCGGTGCGCCCTGCCCTGTTGACGATTTCCTCGGTCAGGATCTGGAAATTGCCGGCGTTGTCGTGCTTACGATCGCGAACCAATTCCACCAGGCCACGCCAGCCGCGGCGCAATCCAACCACCTGGTATCCCTCGCGCAGTGCGCGGATCGTAACGGCGCGGATGGCGGGATTGAGGCCGGGAACATCTCCACCGCCTGTCAGGATGCCGATGACGCCCTTCTTGCGTTTGATGTTCGCTGATTTGGTGCTCGCTTTGGAGCTTGTCTTGGCGCCGGATTTTGCCGCCGGTTTGCCGGCTGACTTGCCTGCAGGTTTGGCAGCGCGAGTAGTTGAGGTCTTCCTGGATTCTGTATCTTTCAGTTTCTTCGCCATTTTTACCTTCCTTAGTTCCACAAACGGCCCGTACTGGAGTGAAGGTGGTTCCTTCCTACGCGCTCTGCCACGATGTTTCCTTCTGATCGTCACAGCAGATCGGGTCGCCCACTCCTAGTGTCGGCGAATATATACGTCACTCAAGTAGTGTACAATAGTTACGATTTGATGAATCGTGTAGCGTGAGGATCGGGAGAGCAAAAAGATAGCGAGCCCTTCCCATTAGAAAGACTCGCCATCCTCTCAGTTGTGGTCACCCGGCGCGGCGGCTGGATGATTCAGACCTGAGCTAACTTGAATATCGCTCGGTCGGACTAGCGCCGATTCCGCTTATCGCGTTTGTCATCCTTGCTATTTTCATCTTCCCCGGTTGCCGGAGAGCTGCCATCCTTGAGCAATTCGATCTTGGTATAGACGAAGTTCTTGTTGCTCTCGACGATCAACTGATCGTAGGCGGCTTTGTCGAACAGTTCGGAGTGCCGGTCGAGGTAGTTCGTACCGAACTCCTCTTTCGGGATGATCAGCTTGTTCGGATAGCGGTCTACGATTTTGTACGGCGGCTTGACGTTGAAGAAGTAGCGGCCATACTCGAGCCCCTGGAAGTCGTAGATGCGTCCTTCATCCATGCGTACCAGTTCGAAGTCTGACGGTGAGAGTGTGTCATAGGTGACGCCCTCGGCCGAGAAGACTTTGGCCACCGGCACGAAGTTGAACTGGTGGTTTGTGGTCAGATAGATGAACTGCGCGGTATCGGTACCGGCGGTGAACTCTTTCGGGTAGATATTGGAACGTTGATCAAAGAGCTGGTACTCACCCGGCGGGACGTAGAAGTAGAAGAATTCCTTCTCTTCCTTGAGGCGACGGTTGAGGTAGCGCTCAGCGGTGCTGACGACGTACTTCTCCTCGTCGCTGAGGAAGCCCTGTCGAAGTTTCAATTCGATCGGGTTGTCTGTGAGCTTTTTGATCGGAACCAGTTCGTTGAAAGCGTTACAGGTTGCGAATTTGTACATCCACTCGGTCTTGATGAAGTGCAGCTGTTGACCGTACGAGAGTGCGTTCGTGGAATCGATGTGCGCTTCGTAGGACGGCAGCAGGGTCTTCAATTCGGTCAGGCCCCACTCGACCCATGACGGGCTGTTGAGATAGTAGTGGAGGATGACGAATTTGGTGTATGAAGAACCGAGGGTCTGGTCCATCTGTTCGGTGCGGTTGTCGGCATAGAACCAGATGGCCCACTGGCGATACATATTCTGGACCGCCATATCAGAGATGAAGAGGCGGTCGGTGTCCTGTTTGAGATGCTTGGAGGCGTTGAGATATTCCTCCATGTCAGCATTGAGATCATCCAGTTCGGTTGCGTGGGCGACGGCAGATGCGCAAACGAGCAGTGCAGCCGCCAACAACCAAGCGATTGTTCTAAGTGTGCGTTTCATTTCAATTTCTCCTCACCCTATTGCGGCTTGCTTGATGAATTGTTCTGGGAACCTCCCTGAGCGCCGCCGAACTGGCTCTTCGGTTCGAGCAGTTCGTTGAAGTCCTGCAGCTGCTGGAAGATTTCATCGGCGCTGGCAAAGCGTCCGGCGTCCTGGAGAGCACGGAGCGACTTCTCGCCCCAGAATACGGCTTCCTTGGAGACGTTCTCGGTCTTGCCACGATCGAGCATGCCG
>JBECKX010000109.1:0-15719 GCA_040235515.1 Candidatus Zixiibacteriota bacterium
TCTTTCTGCTCAGAGTCTCCTCGCTCACTCCAATATTTGCCGTTTCCTACGCATTATACAAGCCTCGAAGCACAACCGCTCTCAGAATCTTGCCGTCCAAAAATAGCCTTTGCGATTGTTGCGCCAATCGGTACTTTCGTAACCCTATGAATGAGACTGGGCGGAAAGATAAGGTACGCCGCGGCGATGTCATTGAGCTCGTGATTGATGATCTCGCGCCGACCGGTAAATCTGTGGGTCGCTACGAAGGCATGGTCATCATGGCCGACTTCGGTATCCCCGGCGATCGCATCGAGTGCGAGATAACCGAAGTCAAACGCCGCTTCGCTTTCGCGCGCATGCTGAAGTTGCTCACAGCTTCAGAACGCCGCATTGAACCGCGCTGTCGGCATTTCGGAACCTGCGGTGGCTGCAACTGGCAGGCGCTCAGTTACGAGGATCAACTCGCTTATAAGACCGAGTTCATCAAAGCCGCCCTGCAGCGCATCGGCAAACTTGATCATATCGCGATCGAACCGGCAATCCCTGCCGGCGAGAGCTTCTTCTACCGCAACAAAATGGAGTACTCCTTCGGTTCCGACTCAGATAAACCCGCGGTCGGTCTGCATGTCAAGGGCCGCTTTGACCAGGTATTCGAACTGGAAGAATGTTACCTGCAATCAGAGCGATCAGTCAAGGCGTTGCACCGCATCCGCGACAAAGCCCGCGAACTCGGGATCAGCTTCATGGATGAGAAGTCTGGCAGCGGAGAACTCCGTTTTCTCGTAGTACGGGAAGGCAAGCTGACTGATGAATTCATGCTAAACCTCGTCACCTTCAACCGCGAGTTTGAGGGACGCGATGAGTTGTTCCGGACTATCATTGATGAGACGGAGGGACTCACTTCTCTGTTCCATACCGTCAACGGCAAGAAGGCGCACGTCGCAATCGGCGATGAACTGGTTCGGATCCATGGCAAGGATCATCTGACCGAGATGATCGGTGAACTGACATTTAAAATCACCCCTTTCTCCTTCTTTCAGACCAACTCAAGACAAACTCGGGTGCTCTATGACGTCATCGTTGACCATGCCGAGTTGCACGATGAAATGCGCGTGCTTGACCTGTTTTGCGGCTGCGGGACCATCGGTATGTACCTCGCGAACCGGGTCAGGAGTGTCCTGGGTATTGAAATTAACGAAGAATCTATTGAGATGGCTAAACATAATGCCGACCTAAACGGTATAAGAAATACTGAGTTTCAGGCGGGCGATGTCCGTCGAATGCTCGTTGACCTGGCGGAACAGCAGGATCGATTCGATCTGATCGTGACCGATCCACCACGGGCCGGGATGGATACGCGCGCCATCAGGCGGATTGTTCGCCTCCAACCCAAACGAATTGTGGCGGTTTCGTGCAATCCTGCGACTCTGGCACGCGACCTGGCGGAGTTTCAGAATCTGGGCTATCGAACCACACGGCTCACGCCGGTCGATATGTTCCCGCAAACAGCGCATGTTGAAGCAGTGGCAACCCTGATACCCGAGAGCGAGTAGCCTCCGGTTAGCGATGAAATACAGGCCGCCTCATGCTCGGATCACATTACCTGGAGAAGATTTGATGTCGTTATCGATTGCATCGCGGATCACCCGCTTGGCAGCTTCGGTGGGGAAGTTGAGTACCTGCGGACTGCTTGCGTGCATACTCATCGGCACCACGACCTTGTTCGCGCAGGCCAACGAGGCAGAATCGCAGCTTCAACAACTGGGCCGCGACTTCCTCCAATTGCAGTTTAACGCCAATCCGGTCTACGCCACCAGCATGGGTGAGCACCGCCTCGATAAAGAGTACCCGGAATTCTCCAAGACAGCATTCAACAAACAGATCAACGATTATAAGAGCCTGCGCGGCAAACTGCACAAGATCAACAATTCTTCGCTCAGCCCCGATGCCCGTATCGACTACCTGCTGTTGGAATCGAACATCAACGAAGAGATCGAAATGCTTGCTAAGGCGATCTCGGTGCGTGACAATCCCAAACTTTTCTCCAGCACCGCGATCCAGGGAGTGTTTGCTATCCTGATCTCCCCCTCGCTCTCGCAGGAAGAGAAATATGAACGGATCATGGCGCGACTCAAGAATCTGCCCGATTTCCTCAAGCAGGCCAGATCACTCCTCGCATCACCACCGGAGTTGTGGGTGGTGCTTGCCGGCCAGGAACTCGAAACCGGAGCGGATTTTCTCAGTGATGTCTCGGCGCACTTCATCGAGCAGTTTCCGGACGAACAGGAGGAGATCGAAAATCGCTTCGCCGAAGCTACCTCGGCCTTGCTCGACTACGAGGACTTCCTCGGCAACTTCCGTGACCGCGCCGGCCAACCATTTGCCATCGGGCGGGAGGAGTACAATCGCCGACTGAAAAATAACTTCTTCGTTGATTATGATGTCGACTCGTTGCAGCGACTCGGTGAAGCGATCTTCGCCGATCTCGACCGACGTTACGATTCGCTCGCCAGCGAAATCTCGTTCATGCCGATCGAGCGTGACTATGAAGTCTTCGTACCGAAGACCTTTACTCGCCGCGACATCCTCGATTACTACCAGTGGGAAATCAACACCACCCGCAATTGGGTGAGCAAGTATGATTATGCTACGATTCCTGCCGAAGTCGGCAACTGCGTCCCGATGGAGATTCCCAAGTTCCTGCGCAATGTCATCAGCAGCGCGGCATACTATCCCGCCGGACCGTTCGACACCGAGCAGACAGGGTACTTCTTCGTCCAGCCCCTCCCTGACTCGCTTGATGATGCCAACCGCTCGGCTTATTTCCGCTGGGCTTTCAAGCGCGGCTTCAGAACCACAGTAGTCCACGAGGCATACCCGGGTCACCACCTGCAATTTCAATTAGCCAATATCCACCCATCATTGATTCGCCGCATCCAGCGGAACAGTATGATGTCCGAGGGGTGGGCGCTCTACTCCGAACAGGAGATGCTGGACGAGGGATTCTATGAAGATGATCCACGTATTCTGCAGAGCGTGCTTGCCGGACAGAGATTCCGCGCCGCCCGGATCATTGTGGATATCAAGCTGCAGACCGGCCAGTTCACCTATCAGCAGGCAATCGACTGGATGATCGAGAACCTCGATATGCCGCTCGAATTCGTGGAGACGGAAGTCAACCGCTACACGCTCACGCCGCTGCAGCCGATGACCTATCTTGTTGGTAAACTTCAGATTGAAGCGATTCGCGCTACCTTTGCGGAGGTCATGGGGGAGGATTATTCGCTCAAGCGGTTCCACGACATGATCTTAAGCGAGGGCACGATTCCTCCGATGCTGATTTATCGCAAAATTAGCGAACAAAATCTCTAGCTCCCGAGCCGGCAGGCTCAACAGCGCGATCAGGCGACACGATTTTCTCTATCATTCTCCACTCGCCTGCTGAATATTCGCGCACTTCCTACCGATACCTCTAATAGAAAACTATAATTCCATGCCTTGCTCAGGGTTAGGTCTTGATGAGCCTCCCGACGATCGGCACGGAATTCGCAGAAACGTAGTCGAAGCAGTAACAGCGGTTCTCGATTCGAAGTTGCAGCTCAGGCAGCAGGCAGACCTCCGGGTTGTGCTTTTGAATCAAGAGTCACCGATCTCTGCGACAGGGTACGCTGTGATAACACAGGAACAAGCTTAACATTCAGATAAGTCCCGGGACCGGAACCGATAGGCGCGGCGGAGAGACCGTTCTACGTCGAGAGATCGGGAAGGGCCTGCGGGATTGAGGCTGGCGATCATGGCAAGCAATAGCGTAAAAATCCTACACACTTCAGAGATCCAGCTCGGGAGAAAATTCCCCCAGCTGGGCAGAGCAGGTGATCTCGTCCGCAGCGCGATCAAGGAGACATTCGAGCGCACTATCAAAGTCGCACTCGATGATGGCGTTGATGGTGTCATCATAGCAGGTAATCTCTTTGCGGCAAATTTAGTCTCACGCAATCTGATCGATTTTACGATGCGACAGATCGAGAGGCTCGGACGAATCCCCGTCACACTTGTGCCGGGGAATTGTGATGCACTCGACGAAACATCACTCTACAAACACCTCCAACTACGCAGAATTCCTAGCAACCTGACTATCCTCGGACTGGAAGGCAGGAAAAAGGTCGATTACCCCAATCTTGGATTCACGGTGCATGGTCTTGCCGCCGGTTCCGGCGCAGCCCAATTGCCGAGCGTAGGAGAATCGCAGGACAACCTGCAGATTCTTGTGCTTCCCGTTGGTGCTGAGTCGACCGATTCAGGTGAATACCAGCTCTCTGAACTGGCGCAGCAGGCGGTAGCAGCGGATTGTTTCGACTATATCGCGGTGGGAGGAACTTTCGGGTTCAGCCGCTGGGGAGACAACGTGGTCAGTTCAGGCTCACCGGAAGGGATCGACTTCGTGCAGGGCGAGCCGGGCAGGGTCGTTCTCGCAGAAATTTCTAGGGAGCGCGTCGATCTCGCGCATCGCGAAGTCGGCAAACTGAAATGGGTTGATCTGGAATTCCATTCAGACAGCTACCGCTTCACCCTGGAAGTGGAACGCGAACTGCAAAGTCATGTCGATGCCCAGACCGTGTTGCGTGCCCGTCTCACCGGGCGCCCCACCCGTGACGGCTTCATCGACGTACCGGCGCTGAGACGCCGGTTTGATGACTCGCTCTGCCGCTTCATCGTCACCGACGAGCGACAGTTCGATTCCAGCCTGATTGACAATCTCCCCGAAAGCTCAAGCAATCTCGTTAATGAGTTCACGGCATTGGTCAGGGAAGGCTATGATAACGCACCTCCGGAATTGCAGGCCGGCTACTTGCAGTCCCTCAGCACCGGCAGGGCACTACTCTCGGGCAAGGATGTGATGTAATGAAGATACTCAGATGTGAAGTCAAGCGTTTTGGCTGTTTCAACGACAGCTCCTTCCAATTCCAGGATGGCCTGAACGTTGCCCAGGGTGACAATGACAGCGGGAAATCAATCCTGGCAGAAGCTCTCCTGACTGTGCTCTTCGCAGAGCCCGGCGCAGCTTCGCCTGAGGCTGAGCAGTTCAAGAGCTGGGGTGAAGAACATCCCTACATGCTTCACCTCGAATATGAGCACGATGGCCATCGCTTCAGACTGACCAAGGATGTTTCGACCGAGCTTTGCATGCTGGAGGATACCGAGAGCGGTTCAAAGTGGAACACCCGCGCCGATGTGCGTGAGAAATTGAACGAAGCCCTCGGGTTCAGTGAACGCGATTTCTATCTCGCCACAGGATTTATGCGTCAGGGCGACCTCGCCGGCATCGAACGCGGCACCGACCTGATTAAAGACAAGCTTGAGACACTGCTCAACCAGAACAAGGATGAGCTGCTCGCGTCACGTGTCCTCGATAAGCTGCGCGGTCGTATTACCGAAATCCGCGGCGAAGACAACGATGGCGAAATCCATGCCATCGAAGCCCAGATGACCGTCTGGAGCGCTGAACTGGAGACTGCCCGTTCAAAGACGGTTGAACTCCATGATGCGCGCCAGAAGCTGCTGCGTGGACGTGACGAAGAAATCAAGGCCAGGGCGGAGTTTGATGAGAAGCTTGAAGTGTTCAAGAAAAGCAAACTCGCCTTCGAAGCCGGCCAGAATGTCGAGAAAGAGCGCGAAGCCTACCTCGACTTAGGCCGCCGTACACGCGAAGCACAGGACATCCGCGGAATGATCTCCAGCAAGAAGGAATCACTCCGCGCGATGATCAAAGTTGAACGCTCCGATGTCAAATCCGCCGAAGGACTGGCAACCCAGCTCAAGCTCTACCAGGGCAGGGTCGAGGACCTGCGCGAGCAGAAAGAAGAGAAGCAGCAGGCGATGTACGAAGCCACGCCGGGTCAGTGGTACAAGATCCTGATGGTGGTGGCGCTCCTCGGTACCGCCGCAGGCGTGTTCTTCTGGCAGCGTATGGATGACCTGCTCTACCTGGGTTCCGCCGGGGCGGCATTCCTCGTCTCCCTGATCTCAGTGGGGCTCTGGATTGGCGCCGTCCGCGCTCACTCCGTCGCCAAGGCGCAATTGCTCCAGGTCTCCGAACGACTCAACAAAGAGGTCGAGCGGATGCAGGAGAATGATGAAAGCCTCAAAGAGTTGCTGAAGAAATTCAAGGCCAAAGCGGCTGACGATCTGGCGGATATGTACGAGGAATACCGTGATCTCGATCGCGACATCAAGAGCCTCGTCTCACGCTATGAGACGCTCCTCAGCGACAGCAACCTGAAGGACCTCGAGGATGAACTGGAGCAGATGACGCTGCGTATGACCGAGCAGCAGCAGATTCTCGAGAAACACCGCGCCTACGCGGTGACCGCGTCCGAGCTTGAGAACATGCAGAAGAAGCTGACCGAGCTCGACAAGAAGCAGAGTTCACTTCAGGAGGAAAACCAGATCCTCGAACACAAGCTGGAGTTCCTGGAGGCGGGGAGTGACATCCTCGCGCCACTTGAGGAACGCATTAGCGAAGCCGAAAATGAAATCGCTCTGTTGAATGCCGAAGCTGACCAGGCCGAGATCATGCTCCGCTATCTTGAAGAAGCTCGCCGCAAGGTGCTCAAGTCGTCGGTGGAACGAGTGGAGGAAGAAGCTTCACGCCTGCTCAACCAGATTACCGGTGCACAATGGTGCAAGCTGACGCTCGACCGCCACACCCTTGAGTGGCAAATCAGCCGCGACGGCAATACCTGGCACAGCGCCGAGAGCGGACTCTCGACAGGCACCCAGCAATGTGCGTCACTCGCGCTGCGTTTGGCGTTTGTCAGAGTGCTCTGCGCTGAGGCGCACCCGCCGCTGATCTGTGATGAGCCATTCATGCTGCTTGATAACCCGAGGTCTCAGCAGGCGGCGAATATTCTGCGCGAGTTTTCCAACGAATACCAGGTGATCATGCTGACTACCGGAACCCGTTTCAAAGAACTGGCGAGTCACTCGCTGCAGGTTGGGAGCAGTTCGCAACAGCATCAGCACCAGGCCGCACCGACTTACTAGTCGGCATTCAGTCTGCGCGCCCTGCGTCTGGCGCGGCATAGACCGGCACTGACACCACCGGGGGGAATCCGTTTGCGCGGGTATGGCGCATTCGTTATAATCCTTCCTATCATGACCAAGCACTTGTTCGCCCCCTGGCGTGGAGACTTTATTCGCGGTCCCAAGGAAAAGGGCTGCGTTTTTTGTCGTCTGCAGCGCGAGAAAAACGACCGTAAAAATCTGATTCTGCACCGTGCCGAGCACAATTTTGTCATCTTCAACCGTTATCCCTACACCTCATCGCACCTGATGATAGTCCCCTTCAAGCATCTCTCCGCCATCGAGAGGGTTAAGCCGGAAGTGCTCAACGAGATGATGGCTCTGTCGCAGTTCTGCGTGGAGTCAATGAAGCAGGAGTTTTCTCCTCGGGGCTTCAATCTCGGTATGAATATCGGCCGTTCCGCTGGTGCGGGAGTTGCCGGTCATCTGCATTTACACATCGTTCCCCGTTGGGCCGGAGACTCCAATTTCATGGCTACCACGGGTGATGTCCGTGTCATCTCGCTCTCACTTGATGACACCTATAAGGCCCTGCACAACTATTTCAAGAAACTGTGACCAAACGACGCATCCCTACCAAGCGGGAGCTTCAACAACTGCAGAAGCTCTACCGCACCGATAAGAAAATCGGCCAGGCGCTCGGCGGCGTATCGGAACAACTGGTGGCCTATTGGCGGCGCAAGAAGGGGATCGCGCCCGCGAAGTTTCCCAAATACACTCAGCAGGAAGTGCGAGACCTCTGGGAGCGCTTCGGCGATGATGAGAAGGCCGGCCAACAACTAGGGATCACCAAACAGGCCTTCTATCGCTGGCGGAAGAAGTACAACCTGCTTGAGAAACCGACGATCCTGAAGCTTGAGCAGCTTGAACTCAAATTCTTCGATGAGCAACGCCTCAACCGCACCGGCAGCAACGATCAACCGGCGCAGACCTTCTTTCAGAAGATTCTCGCCCACCGCTGTGGACAGGCTTTTGTCGCGGTAAGTGACGAAATCGAAGTCCCGATTGACTATGTCCTCAGCATCTCTCCCGCCGGGATCACGCTCACACCACCCGGTTCCCCGGAGAGTGACAGCAACTCCAACGGCATGCAGCGGACTTTCGATACCTTCGTCGAAATGTTCCATGACGGCTACTTCCAGCCGGGGCGGGTGATCATCGCCGATACCGTGGCGGCATCCGCGTTCGCAGTGACCTCTTCATACGTAAAAATATTCGATGCTTCCACAGCAGGCGCGCTGCGCAAGGGCAACAAGCTATCTGTGGATGTGACCCCCACGGTGAAAGCTATCCTGCCGGCGCTTCCCGCGAGTCGTCGAGCCGCTTTCGATTCCGCTGTCGCGATCAGCCAGGAACTTGAAAAATATCAGGACAAGCCCTTCAGTGTTGAGATCGCCGGCGCCGGACTCGACCGGATGAATCTGGAAGACCGCATGGCGCTGCTCAGCTATGCTTCACTCTTCACCGGGCGCGCCGTGGCGCTCGAGCCTGATCAGGTATACTTGAACTTCCTCAAGACCTACGCGGATCGGCAGGGGCCAGTACCCTTCTCAGATAAAGCAGTCTACTATCTCGATGAGATCACCGCCCACGTCGATCCCAAACCGGCCATGTTCGACATCGGACGCCGCTGCTTCATCAGTGGCGCTTCCCACTTCGGCAAGTCCCATCTGAAACGAGTCCGCATCGGTCCGCTTATCTCCGGCTCCGCGGAAGATCTGCATATACTCGCTTCCGCCCTCAAGCACACTCAGATCCCGGACACGGTCGAGTTGCTGGTAGTGCCATCAGATCGGCAGGCGTATGCCGACGCCCTCAAGCGCCGCTACATTCACCGGATTGTTGAAGCGGGGGGCAGGGTGGGTAATGTCGTCAGCTTACCGAAATCGGCTCCGCTGCTGAGGAATGAGTTTGAGCTGACAACGGAATTGTACCACACCGGCGATTGGAGCTGTGTGGCATCGATCGAAACGATCGCCCGCGTGCTACAGGAAGGAAAAGTCACGCGCGCCTGCTTCGACCTCAGCTAGCGGCCAAATCCCTCAGGCAGGACCATCCACCGCAGGAGCATGGTGCAGCGTGAAGCCCGCGCCATCCCAGCTTACCGCCGTAAAATGCTTCAGCCAATCACCGCAATTGACGTAAATGCCTGATTCGAATTCCTTGATCTCGGGATGGTGGAGATGACCGCAGATCACGGCGCTGTAACCCGCGGAGTGCTGCCGGCGGGCATATTCGTAGTATTCCTCCAGGAAATTCTGCGGCGGAGTCTGTGCGCCATACTCGCGTGAATCGTGTGAAACCCGCCGCGCCACTCCATACGCCAGGCCCGGAGGGAGCAGTTTGTAGAGCGCTATATTGATGCGATTGCGCAGCACGCGTTTCAAAATACGATACTTCCAGTCAGATGGCGCGACTCCATCACCATGAATCACCAGGACCTTCTGACCGTCGTTGTCCAGCTCCATTTGATCCCGATAGATCTCAAACCCCATTTGATCAGTCATAAAATCGCCGATCCAGAAGTCATGGTTGCCGCAGACGTAGGATATCTTCACCCCCCGCTCAGCGAACTCCCTCAACCGAAACAAGATATCGAGGTTCCGTTTTGGAACCAGGTCGCGGTACTCGAACCAGAAATCGAACAGGTCCCCCAGAATCACCAGGTGCTGCAATGCAGATCCTTGAGCTTGCAGAAATGAAGTCAGCCGCTCGCAGGTAGCGTGTTCGATCTTTGGATCGCGTGCACCAAAATGAAAATCGGAGACAAAGTAAGTTGCCATCCTCGCGAATCTACCCCAAAGGACCGATTTGGCAAAGTCAAAACTGCGCTTTGAGGGCTCGCGGAGAGGGCAAAAAAAAGTACAGATTTTGCTACAAAATTGCTCCGTGAGAGTTAAGCAAACATGTGCAAGTCCGATAACATTAAGTGACACAAACTTGTAAGAGCAAATTCAATGGAAGGTGCTTACCAAGACTTCAGGACGAAGTAACCGTAACTTTCATTTTCGCATTGCGAAAGGAGCAACGAATGAATCGCAGGAGAAGAACTTCCTCAGCCCGTAAGAGCAGACGCTCAACGATGAGCACCCGCTCACGCGCCCGCAAGACGACCACCCGTCGTTTTTCCGGCAACAGCACCAACAAAGTTTGGACCCGGTCTGAGATCGCCACTCTGCGCAAGATCTATCGCACCAACTCAAACATGGATATCGCCAAGAAGCTTGGCCGTTCCGAAGGTTCGGTCCAGTACAAGGCTTCCAGTCTGGGTCTGCGCAAGAGCGCTAGCTACCTGAAGCAGATTCGTAACAACTGGTCGTAAGATCGTTACGAAGCTTTATCGAAAGCTGAACGGCGGCAGTAATGCCGCCGTTTTTTTATTGGGGGAATCACCCACTTACCGATATACTGCGACCGCTGATTTCAGCCGGTAACTCCAAACCGGCGCTCGACTCAAACACAAATCCGAGGCGTGACCGGTCTACGATGCGATTCCTCGACTCAACCGTCAGAGTATTCATTGCCCAGACTCTCAGCCTGGTTGGAGCGCTCCTGGTCAGCGTTGCCATCAGCCGCGTCCTTGGCGCCGAGGGTAAGGGGCTGGTCGCCCTGATTCTGGCAACCGCCGAAATCCTCTATTGCCTCTCGCACCTCGGTCACGGATTCTCGGTTCAGTATTTCCTCGGGAAAAAACGTGGTGAACCGCGCACGCTGCTGGCAAATCAGCTGGTCTTTCCGCCGGCGATGGCACTGCTGGTCGCCGTGGTCTTCGTGGCGGCATATCCGTACCTGATCGGCCTCCTGCAGGACACCCCCCTGGCTGAGATGTATCCGGCAGCGTTGCTCCTGATCGTCTATATGTTTTTCCAACCCTGCTGCCAGTACCTGGTTGGCCGTGGACGTGTCTCGGAGTTCGCCAACTATACGATTCTGAAAAGCCTGCTCACTCTAATCTTCGTCGCGATCGTGCTCTTCGCCTGGATTCCATCGGTCGAACATGTGATGTGGGGATATATCGCCGCGTTGGTGATCGTTGATGCCCTTTCGATTCGCGCCTGCTTCAAGACGATTTCCGGTGAACCGCTTAAACCATCCCTGGCGCAACTGCGCGAGACTCTCGGTTACAGCTTCTGGATCTATGCCAGTAGCCTGATTCGGGAACTTGCCAAACGGGTCGACCTGGTCATGGTCTTCGCGATCCAGGGTGTCGGGCTGGCCGGCGTCTACTCTGTGGCTTCTAACCTCACCGCCCCCCTCGTGATCATCCCGCAAGCGGTACAAACAGTCTTCTTCCCGATCACTTCAAGCCAGAGTTCAGAAGAGGCAGCCGTCACCACCCCGCAGTATCACCGCCAGATGATCCTGGTACTGCTGGCAGCCGCTGCAGTAGTCGCGATCTTTTCCCGCCCCGTCCTCGCCCTCTTCGGGCCGGAATTTCTGGAAGGCCAGGTGCCGCTGTTGATTCTGCTCGGCATGGCGATCTTCCGCGGGCTTACCGGAATCGTGTCGCTGCATATTCTCGGACGCGGCAAGGCCTACACCGTAACTGTCATGACAATCCTCGTGCTGACGGTTGCCGTCGTTTTAAATGCCATCCTGATACCGCGCTACGGCACGATCGGAGCAGCCGTCGCCGCCACCGGCGCCGAGTTGGTTCACTATGTCGCGTGGATTGTTCTTTATAAGGTCGTGGCCAAAGGTGACGTGGGCGCGCTCTTTGCGATCTCGGTCGCCGACCTGAAATTGACACTCACCGAAGGCATCAATTATCTCAGGCGCTTCCTGAAAAAGGACTAGAGGTCTTCCGCCTCGTAGGAGCTGAACACCTCAATCGCGTGTTTCTCGATCTCGTAGATTTCCTGCAACTTCTCCGGCGCCCCCTTGACCGACCCTTCTTTAGCCGCAGTTGCGATTTCACTCCAGAGCGTCGCAGATTTCTCGTAGAGTCCGCTGGCCAATTCATAGATCGTACGTGAGTACGCTTGCGCGGATTGATCAAGAAACTCCGCGAACATCTTCCGTGACAAGCCACCTCCGGTCCCCGCCTTCTCAATCTGCTGATACAGCATCGCCGGGTCCTTGTAGTCCCCGAGGTGGTCACGCAACTCGAAAATCAGCTCGAGGTCATATCCGGGGTCCTGCCGCTCGAATTTGGAGTAGACATTGTAGAGCGCCTTGGTAACGGTTTCCTCGACGAATGGCCGTTCCCGCACCTTCTCGATCCGCCAGCGTCTCCGGTTCGGTTCGTAAGGCGGGTATGCGCTCTTACGCGCTTCGGCAAAGCAGGATATCGGGCATTCCCGGATTTTGCGGAAGCCGGTGTCGGCCAGGAATACGTTCTCCTCATCATAGCCGACCGGAATCACCCGGTGCCCGGCAAAATGGGTTCTTGACTTGAAATAGGGGAGATGCTTGAGGTCAACCTGGCAGATGATCGGAATCTGCTTGTCGATATGTTCGCGCAGGTCCTCCCAGGCCACCTCGTCATTGTCGAATTCTGTTACCTGGAAGCTGAGATGGAGGTTGCGGCAGAATGAATCGAGCATCCTGCTGCCAGACCCGCCCAGGTAGGGATAATCGAGTCCCTCGATGCGACGAAACGTAAATCCGATTCCCTCCGCCAGACCGAAAATCATCGCCTCGCGGTATCTATATCCGTAGAAATTCAGTATATTCCGGATCGCCGTTGTGACGCAGTTATTGCCCGGCAGGTGGGTGAAGTTTTCTATTCTGCTTTTCATCTGCAATTCATCATTTTCGTCGGGTGATCACCAAGTTCTATTCACACGTCGCGGGCAAGATAAGTATTTGAATTATTCGGTAAAGTCGCAATTTACGCGGCAACAACATTGAGGATATTCGGTTAGATTCTGAAGGAAGAATCGACGGCGCGTCGCTGAATCGCCAAATCGGCGCGCGCAGATAATCTGCGATCAAGATCGCAAAGGAGATTTCGCAATAGTATGGCAGACCATCTTGTTACTCTCATAGAAGGGGACGGCATCGGCCCCGAAATCAGCAGAGCCACGATCAGGATCATCGACGCCACCGGGGTGGAGGTGGAATGGGAACGCCTCCCCGCAGGCATCAACGCAATCCCCGACTACGGCTCACCGGTGCCGGATCAGTTGCTTGAGTCGATCAAGCGCAATAAAGTAGCCCTCAAAGGCCCGCTGACGACATTCGTCGCCAAAGGTTTTTCCTCCGCCAATGTCGGCTTGCGCAAGGCGCTCGACCTCTACGCCAACCTGCGCCCCGTCCATTCGATTGAGGGTGTCAAATCTCGTTACGAGGACGTTGACCTGATCATCGTGCGCGAAAACACCGAGGATCTCTACGCCGGTCTCGAACACCTGATCGCCCCCGGCGTCTCCGAATCGATCAAAGTGATCACGCATCACGCGTCGACCCGTATCGGCAAGTTTGCCTTTGAGTACGCCCGTAAGCATGGCCGCAAGAAAGTTACAGCGGTGCACAAGGCCAACATCATGAAGCTCTCCGACGGCATGTTCCTCGATTCGATCGCCAAGGTTGCCGAGGAGTATCCCGACATAAAATTCGACGATGTCATAGTTGATGCGCTCGCGATGAAGATGGTGATCAATCCGAACCAGTTCGATATCCTCGTGCTCTCGAATCTTTATGGCGATATCATCTCCGATCTCGCCGCCGGATTGGTGGGGGGGCTCGGAATGGTGCCCGGCGCCAATATCGGCGAGGGCTGCGCTGTGTTCGAGGCAGTGCATGGTTCCGCGCCCGACATCGCGGGCAAAGGGATCGCCAATCCTTCGGCGCTCCTCTTCTCAGGAGTCTTGATGCTGCGTCATCTTGGTGAAGACCAGGCAGCCGACCGTGTGATGCGTGCTGTGGAGAGGGTTTACCGCGAGGGTAAAGTCCTCACGGGTGACCTCGGCGGCACCGCCACCACCGAACAATTCGCGGATGAGGTGATCCGGCAAATGGGGTAGCAGGGGGCGTTGCACGGACCGTCCTATACTCACGTCCTTAAAGAAGGGGATGGTGCTCTGACCCGAATGGTGTCGGATGATGCCTTCGGAATTGATGCACCGGGCTCACATGGAAGGGAGGAACCATGAAAAGGACAGCTACATTTACAGCAGCGAGTTTACTCTTGTCGCTGCTAGTCAATCTATCGGCACTTGGTCAGATCAGCCGAGTTGAACACAAAGAAGTGTACTGCAGCCCTGCCGATCCCAACATCGACTCACTATTCAACTTTGCATGCTTCTGGGAATCAAGAAAGAACTTTGATGAGGCCGCCAACCTCTACCGAATCATCATAATGGTCGATTCGAGTTTCTGCGACGCATACGACAACCTTGGCAGGATCTACAGGATGCGGGGCGAGTACGACTCGGCTATTACACTCTACGAGATGTCTCTTCAACTCCTGCCAACCAACGGCGTGGCGCTGCAGAACCTCGGCGTGGTCCATACACTAACGGGAAACTTTCTCGCCGCGGACACCTTGTACCAGAAGCTTGTCGATCTTTATCCAGAGGATGCAGAGGGTTACTACGGGAGGGGAAAGGTTCGCCTGGCACTTGGGGATGCGGCAGGTGCAATTCCATTGTTTGAGCGGGCCGCCGATATCTATGGCAAGGCTCAATCCACCTGGCTGGCAGATGTCTATCTGTTTTTGGGCATGGCTCATCTCAATCATCGAGATTTTGTTGCATGCAAGCACTACTTCGAACTCGCTGCTCCCGACCTCGACACCATTCCTTTTTTCCAGTTCGGGCGCGCGCGGGTCTACTTGATGCAGGATACTCCGGACAAAGATAGTGCGATGATTTTCATTAATCGCGCCGAGGAATTAGGTGGCTCAATTCCCGACGATATTCAGATGATGCTCTCTGAGCTGGAGTAGATCGAGTGGATATCAAGTAATGCGCTTGAGGCGAATCGCCATAGGCAGTAGGCCAGGAACCCTGGCGGTTCCGACGCAGAGTTGTCAAGCCCCAAGAGGGCTTGATCTACGGAGTCGCTCAATTTCCCCTCTCGAGAGGGGTGGCTCATCCCGATCTTGATCGGGATGAGACGGAGTGTGTATCAGTTGCCCGACAAGCACCATTAACGTTTCCCCAACCGGTCGCTCGTGAAACTGTCTTCGCGAGGAGTGTCCCTCCCGCCTCGGCGGGAGCCAAACGACGTGGCGATCTCACTGCTTGAGCTTCGCCCCGGTGACGAGATTGCCACGCTCCCATCTCCACCTGAGGCGGAGTTAGTCACTCGCAATGACCATTGATCCAGCATTTATGCCTGCATGCAAGCCGCAACCACGTCCCTCTCAAGACGGGGTGTGTGCCTGCACGAGAAACACTACCAGCTCTTCCTACCGCCGGAATCCTATCAGGAAGAGGAAGGCCTGGTTGTCAATCGACTTCAAGTATCCGTCACTCGGATTAGGGTCAAGGATGCCTTCGTGCAGACTGGTGAAATCATACTGGTACTGCAATTCGAGGAAGATCTTGCCGAGGGTCTGCAATCCAAGCTCCTGCCCAACTCCCACGGTCAAACCAAGTACAGGTGAATTGAGCCCATCTTCAAACGCCGTCGGGAAGATGTCGAGCTCGTCATCGACACCGAGCTTGAAGTCCACGCGCGGACCCGCCACCAGGTAAGTACCGGAC
>JBECKX010000110.1:0-20475 GCA_040235515.1 Candidatus Zixiibacteriota bacterium
CCGCGTTGGGGAAGTAGTAGTCTGTCGCTATCAGCGAAAAGCTAACCCCGCTTGAAGCCTCAATGGTGTAGCTGAGCCAAAAATCGATCTCGTCGCTGCCATAAGCTTCATTCGAGAGCGTATACGCCCCCCAGGCACCAAACTCCAGACCTGCATACGCGATCGAGAGGGAAGGTTGAATTGAGGGGGAGTTGGCGATATCGAGTCCACGCCAGACGTAGCGATTGTAAATATCGACTCCGGAACTAACCTCAACCTGCTGCTCTGCCGCAGTAGCGCCAGAGAGCATCACGAGAAGTGCGATCAGCAGGCCGACTGTGAAAACCAATTTATTCATGACCAACCTCATTTTCCTGTTAGTGGAGGTAAGCTGATTCACCATGGAGTGATTCATCGAGCGTTGTTTCCTCCACCTCGGAGGTCCGAACTCGCGCGACCTTATTTATCAGCCACAACATCACATAAGTGAAGAGGAACGCATAGACCGAGGAGACCAGGACGCCGACAAGTTCTTTGACAAAGAAATCGCCGCCTCCGAAGAATAGTCCATCGGCTCCGTTCGGGTTCACGACGGTGGACCCCAGCAATCCCAGCATGATGATGCCAAGCGCGCCACCGACCCCGTGGACTCCCCAGACGTCGAGGGCGTCATCCCAGTGAAGTTTGTTTTTCAGGCTGACGGCGGCGTAGCAGATGATGCCGGCGGAAAGCCCGATCAGGGCAGCCGAGGAAGTCGAGACATAGGCAGCTGCGGGGGTGATCGTTGCCAGGCCGGCGACAGCACCTGTCAGCAGACCGACGAACTTCGGTTTCTTAACAAGCGTCCATTCGAGGAAGAGCCAGGAGATCGCAGCGAAGGAGGCGGCAACGTCCGTGTTTACGAATGCGAGGGCGGTAATCGAATCAACCTGCAATTCGCTGCCGGCGTTGAAGCCGTACCAACCGAACCAGAGTAAACCGGTTCCCAGCGCCACGAGGGGAATGCTGTGCGGACCCTGCTCGGCGACTCTTCGTCTCCCGACAAACAGCACCGATGCCAGCGCTGCCATACCGGCGATGTTGTGGACGGCGATTCCGCCCGCGAAGTCGAGGACTCCCCATTCTGCCAACAAGCCGCCGCCCCAGATCATGTGCACGAAGGGGAAGTAGACTAATAGCAGCCACGCGACCAGGAACACCAGGTAGGCGGGGAAGCGGACGCGGTTCGAGAATGCCCCGGTAATGAGCGCCGGCGTGATGATCGCAAACATCATCTGGTAGGCGAAGAAGACCAGCATCGGAATCTGTCCATCGCCGAATGCGGTCATCGGATCTACCCCTTTCAGAAACGCCATGTCGAGATTACCGATGATCCCGCCCTCCCCGCCGCTGAAGCAGAGGGAGAACCCGACGGCGTACCAGAGGATGGTCGTGACCCCCATCGAAACGAAGCTCTGAATCATGATCGAAAGGACATTTTTGCGACCGACCAGGCCGCCATAGAAGAATGCCAGTCCCGGGGTCATCAACATCACCAAGCTTGTGGCTACGAGCATGAACCCCGTATTTCCAGTGTCGAACATTACCTACCTCCTGTTGAATGCAGAACAATATCAGCGGGAGAAACGGGGAGAAAAATAGGGATTATCCTGATTCTCGGCTTCCAAATCCCTTAGCCTGAAATAGCGGAGTGAATTAGTCGAAAAGTGGGGTGAGGGAAGGCGAAAGGCTATTCGACCTGTGTTAGGCCTTCCCGAATAGCGTACTTGGTCAGTTCGGCGACGCTGTGAATATCGAGTTTGTCCATGATCTGTTTGCGATGGGACTCAATCGTCTTCACACTGAGATTGAGTATTCCCGCCATATCTCTGGTGGTGCGACCCTCGGCGAGTAGCTGCAGCACTTCGCGTTCACGGCTTGTCAGCGGGGAAGAGCCGGCATCCTCACTCTCGCGGATACGGTCTACGTAGTCATGAAGCACGCGATCGCGAATCGCCGCGCTCAGGAAAATCTCACCCTTGCAGACGTCGCGGATCGCCTGGAACAATTCTGCGGCGGCGGCTTCCTTGAGGATGTATCCACTCGCACCGACTCGTAGTGATTCCTGCACGTAGCGAGTATCCGCATGCATAGAAAGGATAATGATCTTAGTTGAGGGTGATTCTCGTAGTATCTGCCGGGCAGCGTCGATGCCATTCAGACGGGGCATCGAGATATCCAGCAGTACCAGATCTGGCTTTGTTGCCGCACAGAGTTCGACGGCTGCGATCCCATCCTGCGCGACTCCGACAACCTTGATCTCTTTCTGTCGCTCCAGCAGCGGACGAAGCCCGTCAATCAGCAGCTTATGGTCGTCGGCCAGCAATATTCTAACCATCGGAATACTCCGAAGAGCTGTCGTAGGGCGCTGAGATTGCGACCTCGGTACCGTGGCCCGGAGTCGAACTGATTTTGATTTCCCCGCCGATATAGGAGAGCCGCTCTCTGATCGAGAAGAGCCCGAAGCAACAGTCGTCGTAGAATCCATCGTTAAAGGTCTTCGTGTCGAAACCAGTTCCGTTGTCCCTGACGACCACTTCAAACGTTCTCTCTCCCCAGGTTGCGGTAACTTCAACTTGAGATGCTTCGGCGTGCTTGGCCGCATTGTTGATCAATTCCTGAACCGCTTTGAACATGAAGACACGGACATCCTCGGTCATTTGCGCCGGGGCGCCTCTCTGTTTGAAATGCACTTTGAAGCGGTAGCGCGACTCGTTTCGCTCGGCCAGCCATGCCAGCGCAGCCGGGAGTCCCAGCTCATAGAGGATTGGGGGGCTGATCTCGACAGTCAGATCGCGGGTGTATCGAATGGTTTGATCGAGGATTGAGAGGACTTCGGAGAAATCATTCTCCATACCTGAAAAGATCGAATTGCCCCGCATCAAACTGACACGTTGGGAGACATACGCCAGCGCCTGACCGATATGGTCGTGCAGATCCGAGGCGATCTCGCGGCGCTCGCGGGCTTCCGCCAGCGAGAGTTCGGAGGCCAATCGCCGCAATTGTCTTTCGTAGGATTTGATCCGCCGCTCTATGACCTCGCGCGCTGCTTTGGAGTCTGCGGCATCGAGCGTGTGGAATTCCCGAGGCGTTGAGGATCGTTCGTCAGTCATTCATGACAAATATTGCTTATGATGTCCAAATATGCAAGACGCAGATTTCGGGCGGGGAACTCTAACTTGACAAAGCAGTAAGGGCCGTTGCGGCTCTGAACTCGGTATCTAGCGGATCACAGAAAAGAGAAGCCTCGCAACTGCTTACTCACCCGGAATATAAAACAGCGCGAGGCTTCGGCTTTACAACAACCCACTCAACTGTGAGCTGCCGGCGGGAAAGATCTTGTTAGTCGGCAGGGTTACCGGACGCCCGGTTCCTGCTGCGCTCCATCGACTGCAGCGCCAGGTACTTGTCACCGAATCGTTCCATCGCCTCCAGTTCGTTGCTGTATTGGTCCCAATGGCGTTCTTCGTCCAGTACGAGTTCTTCGAAGATTTTGGTAGATGCCGAATCGGCGTTGGCGCGACACTCATTCGCAAAATGATTGTAGTCCTTCGCGCTGGAGGCTTCCATCTCCTTTGCCCTGGTCAACATCTCAGCAACATCGGTGATCTGCGCCGGTGCTTCGGCAACCTCCATCTTGACATCTCCACCAAGGAATAGAATTCGCTCAGCCAGACGCTCGACATGCAGCATTTCATCGATCGCGGTTCTCTTGAACAGCCCCGCGAGGATATCATAACCTTGATCGTCACAATGAAAATGGAAGTACATGTACTGGTGTACCGCCGAGAGTTCATCCGCGACGGCACGGTTCAGCAATTCCTGACTCTTCTCGTGCATAGTCTCCTCCATATCGTTAGCCTCCGTGGCACGATAACTGATTTGATCGGACCGACGCAGGCTGCCAAAGATTCTGCGTATCGTGTCCTGGCAGGCGGCATTCACCATCCGCCGGAGTCCACTCGGACTAAATGCAGGACAATTCCTATTTAGGAAAATAAATACAATAAGCGCGGTCCAGAGTCAAGCGAAAAGTAGAGAGTTTTGTTGCTTTTTGAGAGTGCTTATATCGCCTTCCGGTTCGGCTACGGCCAACGCGCGCTTGTAACAATTGGCTAGCGGCCGTGATTTTCTCTCATTCTGCCGCGCGCCAGCGAAGCAAAAACGCCCCCCAGGCAGAGCACCGCGAAGACCGCAAACGCGACATGCATACTATTGATGTATGATCCCACACTCTCAGGGGTAACTTTGGCGCTGCCGAGATGGAGCGCCATGATCAGCATGACGATTCCCATCGAGAACATCATACCGATCTGGCGTACGGTAGCGACCATTGCGCCGGCGATGCCATAGTAGCGCCGCTCGACAGAACTCATGATTGCATTGGTATTCGGGGAGGAGAAGAGCCCGAAGCCGAGTCCCATCATGAGCAGGCAGGAAACGATATAAGTCATTGTTGTGTTGTTATTTACAAAGGCGAGCAAGGCGAGGCCCACGACATTGATCGCCATTCCGAGCGATGCGAGCGTGCGCGGTTCGATGCGGTCGGAGAGCCTGCCGGCGATCGGGGAGACGACAGCCTGCATAACAGGTTGAGATACCAGGACTATCCCGGCGAACTGCGGAGTCAGTCCTTTGGCGTTCTGGAGATAGATGCTCATCAGGAAACTGATCGCGAATGTGGCAGCGTAGTTGATCAGGGCTGCGAGGTTTGAGAACGCGAATGTGATATTGCGACGGAAGAGATCTATATTGAGCAGCGGGCTCTCGAGGCGCAGTTCATAGCGGACGAATACCGCCATTCCGATCACACCCGTGACCAGCAATGCGATTGCCAGGTTGCCGGGGAGGGTTGAGAATCCGTACATCGCAGCCAGGAGTGAAACCATTAATATGATCGAGCCGATCGCGTCGAATCTGCTACCTCGCGCCTCTGCCCATTCACCCTTGAGTAGCGCGACGATAACCGCGACGAGGAAGAGACCGAGAGGGAGGTTTAACCAGAAGATATAGCGCCAGCCGAGTTCGCCGGTTATCAGTCCGCCGATAAAGGGGCCGGTGGAAAGACCGAGGTAGACCGCTGCCACGGTCCAGCCGAGGGCGTTGCCGCGTTGTTCGGGAGGAACGACCGAGATCAGGATCGGCATACCGGTGGAGAACACCATCGCCGAGCCAACTCCCTGAAACACCCTGTAGATGAGGATCGCGGTCCCGGAAGGCGCCGTGGCGTTCAGCACGGATGCGGTTGTCAGTATGAGTACGCCGAGGGTGAAAATCTTTTTCCGTCCGATGATGTCGGCGAGCCTGCCGAATGGAATGAGCAGAGAGGCCGCGGCCAGGAGGTAGGCGGTGTTGATCCAGCCGAGGGTAACCGCGCTCAGCCCGAATTCGGCACCGATCGAGGGGAGCGCGACATTCACGGCGGAGGACATGAACGGGCCGATAAAGGAGGATAAAATCGCCACGGTGAGCGCGGCTTTGGTCGATGTGGTGGCTTCAGAGTCGGTCATGTCAGCTAATCAACAGGAATAGTAGTATCTGAACAAGAGTCAATCTCAGCAGCAGCGGCGGGCCGCAATAGTGGACTTGCCTCAACAACTTTCTCGGTGCAATCGGATCAGGTATTGCCTATATTATACCGATCATCTCTAGATGGCGTTCTTACCACGGTTTAACGACGTTTCTCCCTTAACTGAATAGCGCTGAACTTCGTATTGAGTATAATATTCGGGAACGCAACGGCGCAAGTATCGTATTGAGTAAGCTGATAATGCAGGAAGTGGTGTGGCTCAGAGGTTATGAGAAAAGACAACACTGAAATATTGAGACAACTGCTCAAGCAGCGCATCCTTGTGCTTGATGGCGCAATGGGGACTGCGATCCAGGCTCACACGTTAGCCGAGCACGATTTTCGGGGTGAGCGATTTGCGGATCATCCTGTAGATTTGCTGGGAAACAACGACCTGCTCTGCCTGACCAGACCGGAGTTGATTGGCGAGATTCATCGCGGCTACCTAGCTGCCGGGGCGGATATCATCAGCACCAACACCTTCAATGGCACCCCGATCTCGCAGGCTGATTATCAGACAGCCGACCTTGCTTACGAAATCAACGCAGCCGCCGGAAAGATTGCGCGATCGGTTTGCGATGAGTTTGAAGCCCGCGAGCCGCAGAAGCCGCGATTTGTTGCGGGATCGATGGGGCCCACCAACAAGACCTGCTCGATCTCGCCCGATGTCAACAATCCCGGCGCGCGCAATGTCACATTTGATGAGATGCGTGATGCCTACTATGAACAGGCGCGGGGACTGATCGATGGTGGCGTCGATATCCTGCTGGTCGAGACGATCTTCGATACACTGAACGGCAAGGCGGCAATCTTTGCAATCGAACAGTTGTTCGAGGAGCGCGGGGTCAGGCTGCCGATCTGGATTTCGGGGACGATCACCGATGCCAGTGGACGCACCCTTTCGGGACAGACAACTGAAGCATTCTGGATTTCGATCGAACATTGTCGACCACTGATGGTTGGGCTCAACTGCGCGCTCGGGGCGGAGACGTTGCGACCCTATGTCGAAGAACTCTCCGACAAGGCGGACACCTTTGTTTCGATCCACCCGAACGCCGGTCTGCCCAACGAGTTCGGCGGCTATGATGATACACCGGAATATATGGCGCGAGTCCTGCGCGACTTTGCGCAGAGCGGCTACCTGAACATCGTGGGCGGCTGCTGCGGAACAACAGCAGAACACATCAAAGCGATCGCTGAAGCAGTTGCGGGAATCACGCCGCGCCAGGTACCGAAGCGGAAGCGCCTGCCTCGTTTCGCCGGACTGGAACCGCTGACTATCCGTCCTGATTCGCTCTTCGTCAATATCGGCGAGCGCACCAATGTGGCAGGATCTCGGAAATTCGCACGCCTGATCACCGAAGGCAGGTTTGAGGAAGCGCTTGAGATCGCAGCGTTGCAAGTGGAAAGCGGCGCGCAGATGATTGATGTCAATATGGATGAGGGGATGCTCGACTCCCGGCAGGCGATGGTGACATTCCTGAACCTGATCGCCTCCGAACCGGAAATCAGCAAAGTCCCGATCGTGATCGATTCCTCAAAATGGGAAGTGCTCGAAGCGGGCTTGAAGTGCATTCAGGGCAAGGGTGTCGTGAACTCGATTTCGATGAAGGATGGGGAAGAGGAATTCCTGCGGCGCGCCCGGCTGGTTCGCAGATATGGCGCCGCAGTGATCGTGATGGCGTTCGATGAGAAGGGCCAGGCGGATACCTACGAGCGCAAGGTCGAGATCTGCCGCCGCGCCTATGAGCTTCTGACTGAGAAGGTGGGTTTCCCGCCCGAGGATGTAATCTTCGATCCAAACATCTTTGCGGTCGCGACCGGCATCGAGGAACACAACAGCTACGCGGTAGACTATATCCGTGCTTGCAAGACTATCAAGAGCGAGCTGCCGTATGCTTCGGTCAGCGGCGGCGTCAGCAATCTTTCATTTTCCTTCAGAGGAAACAATGTCGTCAGGGAAGCAATGCACTCGGTCTTCCTCTATCATGCTATCGAAGCGGGTATGGATATGGGGATCGTCAACGCGGGACAACTGGAAATCTACGACGACATCCCGCGCGACCTGCGCGATGTGGTGGAGGATGTGATCCTGAATCGCAGCGATGATGCCACCAGCCGGTTGCTGGCAAAGGCCGAGGGCGTCTCGGGCAAGTCGGCGAGGAAGGCGAAGGATCTCAGCTGGCGTGAGGAAGCACCGACCGAGCGAATCAAGCATGCGCTGGTACATGGCATCGCCGATCATATCGAAGCGGATGTGATGGAGTCCTTAGAGGAGTTCGGGGACCCGCTCAAGGTGATCGAGGGGCCGATGATGGAGGGGATGAATATCGTCGGTGACCTGTTCGGCGCCGGCAAGATGTTCCTGCCGCAGGTAGTGAAGTCGGCACGTGTCATGAAGAAGGGTGTGGCGGTGCTTGAGCCATTGATGGCCGAGGAAGCTGCCAGGAGTGGTGACGGGTCGAAGGGAGTCATCCTGATGGCCACTGTCAAGGGTGATGTACACGATATCGGCAAAAACATCGTTGGAGTGGTCCTGAGCTGCAATGGTTACAAGGTTATCGATCTGGGTGTAATGGTACCGGCGGACAAGTTGCTGCAGGTGGCGGCTGAGGAGAGCGTCGATATCATCGGTTTGAGTGGGCTGATCACGCCCTCCCTCGACGAGATGGTGCATGTCGCCCGCGAGATGGAGCGTCGCAAACTCACGACCCCGCTGCTGATCGGAGGCGCCACGACTTCCAAAATTCACACGGCGGTAAAGATCGATCCTGCCTATAGCGGTGTATGCGTGCATGTGACTGACGCTTCGCGTGCAGCGCCCGTCATCGGGAATCTGCTCAATCGCGAGAAGCGGGCGGACTATGTCAAGCGAGTGGCCGAAGCGCATGAAGCGATGCGACTCCAGCATGAGCAAAAACAAAACGACAAGAAGCTACTGACCATCGCCGAAGCGCGCGCGAACAAGACGCCGATAGAGTGGGGCAGATACACGCCGCCGCGACCGGCAAAGGCGGGGGTAACGACGTTCGCCGATTACCCACTTGACGAGTTGCGAGAGTATATCGACTGGACGCCGTTCTTCCAGGCCTGGGAGTTGTCCGGTACCTACCCTCGCATCTTCGAGAGCAAACGCCTCGGCGCTGAGGCGCGCCGGTTGTTTGACGACGCGCAGAAGTTGCTCGATCAGATTATCGCGGAACGTGCATTGCAGGCACGGGCGGTGGTTGGGTTGTTTCCGGCCAATTCGGTTGGAGATGACGTTGAAGTCTACACCGATGAATCACGCGCGGAGGTGCTGCATATCTTCCATTTCCTGCGCCAGCAGCGAGAACTCGCCGGTGGGCGCCACAACGGCTCGTTGGCTGATTTCGTCGCTCCCGGCGACTCAGGTGTGCGAGACTACCTCGGGTTGTTTGCGGTCACTGCCGGAATCGGCGCCGAGGAATTGAATGCACGGTTCCGCGACCAGAATGATGATTACAGCGAGATCATGGCAAAGGTCCTGGCCGACCGTCTGGCGGAAGCCCTCGCCGAGCGACTGCACCAGCGGGTTCGCACGGAGCTGTGGGGGTATGCTGTCAGTGAGAAACTGGATAACGAAGCGCTGATCGCCGAAGAATATCAAGGTATCCGCCCCGCACCCGGTTATCCGGCCTGTCCAGACCATACCGAGAAGCGTGACCTGTTCCGGTTGCTGGAGGCGGAGAAGAACGCCGGGATCAGGTTGACGGAGAACTTCGCGATGCACCCGAATGCCTCTGTCAGTGGATTTTATTTTTCACATCCGCAGTCGCGCTATCTGCAGGTGGGCCGAATCGGACTCGATCAGGTGAAAGACTATGCTGATCGCAAAGGAATGTCGATAGCAGAAGTAGAACGTTGGCTCGCGCCGAATCTGGCGTATAATCCGACAGAGCAGGATATCACGCCCGTCAAATCGTAGGCACAGTTAAGAGCCGACATGGAATTGAAAGCAAGGAAAGCAAGCCAGTGTACGTCATAGAACATCTTGAGCGCGCCCGCAATCCGCTATTCAGCTACGAGATTATCCCGCCACCCCGGGGGAAGAGCGCGAAGGATATCCTCGACATCGTGGAACAACTGCTGCCGTTCGAGCCACCTTTCATCGATGTGACCAGTCATGGTGCGGAAGCCAGTTATGAGGAGCTTGATGACGGCACGATTCGTCGACGTGTGCGCAAGAAGCGTCCCGGGACGATCAGCATCTGCGGCATCATTCAGAATCGATTCGGCATCGATACCGTGCCCCACCTGCTTTGCCACGGTTTCTCCAAGGAGGAGACCGAGGATGCCATGATCGAGCTGAACTACCTCGGCATCCACAATGTGCTGGCGGTCAGAGGCGACGAACTCAACAGTCCGACCGGCAAACAGAACGGCGGCACGAATCATTATGCCTGCGATCTGGTGACCCAGCTCAACAATCTCAAGCAGGGGATATATCTTGAGGATATCGCCAACTCATCACCGATCGAGTTTTGTATCGGAGTGGGTGGTTATCCTGAAAAGCATATAGAAGCTCCGAATTTCAAGACGGATATCGAGTACCTGAAACGCAAAGTAGCCTGCGGCGCCGACTACATCGTGACTCAGATGTTCTTCGATGCGGAGGACTTCATCAGATACGAGCAGCGCTGCCGTGAAGCGGGTATCACCGTGCCGATTATCCCGGGGCTGAAGATCCTCAACTCGAAGCGGCAACTGACGTCGCTTCCGAAGAACTTCCATATCAACCTGCCTGAAGCGCTCGTCGATGAGGTGATGGAGAACCCCGATCATGTCAAGGAAATCGGCGTGAACTGGGGACTCAGCCAGTGCGAGAAACTGCTCAATCACGGTGTGAAGTGCCTCCACTTCTACGTCATGAATGATGCGGCATCGGTGAGTGAAGTGATCAGACAGCTACGTAAAGACTGACCCGCCTCCCGGGTTTGTTCGCCTCCCGGCATGCGGTCAGCCGGTGGCGCCACGATCTGGTGGTGTGCAGCTCGCCGACCGACGGTCTGTACTACCTGAACTTATCTATCTAACTATCTAGCTATTGACATCAGAGCCCAACTCCGTACATTGTTGTATGTAGATTCTGCTGTCTACGATACAAGAAAGGATTGGTTATGCGCTATCTATGGGCACTGCTTGGGGTATTGGTGCTGGCACAAAGCGGGATGGCAGCCGTGATTCTTGTGCCGCAAGATCAACCGACGATACAGGGGGCAATCAACGTTGCAGCCAGCAATGACACTATCAGAGTTGCGCCCGGTTCCTATACCGGCTCATTCGATTTTGGAGCAAAAGGGATCCGCCTGGAATCCTCGGCGGGACCATACCTGACCTCGCTGGTGCCGACTTCAACCTTTCTCGCGAAAGCCGGGAACACCGGAGGCGCGCCGGTGGAGATCTCCGGTTTCTCAGTAACCACCACTGCGGTGACGAACCTGATCATTCTGACCAGTGCAAACAATGCAATCATCGAAGACAACTTCATACATGACATAACTGCGCAGGAGGCGATTATTCGGTGCCAATCGTCCAATGTAATCATCAGAAGGAACATCTTCGCGTTCAATGTCGTGGGTCATGCTTGTATCGGGTTGCTGTCTCAGAACAACCAGGTCTACAACAATACGTTTTATGGCAACGGTAGAGGTTTCTATTCACAGGCCAGCGGCAACGTTGCATTCAATAATATCGTCGTCAACTCAACCCAATACGGCATCTACGGTAACTATGCGCGGCTCGACTACAATTGCGTGATAGGGAATAATCCCAACTACACCGACGGCGCAGCTCCGGGAGTTCACAGCATCTCGGCCGATCCCGGCCTGCAGTCACCGGAGGCTTACATTTTCTCACTGCTCATTGACTCTCCCTGCGTGGACGCCGGCGACCCTTCACCTCAGTACTTCGACCTGGATGGCAGCGTCTCCGATATTGGCGCGGTACCGTTCAATCATAACTTCCCATTACCATCGGCAGTGAGAGTAGGCGCGCACGACAACATCCATGTCCTTGAGACAAGCCCGTTGATCAGCTGGGACTATGTGAATCCGGAAGGGCCGCCGCAGGGAGGATTCGAGATCGAGATTGGAACCGATCCCACCTTCACGTCGGCTGTACTGTGGCAGAGCGGAGTTGTTGCATCGAATGTCGGTGAAGTACAGTATGCCGGAGTACCGCTGGAACGAAGTACTACCTATTATGGTCGACTTCGTCTGACCGACTTAACCGACGTGGATGATGAGAGCGGATTCGGCGATTGGAGCTTCTTCAGTTTTCACATGAATACGCTCCCGGTACCTCCGGTCCCATCAGGACCTTTGCCCGGTTCCGTGCATTCGGTGTTGGATGTGATCCTCGAGGTGAGCAATGGAACGGACGCAGAGGGTGACCGACTGTTGTACGAGTTTCAGGTTAGCAGCGACCCTCAGTTCATAAATGTGGTAGCTACCGATCCGGCGATTGAGGAGGGGGAGCAGTTCACGAGCAGCAGACGAGTGCCCAACCTGGAAATGGACGAAGTCTACCGGTGGCGCTGCAGAACGCATGACGGCTATGAGTACTCCGACTGGAGTAGCGACACATATTTCCTGACTCGTTCGCCCCGCACATTTCTGGTGCCGGGGGATTTCGATTTCATTCCGGATGCCGTGACGGCTGCCATCCACCAGGATACGATTATGGTGAAGCCCGGCGCATACAATGAACTGATCGAGTTCGAGAACAAGAGCCTGGTGCTCCGGTCTCAGATGGGCCCCGAAGCTACAACTCTTACTACCTCCCACAGTCAGCCGGTGACTTTCATCACGCTCAACGGTAGCGATGTCGCTCCGGTTGAGCTATTCGGGTTTACAATCGTCAGCGAAGCCCAACAGGCGGCTATTGATGCCGTTCCGGGTACGACTGCGAGGATTCATCACAATCGGTTTATCGGGGGAAGGGGCACTGATGTCCTGATCAAGTCGAGGGGTGACTATGTGGAGATCGATCACAACCTCTTTACCGAAAACATTGTTGACGGCGCCTGTGTGCGCATTCTATCGGGAGTTGCCCGGATAATCAATAATACGTTCTACGACAACTCGAACGGCTTTGAATCTCAGACTGCGCTGACAGTTGCGAAGAATAACATCGTCGTGAAGTCAACATTGTACGGTGTGAGCGGTTCCTATGCACAACTGGACTATAATGATGTCTACAACAATTACTTCAACTACTATGGGGGCACGACATTTCCGGGAGCTAATTCGCTCTCGGTTTCTCCGTTGTTCAGAGATGCACTCAACGGCGATTTCAGGCTCTCACCCGCTTCCCCCTGTATCGACGCGGGTGATCCGATACCGACCTACAACGACCCGAACGGCACGCGCAATGACATAGGGGCGTTTCCGTTCGACGATGTCGCACCGGCTCCATTCGGTCTGCTTGAGCCGATCGACCAGATCGCCGCGCCATTGGTCACTCTCACTCCGATATTCTCGTGGGAAGAATCGATGCTCCCCGGAAGTGAGGTCGCGGTGAAGTATACGCTTGAGCTTTCCACCGACAGCAGTTTCAACTACATCTGGCGAATAACCGACCTGACCGAAACGACTCTGCTGTTACCCGGCGAGCTGGAGTGGGGAAAACGTTATTGGTGGCGCGTGATAGCGATTGGCGAGGTAGGACTCTCCACGCAGTCAAACGAGGTGTCTCGGTTCCGTACCATGACACTCGGTGATGCCGATAACAGTGGCAGACTCGACATTACGGACGCGGTCTACCTGATCAACTACATCTTCGCAGGTGGGGCGGCGCCGAATCCGATTGTGGCTGGGAATATGAACTGCGACAACAGAATCAACATCACCGATGTCGCCTATCTGATCAATTACATCTTCGTCTCCGGACCGGAACCTTGCTCAGACTGGGCAACACCGGCGGCTGCTTCAGCTTCCGGCGGGGAGAGTCAAGTCAAGATCGGCTTCTCTGCTTCAGCTGACTAGTCCTGCGACTACGATCCAGACCGGGCATCTGACCGGGTGCCCGGTGCTTTCACCAGAATTCAAAGCCAGGCAACAGTATCAATACTTTTGGGCGGCGCAATCCGCTCGAATTGCGTCAAAATCCGCATAACTCCTTAAATTACAAAAAGAAGCGTCGATACAATTAGAAACGGTTGGACAACCGCTTGTGAAAAAAGTATCTTATTAGTATGATTAAGGTAGCTGACGCATCCGATGTTATCAACCCGCTTCTGTTGCAGCCGGGGAGTGTGATCTACTCGGCTGGAAACGCAGCAACGCCGCAGGTGCTGCTTGAGCAACTGGCCAATGACCTCTCAATCAAACATGTCGATATCTACTCGGTTTTACCGCTCGGGGAACGTATCGCAAAGCTCTACTCGGAGGAGCGCTGCCGCGAAATTACGCATCGAGTGATTTTCAATAGCAGAATCACGCGTGAGGCGGTCAATCGCGGCTGGGCATACTACCACCCGCTGCACTTATCCGAGATCCCCCGGTATATCCACAGCCATATGCACCCCAATGTCGTGCTTCTGTCGGTAAATGGTCCCGACCGGGCCGGGAACTACTCGCTCGGAACGACTGTCGAAGGGGTCGCCGCGGCTATCCAGTATGCCAATCGGCATGGTGGTATCGTAGGCGCCGAACGCAATGAGCGCATGCCGTTCGTGCTGGGCACGACAATCCCTGAGAGCGCCATTGACTACCTGATCGATGTCGATTATCCGTTGCCGGCGAGTCCAGTCCATGAACCGGATATTACCGCGAGCAGGATTGGGGAGATCATCGCCGCGCTTTACATCAAAGATGGTTCTGGAAGTGAGCCTGGTTCGACTCTGCAATATGGAATCGGTGAGGTCCCCGAGGCGGTTACTGACGCAATCCTGAAGAAGGGCGTACGTGATCTGGCAATTCATACCGAGTTGCTGGCGGACGCGATGGTGCGGTTGATCACCAAGGGGGTTGTCACCAACCGTTGGAAACAGCACCTCAACTTCTCGGTGGCTTCGATATTTCTGGGAGAGAGCCAGGATACCTACGACTGGCTTCACTACAACAGTTCCGTGCAGAGCCGCCCCTGCAACTACACCAATAGTGTGTACAAGATATCTGAGCAGCCCCGCATGGTTTCGATCAACAGCGCCATCGGAGTGGACCTGCATGGCAACATCTGGGCCGATTCGCTCGATGCGCGAAAAATTTACTCCGGCGTCGGGGGACAGTCAGACTTCATTCGTGGAGCGCAATACTCGCCCGGCGGGGTGGCGATTATTGCCCTCAAGTCTATGACCAAGCAGGGGATCTCGAAGATTGTCGATCGTTGTCCTGCCGGTATCACTACAACCGCCACTCCCTTCGACAAGGTGATCATCGTTACCGAGTATGGTGCGCTCGATCCGCGCGGGCTGAGTCTGGGTGAACGGGCGGTGGGGATCGCTCATCTGGCGCATCCGAAGGAACGCGACAAGCTGCTCAAGATGATCACCGACAGCCCGGAGTTCCACAAACCCGATACGACTGATGACCGCACCCCCGGGTTTACGTCGTATGAAGAAGCGATCAAGCAGGTGGGGTAACGAGTCGGTCAGCTTCCGAAGCCTCCAGCCTCTGAGGGTTGCTTTTCCGCAGTCTTCTCGAAGTACTTTTTCCCGACCAGATAGGCAATCCAGAGCCAGACCACAACCAGGGCCAGATTGACGATTGCGACTTCGGTAACACCTTTCATCAACCAATCGGCGACAACAAACACAACGACGGCTGAGAGCACATCGCCGGCGCGCTGGAAGAAACTGTCGATCGCAACCTTCGCCTTGTACTTCTCCTCGCGCGTAGTGGGCAGGAAAAGCATCTGGCGGACGGTATTGTTCAGCGAGTAATCTGTCGCGTTCTCCGCGGTCTTTGCCCAGCGGATCAAAGAGAAGATCGGTGCTATTGCGATCAGGGAGTAGCTGGCCAGCGCCAGGAAGGGGAGAATCAACACTGCGATCCGCACACCGAGGTATTTGATGATCCTGGAGACGAAGAAAAGCTGGAGGATGAAGCCGGCAAGATTGACCCAGAAGAAGAAGTCACCGTAGAATTCCGAGATATAGATGCCGCGTGCCTCTTTGATGCCGGCCTCCGTGCCATCCAGCATCGCCGTGGCCTTGTTCGCGGCAGTCACAACTACGTCCCCGAGGATGAACTCACCGTTGGTATTGACCCAGTTCAGCAGCAACACCAACAATGCGATCAGCAGGAGGTAGCGGCGTTTGAAGATCAGTTTGAAAGCATCTCCTTTGCTGATTGACTCCTTGGCTTCAGCGGATCTGGCCGCAGATGTTCTTCTTGCCGCAGCCCGGCTCTCGCGCCGGTCAACCAGGTTCGAGATCAGCATCGCAATGACCAGAATGGCCGCAGCCAGCAAGAGCATCTGAGCGTTGCCGATGGCAGTTACGATCTTCCCGGCGATATATGAGCCGGCGACTGCACCGGCTGAAGCGCCGAAAGCAACGATGACAAAGAGCCGTTCTCCCTTTTCGGTAGAATAGAGATCATTGGCAAACGCCCAGAACAAGCTGATGACTACCAGGCTGAAGATGCCTACCCAGACAAAGTAGATCACGCCAAGCAGCGTCAGCTTGGCGACCGCCATGAAGTAGAACAGGACGAAGCAGAGCACAAAGAAGAGGGTGACATAGTTGATCAGTTTCTTGCGATCAAGACGCGCAGCGAGCCAGGAATAGACCGGTATCACGACCGCGCCAATCAAGACAGTTTGAAAGGCTGAGGAATAGGACTTTACGATCGCCCCAAACTCACTCAGGATCAGCCCCTCACGAACAACCTTGGCGATATAGTAGGATGCCAGTACCAGAAAGATGTTGAGCGTCAGGAGTAGAGCGGTTCCGGCTTCACCCGGCTTAACCTCGGTGAATAGACTGAGGAACTTCTCTAAGAGATTCTTCTCGGATTTGTTTTCTGCGTTCCCGTCCGGGGTGTTGTTCACTGGTTCTCCGGTTTCTGATCTGCGGATCTATCAGCGGACCTATCAGCGTTTGATTGCATTCTGATGTCGTGAATATCTGCAATATCTGCGCCCGGTGCCACAAGCCCGACCACCGACGCCAGGCCGTAGGTGAAGTGCAGAAGAAAGAAACAGAACGGAATCACGGCCACCTGCCACCACCAGCGTCGCTTGACGCAAATCTGGATTGCAGCTCCCAGCGCCAGCAGCGCATAGAGTCCGGCCAGTATCAGGAAGAGAGGTCGGATGCCCGGCAGGAGTAGCGCCGCCGCGCTCACCACTACTGCTGAGATTACGAACACCATCGGGATGAAGTGCCGCAGATGGTAACCACGCTTACCTCGTCGGGTGAGCATGACGTTCCAGAAACCATTCAGCCACGCCTGCCTCAGCAGGGCGGACAGGGTGTTGCGGCAGAGGTAGGTTGGGTTGATCTCGGCATTCATGTACGATTTATGGCCCGCCTCCTGCAGACGCTGGTGCAGCTCGTTATCCTGGTTGCGTGGCAGCGACTCGTTCCATCCTCCGACTTCCTCCAGCGCGGACTTGCGATAGAGGGCCATTGTTACGGCGAAGACCCAGTCTGACTTGTCCCCGACGCGGTGCTCGCCACCGCCGACGCCGAAGGTATGAGAAAGCACGGCGGCATTGATCCGCCCCATCGGCGTGGTACCGACTGTGTGCAGCTTACCTCCGACCGCCGCCGCGCCGACGCGCTTCATCGTTTCCACGCAGCGAGCCACATGCGTTGCCTCGAGGATCGTGTGCCCCGAAGTCCAGAGCAGCAGTTCATGACGTGCGGCTTTCAGCCCGATGTTCATCCCCGCCGAGGTTATTCTGCGTGGATTTTTGAGGAGTCGGACGCGATCATCCCGCGTCGCCCAGGCGTTGATCCGTTGCACGGTATCGTCGTCCGAGTCACCATCCACGAAGATAAACTCCAGCGAGTCGCGCGGATAGGCCTGTTGCAGCAGCGATTCGATGCAGCGGTCGATCTCTCGTGCTTCGTTGCGGACGGCGACTACCACAGAGACTCCCGGAAAATCATTGTTAGTATTCTGATCCATCAGGTTGCATATATAGCAAGGTTCAACTGCGAAGTCCAGCGCCGCGGCGGACAGCGTCCCCGGATATGGCAGATCGAGAAATCTTCAAACCGGCCACCGGCTCGGTCGCGTTTCTATTTCAAAGCCGGGGAAGAACATAGAGCGGCAAATTGAGATACCAAGGACTAAAGATGAATGCTGCCGAATTATTCGTTAAATGCCTGGAAGCGGAGGGCGTTGAGTATGTCTTCGGGCTACCGGGCGAGGAAAACGCCAACCTGATGATGGCGCTTGATCGTTCGTCGATCAAATTTATCCTGACACGGCATGAACAGGGGGCGGCTTTCATGGCTTACGCCTATGGTCGACTGACCGGGAAAGCGGGGTTTTGTCTTGGAACGCTGGGACCGGGCGCGACCAACCTGATGACGGGTGTGGCGGATGCCAACATGGATCGTTCGCCCGTTGTGGTGATTACCGGCCAGGCCGATTTCAAACGCCAGCACAAGGAATCGCACCAGAATATGGATGTTGTGCGGATGTTCCAGCCGGTCACCAAGTGGGCTTCTCCCGTGCTGCATCCCGACACCGTGCCGGAGGTCGTGCGCAAGGCGGTGAAGCTGGCCGAAGCTGAGAAGCCGGGTGCATGTCATATCGAACTCGCGGAAGATATCGCCGCCGCCGACTCCTCCTGCGAGCCGATTCCGCCGATCAAAATTCGTCGCGCTGTGCCGGATGACAAAATCGTCAACCAGGCCATGGAGTTACTCCGCGGCGCCCGGCGCCCTGTGATTCTGGCGGGCAACGGTGCGATCCGTAAGCGCGCCGCCACACAACTGCGGCGATTCGTTGAAGCGACCGGTATCGGCGTCATCAGCACCTTCATGGGCAAGGGTGCGATCCCGCGCAGCCTGGAGCAGTGTCTATTCACGATCGGCTTGCAATCGAAGGATCTCGTTGCCTGTGCGATCGATGCAGCCGACGTTGTGATCACCCTCGGTTATGACCTGGTGGAGTATCACCCACGCTTCTGGAACGGCTCGATCGACAAGAAGATCATCCATATCGATTTCCAGCCGGCTGAGGTTGACGAGTATTACCGGATCGATGTCGAGATCGTCGGTGACCTGGGGCACACACTCTGGATGTTCAACGAACGGATCGCCGCCGAACCATTGCGTTTCGATATCCGTCAACATAAATCGGTGCGCGCCGGGATGATGGAGGACTTCTCCGAGTACAAGGATGATGACGCCAGGGGTATGCTCAAGCCGCAGAAGGTGCTCTGGGATGTGAGGGAAGTGATGGGGCCGGAGGATATCCTCCTCAGCGATGTCGGTGCGCACAAAATGTGGATTGCACGCTATTATCACTGCGATGAACCGAACACCTGCCTGATCCCGAATGGATTTTGCTCGATGGGATTTGCCTTCCCCGGCGCGATCGCGGCAAAGCTCGTTCATCCTGACCGGCGCATTCTGGCGATCTGCGGCGACGGCGGTTTCCTGATGAATGTTCAGGAGATGGAGACTGCGAAGCGGCTTGGCACCAATATCGTCGTGATGGTCTGGGAGGATGGCGGCTATGGATTGATCTCATGGAAGCAGGAGGCTCAGTTCAATCGCCATACAAATCTCTCGTTCGGCAATCCTGATTTCGGCAAGCTGGCTGACTCCTTCGGCTGGAAATCATTCAGAGTTGAAAACTCACAGGAACTGAAAACCACTCTCGAAGCTGCATTTGCTTGTGACTCCCCGGCGCTGGTGGTTGTCCCGATCGATTACCGGGAGAATTTGAAGTTAACAGAACGGCTGGGAAAAATCGTCTGCCCGATATAGATTACAGCGACAGTTCTCTGTTGAATAATTTGAGTTAGAGAGAGAGAAGTAATCATGCTCAGAGAGAAGTACCCATATTACCTGGCGAACAAGCCGGTTCAAGCCAACACTGATCTCGAAGTATTGAACAAATACACCGGAGAAGTTGCAACCCGCGTGGCGCTGGCTGATGCAAGCGTGATTGATGAAGCGATCACCAGAGCCGAGGCAGCCCTGGAGGCGATGCGCAAACTTCCCGCCTACAAGAGACAGCAGATACTCTATCACTGTGAAGATCGATTTATCGAACGGGCCGAGGAACTGGCCGAATCGCTCTGTATCGAAGCAGGCAAGCCGATCAAGGATAGTCGCGGGGAAGTGAGCCGTCTGATCGACACTTTTCGTATCGCAGCGGAGGAATCGGTTCGCATTACGGGTGAAGTGTTACCGATGGACATTTCCGAACGCGCCAGGGGCTATACCGGCATGTGGAAGCGAGTGCCGATTGGAGTCTGTTCCTTCATTTCACCTTTCAACTTCCCATTGAATCTCGCGGCGCACAAGGTTGCTCCGGCGCTGGCTGTCGGCTGTCCATTCATACTCAAGCCCGCGAGCCTGACGCCGATCGGGGCATTGATCATTGGTGAAGTATTGGCGGAAACCGACCTGCCGGAGGGAGCATTTTCGATCCTGCCGTGTCATCGCGATGGCGCGGCTCTCTTCACGGAAGATCCCAGGCCCAAGCTGCTCAGCTTCACCGGCTCACCCGAAGTGGGCTGGCAGTTGAAGGAGAAGGCTGGGAAAAAGAAGGTAATTCTGGAGCTGGGTGGCAATGCGGGCTGCATAGTGGATGAGGACGCTGACCTCGACGACGCGGTACAGCGGATTGTCGTCGGCGCCTTCTACCAATCGGGACAAAGCTGCATCAGCGTTCAGCGGCTACTGATCCACGAAAAGATCTACGACCGCTTCAAGACTATGCTTGTTGAAG
>JBECKX010000075.1:0-3073 GCA_040235515.1 Candidatus Zixiibacteriota bacterium
GCTGGTGATCTACACCGACGGAATCACGGAGGCGATGAACCCGCGCAAGGAGCAGTTCGGCATGCCGCGCTTCCTTGAGTTCATCAAGGACAACAGCGACCTCTCGCCGGAGGAATTCGTCGAGAAGTTCGGTGAGGAGTTGCATGCCTTCACCAAGGGCGCCGAGCAGAATGACGATATCACGATGGTTGCGATCAAGGAGAAGATCGAGATCGACGAATTGCTCTTTGCCCGGCGCAAGAAGCTGCTCGAACTGGTTGACTCGGAAGGGAAGTCGGTGCAGGAGGCATGCCGCCTGATGAACCTGTCGACTTCGACCTACTACCGTTATCGCAAGCGTTTCGAATTGTACGGGGAGGAGGGACTCCTCAACAAGCGCCTGCGGGTGGATGACAGTCCGGTCCAGATGACATTCACGCAGCGGAATCGCGTGCTCGACATCGTGCGCGAGAATCCGGAGTTTGGTCCGACGCGGATCAAGCGTGAACTGGATGAACGCAACCCCGACGAGGAGCTTGATGAAAGGACAATCTACAACGAGTTGGTAAGACTCAGGCTCAACACCCGCCGCCAGCGGTATGACTACGCGCAGCGCCAGGGAACTGAGCTGACTCCTGAGCAACAGGAGGATTTCCGCAAGAGCATTGCGGAGGCGGAAGAGAGCCCGAAGGCGATTTCGCGCAGCGAATACCTGGAGCAGATCAAGGAGTCGTTGGCTCAGAAGGAAGATGCGCGCGAGGAGATGATCCGCGGTCGCGTCGAGGAGATGGGGTTGTCGCAGGAGAAGTCTGAGATTCTGACGGCAATGTTCGCGGAGATGGAGGATCAAATTTCTGAGGATCAGTTAAAATTGATTGTCCAAAAGGTCGTTCGCCGCGTATCTCAGATTGACACAGAAGATGAAAAGAAAAACGTATTCTCGACTGCCCATCTCGAGGAAGTCGATGATGAACAATGGCAGAAGCGGGCCGCCCAGGGTCTGACGCTTGAAGTGATGTCAGTCGCGCAGCCGGGCGGGGAGATCGCGGAGGAGGTCGCACCGGCGGAGTCTCGAGAGCAGGAGTCGGAGAGCCTGAGTTTCGAGGAATATGAGAAAAGGCTGCTCGGCAACGTCGAGAAACTGAAACAGAAGGAAGAGGAGCGCGCCAGGGAAGAGGCCAGGAAGAAGTCTGAGGAAGGGTCGACGGGCCCACGCTTCAGCGAACGCAGCGAAGACACGAACGACAAGAAATCAGGATAGTCCGGGGATAGTTCTATCCGAAAAGATCGTCTGTATTGCTAACTTCAGGTTTAGCGGATAGGTTGAAGTAAGAGACGTGAAGAAGTTTGCAGTCATAACATGCAAGGGTGGTACAGGTAAGACGACCACGGTGATCAATGTAGCGCACTGCCTGGCGATGTCGGGCAAGAAGACATTGATCGTCGATTGCGACAGCCAGGCAAATGTCGGGATGGCGTTTGCGCAGACGCCTGCACGCGGGTTGGCGGAACTGCTGACGACCGGTGATGTTGACATTTCGCCGCTGCGACCAAACCTCTATTTGATCGATTCCGGTGGAAATCGCCTGGTCGAGACCGAGCTTTATCTCGCCCGTCAGTCCGAGCGTGAACAGCGGCTGAGCAAAGTCCTGTCGCATTTGCGCGGAACCGATTACGTCGTGTTCGACTGCCCGCCGGCGATTAACCTGATCAACATGAATGTCTTGAACTTCGTCGACGGGGTGGTGATCCCGGTCTCGATGGATTTTTTCGCTTGTGAAGGCGCGAAAAAGACCTTAAAATTACTCGACAACATTTACGACAAGATAGGTCATCGTGTCGAACTCCTGGGGATACTGGCCACCTTCTTCGACACGCGGACTCGTATATCAAAGCAGATATACAATCAACTATTGGATGAATTCGGTTCGAAGCTGTTTGCGTCGCGCATTCGCGTCAACACTCAACTGAAAGAGGCGCAGCTTCACCGTAAAACTATTTTCGAACACGCTCCTTATTCGAATGGTGCGATGGACTACTTCCTTTTTACCAAGGAGATAGTGAAGTGTCACGAGGAACGCGAGAGAGTGGATGGTAAGATCCAGGAAGAGGCATGGACGACTTAAGAATTTCGCTAGATACAACCGGTAGCAAGGGTGATATAACCGTTATCCGGGTTGATGGCGTCATCGATACGATGACCTCCTCCGAGCTTGAGAAGGTGATGAATTCATTGCTCGAGCAGGAGCGTTTCAAGATCATCATCGATCTCGCGGGAGTGGAGTATATTTCGTCCGCCGGCTGGGGTATCTTTATCAGCAACATCCGCGACATCAAGGGGAACCGTGGCGACATCAAGCTCGCGCGGATGATTCCCAGCGTCTATGAGATCTATGAGTTGCTGGAGTTTGATTCGATCTTGAAGGCTTACGATAACATCGAGAAGGCCAAAGTAGAGTTTAGCGTCGATGGCGCGAATGGCGGTAACGGCGGCAATGGCGCGTCCACGGCAGCCAAGCAGGTTGCGGCCGAGGTTATGCCGGAGCCGGAAGCTGCGGTCAGAACCGAGGAGTATGTCCCGGTGAATCGTCCCGCCGGAGCACCTGCGAAGTCCCCGCTTTCGGAGGAGAAGGATTCTGAGACTACGGACTCTCGGGGTGCCGAAGCGTTGGTTCTCAGCCTCATCAAGGCGGACCCATTTTACTCGATCGGTGAACTCTCCCGAATGGTGAATTCTGAACTGAATGGCTCTGAGAAACCGGTTGGCTGGTGGGGCGTCTGGAACATTCTTCGCCGTAATTCGCTGTTATCCAAGAAGAAACGCTTCCGCTACAGCCGCCAGTAGAGCAGGGCGATTCGACGAGCCGACAACACACAACTTGCTCACCTCTGCAAGAAGATATTCCACGAGATTGACCATAGCATTTAGCGATAGAGGAGAATGCCTTCGCTTAAGCGGAAGCGCAGCGGTGGGGCTCCGGTAGCGAGTGGATCTTCGCGCCGAAAACGCTGCTTGCCTAAGCGGGGTTATGGCATTATCCTAATGCTGTTCAATGGATTGGCCGATTATTAGATTGATATTCCGGATTGATTC
>JBECKX010000174.1:0-32869 GCA_040235515.1 Candidatus Zixiibacteriota bacterium
GCATTAGTCGGCAGACCGGAAGCAGTGAGAGTAAGCGTTGTACCATCCGGGTCAGATGCTGTAACGACAAAGTTGAGGTTGCTGCCCTCATCGACTGACTGGTCAGCGGTGGCCGTTATGGTTGGAGCCTGGTTGACGTTTATGACAGTAATCTGCACAATCGCGGTGTCGGCCTCGACTCCATCGGAGGCGATGAAGCTGATGTTGTAGATACCCGCTTCGTCGAGACCGGGATCAAACTGAAAACTCCCGGTATTGTCACCGTTATCGGTGAGAGCGGCGTGGGCGGGTTCATTAGCGAGCAATAGTGTCAGGGTATCGCCATCCGCGTCGGTCGCCGAGACATTGATGACCAGCGATTCGCCCTCGGCGATCGAAGTATCGGGGATAGCGTCCCAGACCGGCGGTGCTGCAACAGCCATTGATGTCAACAGCAGGCTGAAGAGCACGACAAGCTGCAGCGGCAGCTTCGCGCCGAACGGTCGTCGCAAAGCTGCGGGCCTGTTACAGCTCGCCGGTGAAATTGTCTTAGAAACTGTTCTTACCATAACCAAAGTTCTCCACGACTCTTTCGGACCGCGCCGTCGACTCTGCCTTGAGCCGGCTTACAGCGCGGTTGAGGTTCACGCCTGGCCAGTTGCATCCGGCCTACTTCAACAGCACCATTTTGCGGGTTTTCGCCTGATCTCCGATAGTCAGGCGATAGAAATAGACACCCGATGCCGCCGGTGTGCCGTTTTCCATACGGCCGTACCAAGTGTAGGAGTACTCTCCCGGAGCAAGCACATCATCGACCAGCGTGTGCACATGCTGTCCGAGGAGGTTGTAGATCTTCAGGGACGCACGGCGCGCTGAGTTCGCTTCGATAGCGAAGTTGATAGTTGTTTCCGGGTTGAACGGATTGGGGAAGTTCTGCTGGAGGGTGAAATCCTCCGGCAACACGCCACCCTTGCGCGCGAGGTTCTTCACCTTGACTTCCACAGCATCCGGGTCAACCATCACGGCGTAATTGATCTTAAGGTCGTCATTCGTGAGTTCGCCGATTGTATTCTTCTGCGTGCTGAAACTCAGCAGCGTTCCGGTACCGGCCTTCATATAGTTGTTGAGCCCTGCCGAACCGGGGTAGAGCAGCACGATCATCCTGCCGAGGCCATCATCCTTGTAGCGAAGCGCCAGATTGCTGGAGAGCGCGGTACGCTCAGGCTGCTGCAGCTGAACCTTCTCCGGGTTGTAGCTGATCTCAAACTGCACGCCCGCGACATCGGTCGGCAATTCGGCGTAGATATCGGTGACTCCCTGACTGCCGGCTGCGGAGGGTTCATAGAGCTCGAGCACGGCTTCATCACCACCGAAGTCAACAAATGAGGGCGGTGTGCCGCCGAAGACCTGGTTGATAATCGCCTGCAGATCGATCACATCCACGAACCCGTTACGGTCCATGTCGGCAGCGCTGAACTGGCGGGCGTTGAGCTCGATATCTTCGATGATATAAGCGACCACAACTACCATATCGGCGATATCGACGCGACCGTCACCGTTAACATCACCGCCGGCATCGACGACGAAGATACCGTTATCGTCGGTTTCCAGCTCGACGGATGGCACGAAGGGATCGGGGCTGATCGATTCGTAAGCGTTTTCGAATCGGAGTTCGGACTCGCCGATCGGCGCGGAGCCTCTGACTGTCACCCAGAAGTTCATGATTTCCGGCGTGGATGTGGTCTGAATCTCTTCGTTATTAAGTCCGAAGGCGACGACGCGCACCCTGCCGGAGATATCCCCGATATTTTCATAGACAGTGAAATTCTGCAATCGATCGGTCGGTACGAGCGAATCGACAATCAGGACATCTGAATTGTAAACGAAGTCGAACTGAACACCGAACACAGAGGATTCTGAACTGAGGTTCACAGGAATACTGATGCCGGTTAGACCGGGAGTACCTCCCGAGACTGGCCCGATGCCGCGCTGCGAGACCGTGTAGATGACATCGCCCTCCGGTGGCGGCTGCTGGGTTACGGTGATATTGACCGAGCGCGGAGTCGCCGAGGCAGAGGAATCGTCCACGCAGGTAAAGGTGATCGAGTATGAATTGATCTGTGAAGCGTTGGGGGTCCAGCTGAAATTGCCGGTTACCGCTCCCGCTCCGGTGACACTGCCGCCCGAACCGAATGTCGCTCCCGAAGGTAGCCCGGAAGCAGAGAGAGTGATTGTCTGACCAGCATTCGGGTCGCTTGCGGAAACTGAGAAGTTGATTGGTGTACCGGGGGTGACGGCATAACTGGTTTGCGAGAGAGCGGCAATCGACGGCGGGGAATTGGTACCACCCGTCTGGCCTTCTCCCACTGTCAGAACACCGGAGACGATTCTTGGATAGACTGTCCGTAAGCCGAGATGATCGGAGTAGGAACAGCCACGGAAATCACCGGGGTCGTCATCGAACGGATTATAAATGCGAATTACGGTTTGATCGCCGATATTGAGGTTGTCCTTGATTCGCACATAGAATTGCAGGACATTCCCTCGACCCTTCCTGATCCATAACTGGTCTCCCGGACTATCGCCTCCATCTCCGGCGCCGATGACACTCGCCCGTTTACCGTTCGAGGTTGCCATTACAAGTGGCTGGAAGTTGAAAACGCACTGGCCCGCCGGCACACCCTCGAAGGCACGATCGATCGAGTCGACGTTCACGAAGAACGTCCCCTGGTCGACGACACCGACGTACTCGACCTTGGTCGTATCGATGTCGAAGTACGCATTGATCGCCATCAAGGTGGTATCCGGATTGACCACGAACAGCTTGATCGGTACGATATCGCCCGGCTGTCCGAATGCCGGCATTACCTTAAAGGTATCAGCCTCTGATATTAGCTGGCTATAGGCTTGCTTCTGGGGAACCAGAGCCGCCACCACCGCTAATAACAATATTGGGATCAGTTTTCTGAGCATATTGCTACCTCTTCTCTGAGTCAGACAGTTCACTTTATCGAATCCGCACGGCGAGGGTACACCCTGCGGGAAAAATCGGTTTTGGCGCGGCGGTTTTGGCCGCTATTCAAAAATGCTTTGCAACTAATCGCTCAAAAAATAGCAGTAAACGCGAGACGTTCTCCCTACTTGAGCAAGATCATTTTCCGTGTTGCCTCGAACGCGTCGGTTCGAAGACGGTAGAAGTAAATTCCGGACGGTAGTTCCTGGTCGAAATGGTTCCGACCGTTAAATATAACTTGATGCCTGCCCGCCGGAAGCACTTTATCGACTAATGTCGAGATTTTTTCTCCGAGTATGTTATAGACCTCCAGGGTCGCTGCAGCAGCGCCCGGAAGCTCAAATGAGATCGTAGTTTCGGGATTAAACGGATTGGGGTAATTCTGTTCGAGCTGGAATGATTCCGGCAGAATTCCCTTCTCCAGGCTCTGCGGGTAAATCAGCTCGCCGCGTTCGTCCACGAATTCCGCGGAGATAAGTTTTGAGTGTTCTGATGCAGTGATCGTGAGCAACTCTTCGGCCTGCCTGGCAATCGCCATATCACCGCGGCGCGAGTAGAGAAGGACCCCCGCGATATCACCCTCGCGAGCCGAGATCAACTCGAAGCTAGTTCCGTCTCCGGTCAGGGCGACGTCGAACTCGCTGCCGGCGTCAACGGAAAACTGGAACAGGGCTGCGGCAAACGCGGCATCCTCGCGGAAGCTGAGCGTGAATCGATCCCGCAGTTCTTCCCAGAGGTACTCGGCAGATGGTTTCAGTCCTGAGGTGGCGATTTTACCCGATCCGCCGCTGACGATTTGAATCATCTGGATCAGGTCGGCCAACTCCGCCGGTGTACCATTCTGATTGATGTCGCTGTTTTGCCAGCGAGCGCCGTCGAGCGGATACTCGAACGGATTTACGAAGTAGTTGGTGAAGTAGACGAGATCGGCGATTTCGAACGCAACGGCGTTGAGATTGATATCACCAACCAGTCCATCATATTTCTTGATCAGCACGCCACCTGTCGTGTACTCGATCGCCGAGCGCGGAATCAGCGTACCATCCGGCTCCCAACCGGCGTTCTCGGTCTGATCCTGCGGATCGAGGAACACGTACTCGAGGCGAGTATGGAATCCGGCAAAGCTGGTGTTGGAGGAGATCAGGAAGCGAAGGTGCACCACCGGCCCTTCCCCCTCATCGAGATAACGGGTTGCCGGATTAGCGTTGTCGGCATCCGCGGTCACGAAGATCTTGCCATCGGAGGAGAGGGTATAGTTAAAGATCTGCCACTGGTCGAGACGTGTCCCGACGGTGTCGACCTTGTTGAGTGTCAGAATCGATTTATCGTATTCGATTTTCACATTGAAAGCAGCCACCGGCACGCGGTTGTGCATGGAGACGTAAACATCAACATACTCCGCCGGGAAGCCCTGCTCTTCGCCAATCGAGAGTTCGATCGGGGCTGAGGGCATCATCTGGAGCGTATGGAATTCCGTTGTACTGCCACCGAATTCATCGACGGCAGAGATGGAGAAGTTGTAGTCGCCCGAGTCCTCGATCGCCGAGTTCCAGCGAATGAAACCGGGATTGGCGTCATTGATTTCGACCGCCGCCGGGAGACCATCGACGATGAAATGAATCGCGTCGAAGTCAGGATCGTTGCCGGTCAAGGGAATCAACAACTCATCACCGGCGGAACCGGTAAGGGCCGAACCAATGGTGAAGCTGGGCGATCTATTGACGTTGACGACGTGGACCGGCACCGTCATGTGCGTGGCGACTTTGCCGTCGAAGGCGACGATATTGAGATCGTACGGTGATTGCGTGGCAGAGCCCGGTCCCACGTATGGCACCTTCCAGATGAAGGTGCTCTGGTTGCGCGAAGTATTTTCGAATACCGATCCGGGAGTCAGATTGGTGGCGAAGACATCGAGATCGTCGTTGTCAGGATCGCTGGTTTCGATTGACAGGGTGACGGTTTCTCCCTCCATGACAGTGAGGGGTGCGATCGGTTTGATTTGTGGAGCGCGATTGGTGGCATCGATCGAGATTACACCGGCCACCACGACCGGCACGATGTTTTCGCTCTGTGGAGTGTTCAACTCCAGCGGACCGCCCGGCTTGGCTTTGATTTCACCGGCGGCACCATCGTTCAGTCCCGAATTGGCGGTGATGTGCAGGGTCGCGATGACTCCGGAGCCAGCCGGCAAAGCGGGTGAGCCGAGGGCCACACCATTTATCGTGATCGTTTTGGTAGCTTCATTGAGTGAGTAGTTGAGTAACGTCCAGTTCTTGGCTCGCGAATCGGCAAAGCTGACAGAATCGACTGAGATCAACTCGTCAGGATAGGTAAGTGTAATCGTGAGCCCCGCCAGCGCTTCGTCGTTGAAGAGATGGATATCTACGTCACCTGAAGCATTGGGGCGGATGGTCACGTCGGCAATGCTCACGGTGTCGATTTCGCCGAAGGGATCTGATTGCGCCCGGACTGGCGCCGGCAGCAACAGGAGTGAGACGACGGCGAGTATCGGAGCGGCCAACCGGAGCCAGCCTGAGTAGATAGAGTGGTTTTGCCGGAGTTTCTGGAGTAGCCCGTTTAACATATTTCCCCCGAAGTACTTTTCAGGCAAGCGGATAGCTTGTTGAGCGGCACCATGTCAGGAGTAGTTTCGGCAGCGTGAGGGCTGCAGATATGGCTGTAACTGTCACACTTCATCACCATCAGTGGGTGCAACATATATGCCAAGAGGCGAGGAGTGGCGGGATCGTGTCCCTTTGGACAGTAATCTGATCTGTACATGGTGCTCGGTATATAAAGTGTTGCATTGTAGCAACTTATTTTGGGACGCCTGCTGCCGTGTGCTTTCGGTCGGAAGGCAACCGGAATTCCCTCTCTCCTAAGTGTGGTACTGGTTTGCACAGGCTCTGAAAAATCCCTGCAATAGCTTGCAACTTCCCTATTACGGGGAGCTACAAAATTCTTTCGAGTAGCTTTTCTTACTTCTGTTTCAAACGGTTTCGACAAAACGGCCTACAAATAAAAAAATGGCTCAGCCCACGAACTTCGCATTGCGTGATGCTTGCCATAGCAGGTGAATCAATCCGGTTGGACAAAGCGTCAGTCATTTGATTCAAGTTCGCGGCCGTTAGATGTCTATGTCTTCACTCACCTCCTCCAGTTACACCGAGCAGCGTTGCGGCTGCTTTGATAAAATCTGGGGAGAGGATTATCTCTCCCCAGACATCTATCAGACAATTCTGACGAAATTACTTCATCAGGACCATCTTCTTGGTCTGCGTCCAGTCAGCCACGGTAGCCTTGTAGAAGTAGATACCGGAAGCGACGTTGGAAGCATCCCATTCAACGTTGACGGTACCTACGCCGTTACCGGAGAAGCTCTCGACGAGCTGGCCAGCGACGTTGTAGATAGCGAGTGACCAATCAGAGGCGGTCGGCAGATCGAGACCGATCTTGGTGGTCGGGTTGAACGGGTTCGGGACGTTCTGATGCAGCGCGAACGAGGTCGGCAGCACGCTCTTTGAGACCTGGGTGTTCAGCATGTTACCGCTGTAGTCGGCAACTTCGACACTCACAAGCTCAACGTCACCGTTGATCGTGAACAGGTCGGCGGCGCCGGCTTCGATCGAGTTGGTCATGTTGCTGGTACCGGCATAAACCAGGACCTTCAACTGGCCATCGTTCTCAGCGCTGACAACTTCCATGTCAGTCTTGCTGACAAGGTCGTAGGCACCGTTGACTTCAAACGTAGCGTACACAGCACCGAGTTCAACCGATGCGTTGGTCGACAGGGTACCGTTGGCAAGCGTCACGTTAGCCGTGTTGGCAAACGGAGCAAGCTTCGGGAACGGAAGAGCATCACCCACGATGATACGAAGCTGGTAGACCAGGTCACCGACGGTAAGCGGAGTACCATCCGCGTTAACATCGGAAGCCGCGATCTGAGCTTCGCGGAACTGCGGGTTCGGATCGAGGGCGCTGAGACCATACAGGAAGTAGTTCGTGTAGAGTACGGCGTCCGCGATTTCGTTGTCGATACCGTTGAGGTTGATATCACCACGGCCGTCAATTGAGTCGGCGCAGATAATGTCAACACCACCGTTCCAGAAGATGATGAAACGAACCGGCTCATACTTATCGCTGACATCGCAGTCGGCGCAAGCACCACCGAAGCTCATTGCGAAGTAGCAGGAGAGGTCGGTGATTTCATAATCCGGGACGTTGATCGGATCGGTGTTCTCGAAGTCGAAGACCTGAGAGCTGATCCAAAGGGTGTCACCACCGATGTTCGAGATGCTGTTGTCGCCGCAATCGATCCAGCAGAAGCGGATCGGCAGGTACTGGCACTCGTACGTACGGTCGTTAGTGACATAGAACTTCAGGCTGGCGAGTTCGCCACCATCCGGGACATTGAAGCCGGCCGGATGATTGGCACCGTTGTTCTGATCGGCAATCGCGACCACGCGGAGCTTTCCGCTCGGGCACGGGCCAACGCAGTTACCAAAGGCACCATAACGATAGGTGAAGTACTCCCATCCAAGACCGGCAGGACCGATAGCGGCGCCCGGCTCGGCCGAGATGAAGCTAAGACCAGAAGCATCGTAACCGACGAGGAAGTCAAAACCGCCCATTTCGCCAGAACCCTGGACCTTGGTGATTGAGACATACTCGTAGTGACCCTGGAAGGTACCATGGGTCTTCTCGATCTTGATCACGAACGGCTGGGTGTTCAGAACTAAGATATCGAAGGTACATGAAGCAACGCCACCGCAAGGATCGGTCACGGAAACGGTGAAGCTCTTGGTCAGACCGCCTTCGGAGTTATCCGAAAGCCAGGCGAAGTTACCAGTGCCATCGACTGTCGGAGCATTGACGACGGCATCGTTGGCCACGACTGACCAAACGAGAGCATCGCACGGATCCGCATCGGTAGCATTGAAGTCAACACCAACGGAGTTACCCTTACCAACTGACTTCGAAGCGATGCAGTTAGTAATGGTCGGGTTGTTGTTGGTCCAGTTGATCGTGAAGTCATGCTGGGCAGAGCTGCCGCAGTTGTTGGTCACGGTCACGCTGACGTCGGTTGAACCGCAGGTCGAAATCGGATTGACCGTAAGTTCGCCGGTGGCAGCGTTGATGGTACCAGCTGAGCTGGAGAAGCTGATCGGTGAACCGTTCGGATCGACCGGATCGGCATTGAAGTCAAAGCTGTAGGTCAAGCAGTGGCTGCGGTTGACGCTTGCACCAGGATCGCTGGTGAAGGCCGGGGCAACGCACGGACGAAGAATGACATCAAAGCAAACGGCCGGGGCATCCGGATTAAGCACGCCGGAGTTCGGCTGACCCTGGTAGGTCGGAACTTCGGTGCCACCGGTCTGCGGGTTCATCGACCAGTCGGCCTGACCGACTGCATCGTTGTCGATGCAGAAGCCATTGGGGGTATCCACATTGGCATTGTCAGCATCGAACTGCATTGAATACAGCAGGGTTGAGGTCGCCTGGGCCGGCAGCGGAGCGCTGAGAGCGGCACCACCCCAGTTAATGGCGTTCGGCATAAGGGAACCGTCGGAGAGTGTACCACCGAGGTCGAAGGCACCAACGGCGCCACCGTGTCTCAGGATGTAGACACCGCCGGTACCGCCGGCATCGCCATAACCGTTATCCCAAGTGTAAGTTCCACCAGCTGTCCAGCTGAAAACAAAACCGACGGCCATACCGGTGAGCGGAGCATCGGTCTGGAAATAGTACCCAACCATATTGGTCTCGCCAATATAAGCTACAGAGTCAGGGCCGTTGACTTTGACGCTAACGTCATAGCCAGCAAATGCGCTGACGCTCAGAAGAAGCATAAACGAAGTAACTAAGATTAGACAGCGTTTCATTCTTTAGCTCCTAAACTAGTTGCTGGAAAAAGATTTGGTATCAGTTAACACTCACTTGATACCTCGTGCCCCCTATTAACTGATTCTACAAGTTTCCCGACTCATTGCGGGATTCTTCAAAACCAGATTGAGCCTCAGGAGACTAAGCACACAATGGCATTATCTGCAAAAGGACTCGTGGTGGTTGAACGTTTAAGCCTCTTCTCCTAAACTCCTTCTCACCTCCTTTCACTCTTTCATTACTCTTCACAGTCATATTGAGTCAGAATTTTCATTTTTTCTATTATCTCAGTCTTAGGCTACGGTTAGATCGTCATTAGACCGAGCGACCCCCGCGAGCTCAGCAGCTCGACGGAGGGGGCGGTCCGCCACCAAAGATAAAGTTAATCAGATACACAGCATCGCCGATACTGATTGCGCCACTGCCGTCGGCATCACCGTTCGACAGCGGATTCGGCGGAGGTCCACCGCCAAAGATGTAGTTAATGATGAAGACAGCATCGCCGATCGACCAGGCGCCGCTGCCGTCGGCATCACCGCAAAGGCCGCAGCTCCAGGTTATCCGACCGTCGGTATAGAGAATCTTGGAAGAATCGTAGTTGCATTCGAAGACGGGCAGATAGGTTGTATCGAACCAGTTGATACACTGCGTGACGTAGGTTGTGTCCTCCCAGTTCACGCATTCACCCATTACCGAGTCGACGCAATTCTCAAACGTGGTGTCGATTACGATGAATTCGGCACAGTTCGAGAAAAGAGTATCGTAGGAAAGCGGCAGACAGGTGTAACCGATCAGATTGTTATAGGGATCGGAGAATCTGGTTTCGATGTCGTTGATATAGATAGTTTCGTCGAGATCGAGACTGTCGATGCAGAGCGAGTCGCCGAGGTTGGGCTGAACTTCAAGAATCAGCTTGACCAGCGGCTTGACACCGGACTGCGGAGCGATTGGTGGAGTGGCGATGGGCGGAAAGCCATCGTCGTACGTTGCGGCGAGACTGAACAGTCCTCGATTCGCCCCATCGCGGATACGCGCGCTCACTGATTCGAAACCGCTCAGCAGGGTACCGGAAGTATCGAACTTCGGATACCAGGTCGTATCAACGACCGTATCGAGAGCGAATTTAACGAATTCCGGATCAGAGATATTGAACCAGAGCGTGACACCCGCAATTGAGTCTGAGAAGTTCTCTACCATAACATTCAAGACGAACTCTCCCGGCGACGTTCCGATCGAGACAGAATCTATCTGGCAGACGATCTCCAACGCGTCGGGCGCGGACTCAGCCGGTTCCCCCGTGAAGACTATCGCGATCGGCAGCATAAAAATGACTGCGAACACGATGAAGCGCCAAACCTTGGCCATTAAGCAACCTCCTTGCCTGGTGAGAAGTGATAGCCGTTAATTCTCTAATCGGTAGCTATGTGGCCTCTTTACAGTCTCCGTCGCGCCACTAAGTGATAGTAGCAAGTATGATCTTTGTGTGATCTACTAACGCCGCAAATTAAACGTTCAACGATAGTGCCACAGGAAGAGGACGTCGCAGAGTGACACCGTTGAGTTTTAGACGTTACTAAAAAAGAATTGGTAGTATGTGCAAATACTCGATTTAGTTCGCTGAGCAGGTCACAAGATTGCCGACCCGCAGATTAAAAAGTGCGCTAATTAAATCTTTAGTTGTGTCAGTTAAGTATTTGGTTAAGACCTTGTATTCACTTCGGCTTGAATATATCGGGAACCCGGCAGGTTGTCAACACTATTTTCCCTAATAACGAGAACTTTTTTGGAACTCCTGCGTAGCTGAAATCTCCTATTTTCAAGGGTTTACGGCTACAACGCCAGCGACACCGCTTTCACTCGCCGGCAAAACAGCGGTTCGATGGGGTGAGAAACCGCAATTTCTGCGTCAAAAAGGAGGAGCCCGGAGCATCACATATATAGATGGATATGCATAAATTCAGGGGGGAAATAAAAAAGGCCGAAGCTTGGATGCCAAATCTGAGAGGGGGGCAGGAAACTCAAATTTGGAACAACACCCTACTTCAGCCTCTGCTTATTCTAACACATATTAAACATAATCGTTCCACGATTTGCAAGAAAAATCTGCCTCAAGATATCGACATTCAATCCCCCTTAAGGCCAATCGCGATAGTTCCGATAAACTAAAGGAGATTAACCGATTATCATCGGACAAGTAAAATGAGTGTAGTTAGAGAAGAGACAACAGAACAGGACCTGCTGCAAAAAATATCGCAGTCGATTGGCGAGCTACCCCCTTCACCAGCCGTAGTGACCAAGGTGATGGGCCTGACGTCAGATCTTAACTCCAATGTGGAGGATCTGGGGGAAGTCCTTGCTGCGGATGCCGCACTGACCGCCAAAGTGCTGCGCCTGTCTAATTCCTCGTTCTACGGCCGGTCGCGGACAGTCAGTTCGCTTAAGGAGGCGATACTGATCCTGGGCTTTTTCACTCTCCGTTCTCTGGTGATGGCGTCGACGACGCATTCCCTTTACCGGAGCAAGGAGAATCCAGACGACGGGAAACAGTTGTGGGAGCATTCGCTGGCTTCCGCGCTGGGCGCCCGGTTGGTGGCCACCCGCATCGGTCACGCACAGGTGGAGGAGGTTTTCATAGCGGGGCTGCTGCACGACATCGGCAAATTGATCCTGCGGCAACGGCTCGGTACGCTTCTCGATGAGCTGGCGGACGAATCGAAGTCGCAGTCGCTGCCCTATCTGGAGCTGGAGCAGCGGCGGCTGGGTTTCACGCACGCCGACCTGGGTGCGGCGGTTCTCGACCGCTGGAGCTTGCCGCCCGACCTGGTCGAAGCGGTGCGGATGCATCACATCAACACGTTTGATGCAGAATGCGGAGAGGATGTGCCGATCTACGCCATCGTCAATTTCGGGAACGAGCTGGCGAAGACAATTGGTGTCGGTTCGGGCGAACCGGAACAGATCGACCTGGCGCGCTTCCAACTGGCGGGGCTCTATGGATTCGGCGCCGACGAGTTGCGAAACATTGCGGCAGACCTGGAAGAGCATTTCGCCGAAGAAAAACGGCTTTACGAAGAAAACTAAGCGAAAAGAACCAAGCGAAGAGAACCAAGCGAAAAGCACAGCCGGCGAGCCGAGAACCGCAGGCTGTCTGACAACCAGCTTGCAGAGCGAACACGAGGTGCCGATTGCCACTGATTGGACGACATGAGACACTGAAGCGAATCAACGCCTTTGAAGCGCTCCCCTCCGTACCGCAGATAATAGTACGGGTACGGGAGATATCGGAAGACCCGCAGTCCTCGGTCGCCGATCTGGCGAACATTATCCTGTCGGATCATGCCCTGACGGCGCGCATACTGAAGATTGCCAATTCGGCCTTCTACGCTGAATTCGCCAACAAGGTTTCGACCGTTACGCAGGCGATTACGCTGATGGGCTTTCGGACGGTACAGAATGTAATTATTTCGCTGGCGCTGTTCGACTCGATGCAGCACTCCGCACAGCATCACAAATTCGATTTCCGGCAATTCTGGACCAGGTCGCTCTCGACCGGGGTAATCGCCAAGATGCTGGCGAGCGCCGCGAAGTACAAGATTCCCGAGGAGGCGTTTATCGCCGGATTCATGCACGACATCGGGATCGCTGTGCTGGCGATGATTTTTCCGGAAGAGTACGACGTCGTGCTGAAGCGGATCGAGCGTGGAGAGGAGTATCTTTCCGCGGAGAAGTCGATCTTTGGGATTGACCACACCGAGGTGGGGGGATGGTTGGCGCGGAAGTGGAATCTGCCGCCGCTGCTGCTTCGCCCGGTGACGGATCACCACCGACAGAGGATCCCTCCCCGCCAGAAGAGCAACAATCCGATCGTGGATATTGTCTACCTGTCGGAACTGACATACGATGCGATTTACTCACGGCGGGAGGACGCCACCGAGGAGCTTGAACGTTCGTGTCGCGATCTGACCGGGATCGAGCCTGATGTGATCGCGAAGATCGTGGAGGCCGCGCCCGATCTGATCCGGGAAATTGCCGGCGAACTGGATATTGCGTTGAAGGCGCCTGACGGACGCGAGCCGTCACCGGTGAAAGCCGCGCTCGATCGGGAGGCGATGGAGGTTGTGCAGCGGCTCAACGCGCGCAATCGTGAGATGGCGATTCTGCATGAGACGAGCGACGCAATCAGGCAGGCGACGAACGAGGATGAACTACTGCAGACGACGCTGGAAGAAGTGTTTCGGGGAATGGGCTTAGGCCGGGCTTTGTTACTGCAGATCGATGATGACGCCAAGGTTGCGCGCGGCATACTGGGGTTCGGTGTGAACTCACAGCAGGCGGTCTATGAAATGGTCTTCCCTTTAGCCGATGGGGTAATCGGCCGCACCGCGACCGAGCGGGAGGTGCAGAATATCCTCGATGCCACTGCAGAGCTTTACAGCGATATGCTTACCAAGGAAGAGAAGGACCATATCGGCAGCTGCGCCTTTGCGACTCTGCCGATGGAAGTGGATGGTCGGGTGGAGTTCATAATGGTGCTGAATAATCCTGACCCGAGCGATCCGATCGATGATGAGCGCCTGCGTTCAATCGCGAGTATTGTCTCGCAAGCTTCATTGGGAGTGGAGAAGGTCCGGCTCCGCAAACAGCTCGCCGAACTTCGTGGCGGCGAGGTGGACGGACTGGTCAACACGGCGATGAAATAGCGGGGCTGCGGCAAAGACTAAATTCCGATCCGGCCGAAATCATGTTTAAGATCAGCTTCAAATCACCGCGATGCCCGAAGAATCTTGTCCCGCAGGGACGAGAGGCCATCCCCGGACTCCTGCCGCAAGAGCACGGTTTTACCCTGATTGAGATCGTAATTATTATCGTCGTGCTGGGTATTTTGGGCTCGGTGGCGATCGTACGCTACCGGGATATGTCGTGGGAGGCCAAGGAAGCCGCCTGCAAGGAATCACTCAAAGGACTGAGGGGCGCGATCAGTTTGTGGAACGTCAAGCAGATCGCCGTGACGGGCTCGGAGAATTTTCCTCCGATCGATAGTCTGCGCACGCAGGGGGTAGTGCTGGCATCCCCCGTTCCGCCGAACCCATATCAGTCTGCGGATAAGGCTCCCGATTCGATCGTTGTGGGTGTCACGCCCGGCGTGGTTGTCGGGGATCGAGGGGGTTGGGCCTACAAAGAATCTACCGGGGAGATCTGGGCGAACACCTCTTCGCTTGCCACAAGCAGTGGTGGCGGCGGATGTGATGGAGGCGGTGAGGAAGAATCTGTAGGGGAGAACGGCTGGTAGCACGGGCTACTGCCGCCCGGGTTCAGACGAATCTGCAACTGACGTTAGCAACCGCCCGGAGCCGGCCCACCACCGAAGATGAAGTTGATGATATAGACGGCGTCGCCGATCGAGATGGAGCCGGAGCCGTCGGCATCACCGAGGCACGCCGGACTGGGGCTTGGCCCTCCACCAAAGATGTAGTTGATGATGAACACGGCATCACCGATCGAGATGGCGCCGGAACCGTCAGCATCACCACAATTGCACGATCCGGCGGCAGCGAAATTCTGCCAGAAGCCTTGTTCGAGATTGTAGCTGGCGGAGGATCCACCTCCGACGGCGGCCTGGCCGACAGTGCCCTTGAGGCTATAGCTTGCAGATGATCCATCCGTAGCACCGTTTCCGATGACCTGCCATTTGATTTGCTCACCGGCCCGTTTCTCGGCTTTGTCGGGAGCGCCGGCATTCTGACTGCCTCCAGCTTTCTCGCTATTAGAAGATTCTTTAGCCGACTGGCCATCCTTCGCGCCGGCAGAAACCGCGCCACAAAGGAAGAGCGCGATAGCTAAGGTAAGAAACAGCCGCTTGGAAACAGAGATGTTCATTTGCCCGCTCCGTGGAAGGTAGATTAAGTTGACCCGTAATAGCCATTGTAGTAGCCGCAAGATAGGGACAATCGCCGTTTTCGCAAGCCAAATCTAATTATGGCTGCGGAACGGACTTCGGGCCGGGAGCCCCCCCAGGCTCTGTGCGGAGCGATTATTTAGCGCGGGTATAGTGAATATGCCAGAGATCGACCCAGGTGTCGCCGCCGTCAGTTGATTTCTGCCAGTCCCAGTCGAAGGAATCGGACTTGATGTTGGAGAATACCATGCGCTGCATGAAAGGCTCCTTGCCTTTCGGGTGGGCGGTGCGGCTGAGGATCATTTTGTCACCAACCATTCCGCCGGTAAAGTCGAGGTAGCCGCCACTGTTGTCGACCCAGGTTTGGTGCCACTGCTGCGTGTTGATGTTGTAAACGGAGTAGGATCGACCGACGAAGGGGACCGAATCAAGCGTGGCGAAGTGCTCGTGGATAACGCAGCCGTCCAGCTCCTTGGTGATATGGTTAGTGCCTTTGCCGGTATCATCCCAGGTGGCGTTCCACATGCCCACCCAGAAATCGAACTGGGAGGCTTCGGGCGCGCTGCAGGGGGGAGGCTGTTGCGCGGTACCATCTGCGTTGAGTACCAGTGACAGGACTGAGACAAGGCCTGCTATGAGCAGTATCTGGGTTAAGATGTGGTTTGTAGACATCACCGACTCCTTCAGCGGAACTGAGCATTTTTAATCTTCAGAGGGGAGTACGGCGCCAGCGGCGCATTCGTTCGGTCGCTTGACGAAGTATTGGTGTCGATTGGCGCTGCGGCCAGCCAGCAGGGTCGAGGCATCGTCCCCCGTTACTGCAGATAGGAATCGCGCGCCAGCAGCTCAAACTTATCCATGGCGGCGGTGGCGAGCAGATTCACCGCAGAGTCGGTCGACACGAACTCGTTGTTGATCATCAGGTCATACCCGAGTGGATCGTCGATATCGTGACGCGTCAACTGCCGGACGAAATCGGCGCGCTCGCGGTCGAGCCTGTCCACGAGGGCATCCGCATCCTCCCGCAGGAGTTTGGCGCTGTCGGCGAGGGCTTCCACCCGGTGCTCCCGCGACGCCACAATCCGAGCATGGAATCCGCGGCTTTTGCCGATCAGGAAGTTGGATGCTCTGCCGACTACGACGACGCCGCCGAGGCGGGAAACGCTGTAGATCAACTGGAGCAGTTGCCTGATATAATCACTCTGATCGATTTGCATCCCGGTGAGGATTGAATCGACCCAGATCTGCAGTTGCGACTTGGAGTGTTCATCGAGCGATTCGACGATCCGTTTCTTGTAGCCTGTTTCGGCGCAGATGCGGTCGACGATGTCGCGGTGAAGCAAAGTATAGTTGAAACGTTGAGCAAGCTTCTCGGCAACGGCGCTGCCACCGGTTCCATGCTGACGAGAGATCGTGATCAGCGGCTTGGGCATCTGACGCGCACCGGAGGAGCTACTGTGCGATTCTTCGAAAGACTTCTGCAGCTCCCAGCGGCGCACCTGTCTATCTATGATTTGCTCAATGGAAGTCATTGAACTCGGACTCCTTAATCCCCTTTTTAATTATATACTAAACTCTCCAAAAAAAGAAGTGATTTTGTGTCGTGTGGTAGTCGTGTGGCTGTGCTGCGGAGTTCCAGCCGACCTGTCGAATGGAGCCGGAGAAAATAGACTCAGAACTGCTTACGAAAATCGTCTTTGACTGCCGCCTCAGAGATCGATTCGAAGTACGTGGTCTTGTCCGACGAGGGTTTCAATCGCAGTTCGTCGCGTCCGGAGATGCGGTAGAACAAGCCAATCGGGGTCAGGACCAGATAATAGATGATTCCGATAACGACCGGTGAAACGATCCAGCCGAGGATGAAGGAGACCGCCATCCAGAGCAGATACACAGCTTTGCCGACCGGCATCAGGAGATAGCAGAGCGCCGCCAACGCCAGCCCGGCTCCGGTCACGATGGCTGCCTGCCTGAGCGTGGTACCGGCGAGTACGAACAAACCGAGCAACACTGCAACAATGGCCAGGGTCACCGCGAAGTAGCGGATATCGCGTGGTTGTGGTTTCCAGTTAATCTTGCCGAGCATCAATCGACTCCAAACTGCGCACGGTATGCGGCGGCGCCGGGGAACGCAGGTTGATCTTGTTTGCGAAGGACGAAGTTCTCCAGTACCAGCATATCGATATCGGTGAACATGAAGCAGCGGTAGGCTTCCTCAGGAGTGTTGACGATCGGTTCGCCTCGGATATTAAAGCTGGTGTTGACAATCACGCCACATCCGGTACGCTGCTTGAATGCCTTGACGATATCGTAGAAGAGACCGTTGCGTTCGGCGGTGACGGTTTGCAGCCTGCCGGAGTAGTCGACGTGCGTCACGGCAGGGATAGATGACTTCGGCCATTTGAGGCGGTCGATGCCGGTGAGTTGTGCCTGCTCGGGCGAAGGAGAATTGCGAATAGTTTCCTTGATCGGTTCGACCAGCAGCATGTAAGGGCTGTCGCAATCGTGTTCGAAGTATTCAGCGACTTCTTCGCGCAGAACAGCTGGGGCGAAGGGACGGAACGACTCGCGAAACTTGATTTTCAGGTTCAGCCGCGATTGTGTCTCGGGAGAACGGGCATCGGCGAGGATGCTGCGTGCGCCGAGGGCGCGGGGACCGAACTCCATTCGTCCCTGTAACAGACCGACCACGTGTTGTTGATCGATTGCCTCGGCGACCAGCGCGGGGATCTGTGCCGGGTCGTGAGCCTCGAATTTTGCGCCGAGGCGATTCAGTGCTGACTCTATCTCCCCTGCCCTGTATGCAGGTCCCAGGTAGCTGCCTTGCTGGGAGTCGCCTGCGGAGGTGGTTCGATCATTCTGCAGGAAAACATGCCACGCTGCCAGAGCCGCACCGAGGGCACCGCCGGCATCCCCTGCGGCGGGCTGGATCCAGATATGCTTGAATATCTTTTCGCGTCTGATCAGACCGTTTGCAACTGAGTTGAGGGCGACGCCGCCTGCCATTACGAGATTTTCCGCACCGCTCATCTGCTGGAGATGGCGTGCCAGACGGAGCATCACGATATTTGTCACTTCCTGGATCGAAGCGGCGATGTCGAGTTGTTTTTGATTGAAGCGTGACTCGGGATCTTTCGGTTTCATGCCGAAAAGCTCGTGGAATCTGCCGGCGGTCATGGTGAGTCCCTGGCAGTAGTTGAAGTAGCGCATGTCGAGCCAGAAGGAGCCATCCTCCTTCAGATCAATCAGCTTGGCGAGGATCAAGTCAACGTACTTAGGTTCACCGTAGGGTGCCAGGCCCATTAGTTTGTATTCCCCCGAATTGACCTTGAATCCGAGATAGTAGGTGAAGGCTGAATAGAGCAGGCCGAGCGAATGTGGGAAACGGATCTCCTTGTGGAGATCAATCCTGTTGCCTGATCCGGCACCGAGCGTGGTTGTGCTCCATTCGCCGACACCATCGATTGTCAGGATGGCTGCCTCGTCGAAGGGGGACGGGTAGAAAGCAGACGCGGCGTGAGAGAGGTGGTGTCGTGAGAAGAGGACTTTGCCTGCGAATCCCTCACCAAGCCCTTCGCGGATTGCCCGTCGAATGTGCAGTTTGTGGTGGAGCCAGAGCGGCAGTGCTTTGGCGAACGACCTGATTCCGCGTGGTGCAAACGCGAGGTAGGTTTCCATCAGGCGCTCGAAAGTGAGCATCGGTTTGTCGTAGTAGCAGACAAACTCGATGCCTGCAGCGTCGATTCCACCTTCGCGGAGACAATAGGCGATAGCGTTGTCGGGGAAGCGCGCATCATGCTTGACGCGGCTGAAGCGTTCTTCATGGGCGGCGGCCACGATTTTGCCGTCCTGCAGCAAGGCAGCGGCGCTGTCGTGATAGAAGGCGGAAATTCCGAGGATATTCATTTCGGAGGTAATACGTGGAAGATTTTCGGAAAGAAGTCCAGAAAAAAGTGGGTGCAGGTGAAGTGTTTAAAAAAGCAGAGGGTGCCAAAGCACTGCTGCCGTGGCACCCTCACGAGTCTTAAGATCGCTTGATCTTCAGAACTTACTTCTTCGGCGGGACGATGGCGTCCTTGGTTGCCTTGGCAACGCGGAACTTCACCACTGTCTTGGCCGGGATCTTAATGGCTTCGCCGGTCTGCGGATTGCGACCCATGCGAGCCTTACGATTCGACTTAACCAGCTTGCCGAAACCAGGGAGGGTGAACTCGCCGGCTTTCTTCGTCTCTTTGATAGCGGTCTCATGAAGAGTCGCAAGGAACTTGTTGACGTCAACTTTGGTCATTCCGGTTTTGTCAGCCATCGCTGAGACGAGCTGAGCTTTTGTCAACGGCTTACCTGCCATTTTGGAACCTCCCACACATTGGGTTGAATTAGGTTGATTTCTCAGGCTTAAACGATGGCAACATCGATTTCGCCCTGTATTTATCGTACCAACGGAGAATTTGATAATAGCTCTGAAAAAGTTACGCAATATAAAACTTCGCTTTTTACAACTTTTTTTCAGAAGCCCAATCGCGAATCAGCCGCTTAAATAGTGGTCGAAATCGGCCTTGAGGGCTGCGCCGAGAGGTGGGGGGATCGATGTTTGAAGTCCACGGGCGGCGCCCGGAGACAAACCTTGAGTTCTGTAACGCGTTGTATTGCAAGTGCTTGCGGGGATGGCCGTCGAAGCCCAGCCCTCGCCACGATCCGTGAGTGCGAATGAGCGCCGATCGTTTCAGCAGTTGGTAGGCGTCGCCGAAGCTGCTTCAGCCACGGTATTTCGGCATGATTTCATCGTCGAGAATTTTCCTGAGCCCGGGCGAAATGAAGCCGCGGCGGCCGCGAACCTGCGGTTGCCAGCCATACCAGACGTTTCCCTCGATCACGACCGGTCCGGCATTAGTGATTGCAATATCCCAGCCGATGGTGCGTAACTGCGGATAGCAGCGCTGAGCCTCGATGGCGAGTTGGTAAGCTTCATTGAAGAATGGCAGCTTGGTCCCGACCACCTGAACGCCGGTATCGGGATGGCGATCATAGCGTGTCATCTGTTCACTATCCACATAGATCAATGGTCCGATGGCGCCGTCGGATCCCACGAAGCTCGAGACCGCCCCCTGGCTGGTATTGTCCACCATGGAGCGCCCACGCCCGAACTTCAGCTGGCTCGCGAGCACTTCGATTTCGAAGTCGCTGTTGATCAGAGTGATCACGCGCAGGGTATTGGTGCAATGTGGATTGATTGCAGCCAGCGTGTCGTGCTGTTCGATGCGTTGTTGCAGGAGCACGCCATCACGTCGGTGCGGACGCCCCGCATCGAAGAGCTTGAGCATCAGGGCGTGAATCTGTTCCACACTCATCCTCTCACCCGCAAGAGTGAGGTAGTCAGCACCGTCGCGACCACTGAACACCCAGACATCGAATCCCTTTTCACCATTGGCCGGTTTGATCACGAAGTCGGTGAGGTTGTTCTGATCCAGGATTCTGCCAATGTCGGCCGCGGTCCTGAAGCTGTGGCGCTCCGGGGTGTATCCGAAGTCAGGATCGAAGAACCCATAGATGTATGGAGTGGGCAGCCTGGCTGCGGAGAGGACATGGAACAGGACCCATTTATTCAGGGATCCCCGTTCTCCACGCGGGTTAAGCTCGCGCTGGATCCAGCAGAGCTGGTTGTATGATGCGAAGCGTTCCTTCTCTTCCAGTGTCAGGTCGGGTGCGCTGAAGTGGTTATCAACGTACTCATAGGCTTCGAGATCGTTCAGTTGATGGAGGTGCCAGGCTTCACGGAATTGCTCCTCGAAGCTGACACCATACAATTTCCGGTGCTGTTCACCGAGCCGGCGCAGGTCGTGCTTGAATTTGAGTTTCTTGAAAAACTGAGGTGTCTTCATTGGGGTCATGGTTGCCGAAATGGATTCCTTGCGTTGTCAGGCGGCATCAATTTGCCGTCTATGGGTGGTTTCGGCAAGCATCGATATTCTCATGATCTCGAACTGCAATGGAGTTGCTTTTAGACAGGTGATATCTTAAAATTGCCTAAGCTTAAATCTAAGTAACTCAAGCAAGCAAATGAAATATTTCTGGCCCTACCCGGTGCCGTTGACATTCTGGGTTCTTGGTGGAGTTTTGCTGGTTGTGGCGCTCATACCGGGAGTGGTGGAGAAGCTAGCCCGTATTCGAGGCGTCTGGATCGGTACCGCTGCCGTTCTGCTGATCGGTTCACTTTTCCTTCCATCGCAGAATCACATAATGGGTGATGGCATGTCGCATCTGGCCAACGTGTACCGCTACCTGGCCCGCACGGAGCCGCTGGATATCATACTTCACCAGCTGGTGCGTCTGGTCACGGGGGATATGTTGCTCAGCTACCGGATCATTTCGTTCGTAGCGCTGGGGGCATACTTGTGGGGCGCATATCTGATGAGCCGCTTTGGAGACAGCCCGGTCTCGCGGGCGGTCATTGCGCTGTGTTTTCTGTGTGTGGCGACGCTGCAATTCTATTTCGGCTACGTCGAGAGCTACACGCTGCGTGATCTTTTCATTCTCTACTTCCTCTATTTCGCCTGGAAGGAGATCAACTACCGGCGGGTTAGCTATCGGCCGCTGCTTTTCTTCGGACTGGCGACATTATCGCATTTTTCGGCTGCCGCGTTGTTGCCGGCGCTGATCTACACGTTCCGCAAACGACTCACGGTAAAGGTCTATGTGACCGCCATTGCGGTGGTGGTGCTGGGATTTCTGGTGGCAAGCAGCGTGGGATTGGGTCGGGTATTCGTGCCGCTGTTCACGTCAAGCGACAACCATTACACGCTTTTCAGCGGGCAGCATTTGCTCGACATGGTTAACCTGGTGATCCTGATCACGCCTGCATTCTTCCTTGCCTGCTTCGGCCGTAAATCGGGTCCCCACCTGACACTTGGCTTGATCGCGCTGGCGGGAACGGCGTTGTTCACTTTCCTCGTAGATCCGAAGCTCGGAGCCTTTCGCGACTGGGACCTGCTGAGTATTTTTGCGGTTCCGATGGCGGTTATCGTTGCGATTCGGGCACCGCGAAAGAGCTGGGTTGCGGCGATATTGCTGGCATTGATCGCAGTGAGAGTACTCCCGTGGCTCTACTTCAACTCGGAACAGCAGGCGCAATTCGTCAAGGACCTGGTGTTTGATGATGTCCACTATACAGAGAAGTATTTTCAGGGGAATCAGCTTAAGAGTTTCGGGCTCCTGCTGGAGCGCATTGGCGAGACCGAGCTGGCGTATGAGGTGCTGGGCCGCCGTCTTGAAGTCGTCCCCACCGATGACAAGACTCTGCGGATGATGGCGCCACTTACCTATCAAATGGGGAAGTTCGATGAATCATACGCCTATTACTTAAAACTGAACTATCTCGAGCCTGAGAACCCGGAATATTGGGTGCGGGCGGCATACCTGGGCTTTGTGACGCGAAATGTCTCGCGTGCGCTGCAGTTGGTTCAGGACGCGCCGGAGGCTATTCGCAGCCGGCCCGACATACAACTCATCGCGGCCGGCCTGCTCAGTCTGGCGGGAAAGGATGCCGATGCAGTGCAGCTGGCGCTGAGGAGTGGTGGAGTCTTCTGGGAGGGACGACTTCCCTACCAGATTGCGCAGAGTTGTATTGTGATTGGAGATCTCCAGAATGCCCGGGTGGTGGCCAGCCAGGCAGTGGCGTTTGAGCCGACGAATGGTGAATACCAGAAACTGCTCAGCGAAATCAAGTCTCGGCTTGAGTCGGCTGAACCGGCTGTGACGGGAGCGCCGGAAAACTAGTCAGTTAGATCCGCGGTGCTGCGCAAATCGTTGACAGCGGACTCTCCGCTAGATATGATAGCAGAGCGATGCCTGCAAACTTAACACCGCAATACAAGGACGCCGAACACCGCTATCGAACCGCCGGCGACGACAACGAGCGGATGACCGCGCTTCAGGAGATGTTGCGTGTCATTCCGAAGCACAAGGGCACCGAGAAGCTTCAGGCGGAGATCAAGGCGAAGATCGCCAAGCTGAAGAAGAGCGATTCAGCAAAGGGAGGGGCTGCCCGGCAGAAGAGCCTCGACAATATACCGAAAGAGGGAGCGGCGATGATCCCGCTGGTTGGAGCTCCCAACTGCGGCAAGTCGCAGTTTCTGGCCACCGTGACCAACGCCAAACCTGATGTGGCGGATTATCCGTTCACAACGCGTGCTCCGCTGGCAGGGATGATGCCGTGGGAGAATGTTCAGTTCCAGTTGGTGGACCTCCCTCCCGTGGCGCGGGAGTCGTATGAGGGGTGGATGACTTCGATCCTCTTCCGAGCCGATGCGGTGTTTCTCTTTGCCGACCTGGGGTCGGATGATTTGCTCGAGGATATTCGGAACGTGCTTGAGATACTGAGCGAGCACCGTATCAGTCTGCAGGGTCCGAAATTCGAGGTGGCAGACGAGGAATATTCGCTTGATGAGGTTGTCAAGAAGACATTCCTGGTGGCGAACAAATATGATCGCGATGAGGACGATATACGCTTCAGCTTTCTCGTCGACGAATTCGGCGACAGGTTTCCCTTCTACAAAGTCAATTCCATCACAGGTGAAGGGGCAAAGAAGCTGGAGACCGATTTGTTTCGCTCGCTCAATTTGCTGCGGGTTTACACCAAACAGCCGGGTCATGAGGCGGATATGAGCGATCCGGTGGTGTTGACGCGGCCGGCAACCGTGCAGGATGCGGCGTACCAGATTCATAAGGACTTCGCGGAGAAGCTCGATTTTGCGCGGATCTGGGGAGAGGGAAAGCACGACGGGCAGCGGGTTAAGGGTGATTTTGAGGTCGCGGATGGCGATATCGTCGAGTTTCACATTTGAAGCCTGTGATTAAACCGTCGAATTTTGTGGCGTTCGGCGCACGGAGTTGTATCTTCGCCGGTGTCCGAAAACGTGGATAGGATTGGTCCCATAGTGAGGGGTCAGCGATAAGTCAGGAATCTGACGAGATTGTGACAAGAATGTGACGTGGAGTGAAAGGAGTCACTGTTTTGGATAGAATGCTGGATAAGGTAGTGGATAAGATATATGTCAGGGGCGTTATCGCGAGCTTTGCGGTTCTGCTCCTGATCGGCCTGATCGGCTGCAGCGGGAATGGCGAGGAAAAGCCAGCCACGGAGTCGCAGATGAAGGTTGATTCCACGGATGCGTGGCGCGCCAGCGAGAAGCATTTGGCGAACGTGAAGCAACTCACCTTTGGTGGACAGAATGCCGAGGCGTATTTCTCCTACGATGCGAGTTTGCTCAGCTTCCAGTCGACGCCGGAGGGGCGCGAGTGTGATCAGATTTACCTGATGAACACGGATGGCAGTAACCGGCGGATGGTTTCGACCGGTAAGGGTGTGACGACCTGTTCGTTCCTGTCGCCGGATGGGCAGCGTATCATTTATGCTTCCACTCATGCTGCTGATTCGACCTGTCCACCCCGTCCCGACATGAGCAAGGGCTATGTCTGGAGTTTGCATCCGGAGTACGAGATCTATTCAGCCAAGCCGGACGGCAGTGACCTCAAGAATATCACCAACTCACCGCGCTATGATGCCGAGGGTGTCTACTCACCGGACGGATCGAAGATCGTGTTTACGTCGCTGCGCAGCGGGGACCTGGAGATTTACACGATGAATCCGGATGGTTCTGATGTGAAGCAATTGACGCATGAGCTGGGTTATGACGGCGGACCGTTTTTCTCGTTCGATGGAAAGAAGATCATCTACCGTGCTTCGCGGCCCAAGAATGCGGCGGACAGCGCTGACTATCTGTCGCTGCTTGAGGAGGACTTGATTCGACCAGCGGAGCTGGAAATCTGGATGATGGATGCGGACGGCAGCAACAAGCACCAGATTACACACCTCGGCGGGGCGAATTTCGCGCCTTACCTGCACCCGGACGGCACCAAGCTGGCCTTTTGCAGCAATCACGAGTCGGGCGGGCGCGATTTTGATATCTACCTGATCAATGTCGACGGCACGGGCCTGGAGAGACTGACTTTCAATCCGACCTTCGATGGTTTCCCGATGTGGTCACATGACGGCAAGAAGTTTGTTTTCTGCTCCAATCGTGACAACAATATCGAGGGAGAGACCAACGTGTTCATAGCTGACTGGGTGAACTAGCGAAAGAAAGATCGATGCTGGTGGGGCGTGTTGCAACATGCCCCGACGATGCGACGCCTGTACGCAGCTTTTTGAGTAGACACCGGGCGTACGATCGACGTATAATTGAATGTCATGAGCGTTAAACAAAACATAGAGGACAACCTCTCCCTGGTTGGAGAATTCTGGCAGTTTGTGCGGCACCGCAAGCGCTTCTGGCTAGTGCCGTTCTTCGTGATCATCGTGCTGTTGTCGGTATTTATCGTGCTGACCGAAAGCAGTGCGTTTACGCCATTCATCTATTCGCTTTTCTAGGCCCTCCGAGCGGGCGATTCTTCCCTTGTGAGTCAGCCGTAACCGCGCTAATATCGTCGTTGAAGAATTATGCGCGTCCTACGTTACCTGATATTTGCAGTTCTCCTGATACTGGTTCTGTTCGGGATCAGTGAGGTCGCCCTGCGGCTGCTGGGAGTCAACCCGCGTGTCGACAATCCCTTCTTCATGCTCGTGCGGGTGTTCGAGTATCCCGATTATTTCAAAAAAGACTCGCAGCTGATCTGGCGGCTGCGACCCAACCTTGAAGGGGACGATGAGTTTCTTGTCGAGGGCAACTACCGCACGAATTCACTGGGGTTGCGCGGACCGGAGCCGGAACTCTCTGCTCCAGCTACTCGGATAGCGTGTTTCGGCAATTCGTGCACATTCGGGTGGAGGCTGGCTGAGGATGAGACCTACCCGGGAAGGCTCGGCGCATTGTTAAGGGGAGGTGATGCGGGACGATTTGAGGTGATCAACTGCGGGGTACCGGGGTATTCATCGTACCAGGGCAGATTGATGCTGGATCAGTATTTTCCCGTGCTCTCTCCGAACATCGTGACGATTTGCTATGGCTGGAATGATCACTGGGCGGCTGGATTTGACTTGCCCGACAACGAGCAGAAGACTCCCCCGCAGCTCGTATTGGATCTGCAGAACTGCCTGTCGGGGAGCTACACCTACCGCGCGGTCAAGTACCTGCTGCTGTCACGTTCGGAGAAGTCGCGGGAGTACACCTACAATCGCAAGTCCCCTACCTATCGGGTATCGCTCGATGATTACGGAGAGAATCTTCAGGCGATGATCGACTACTGTCGTGGGCAGGGAGCGAGGGTTATTTTGATTACCGCACCGATTGGGGATGCCGATCCCAATGAGGAGAGTTCGCTCGAGAACTACCACTATCTCTATAATGAGATCGTGCGTTACATTGCCGAGGAAAACGGCGTCCCCCTGCTCGATGCGGCACGAATGTTCGAGGATCATCCGGAGTATTTTGACAATCCGCGTGAGGAGTTCATCCATTACAACGCAGAGGGTGCGGCGGCAATCGCAGAGAAGCTGGCGGAGATTATTAGGCCGATGCAGGCGGGAGTGCGCGAATGAATTCGCACCTACCCCGGGGCTGGAGCCTTATCGGTATGGGCTGTCGATGGGAATCTGCTGTGAGATTAGCCGTGCTCTCAGGCGGGATGGGTCACTCTCAAGACCAGCCAGATCACTAATCGAGAGACGAGGGCTGCTGCAAAGAGGGGCAGGACGAACTGGAAAGCTACTGCGGGACAGTAAGTCCAGAAGACAAAGAGGATGAGTGCGCCAACTCCGGCGAAGCCGACGCCACGATAGATATTGTTGTTCTTGACGGGGGCATACTCACCCACTGAGTAGATGACGACAAAGACCATTCCGGCGGTTACCAGCAGCCAGGGGAATCCGAGGATACACATAGCGTTTCACCCGCTTTCTCAGAGTCTGCCGATTGTCTTGCGCTGCGGCTCTGTTTGGCGGCGCACCAGCCAGATGATTATGCGGGTCACGACAGCGACTACCAGGAGGGGGACGAAGAGTCGCACGGCTGAATCCGGGGCATACTGGCGGAAGGCGTAGTAGATCACTGCAGAGATTCCCAACCAGCCGATGCGACGGAAAATGGCGTTATAGAGCACGGGGCCGCGCTCCCCTACCGAGCCGACCACGATCAGGATGATCGCCCCGATGAACAGTAATGCTGGAAAACCAAGAATATCCATGCCGAAACCCTTTGGCGGGAGGGATTGACGCGCGCCGGCAGACTCGCCCGCAGCTTTCCCGCCATATCGTTAGGATCGGCTGGTTTTGGAGGGATTCTTTAGTTCAGATTCTGAGCAGAGAAGCAGCGCCTAGTTGCTCTTCTTCAGGCCCGGGACTGATGAGAAGCGTGACATCCGCTGGCGGAGGGCTTCACGGTCCTCCATCATGCGGGACACCGGTGTGGCATCAACGCTGTCAGTTTCAGATAAGCCGTCCAGAATCTGGGTGAAATCGAGGTTGCTGGCGCCGATGGTGACGCGCCGAGGTACCGTTTCGCCGTTCTCGATCACGAAAACCAGCTTGGTATCCTTCGACATTCCGCCGCCGCGACCACCCCATTGCCCCATACCGCCGGCTCCGCCGAACTGGCCGCCGCCGGGTCTTCCGGCCCAGTGTCCGCCGCCCGGACGACCACCTGCACCAGCGGGACCGCCCGGCATGCCACCCGGCATTCCACCCGGTTTGCCGTTGGCATTGGGAGTTGCACTCGCCCTGGCGGTGCTGTCGCCTGCTTCACCCTCGGCTGCTTGTTTCTGATTTTCGTCGATTTTGTCGCCGCCCGGCTTGCGTGTTTCAGGATTATCTTGTGCGGCATCCTGGCCGCCGGGACCGCCACCCATCATTCCGGCCATCATGCCGAGCTTTCGGGGGTCACGGATAGCGGCGTTGGGCACCAATAGGGCATCGCGCGCAAAGGCGGTCACGATCTCCACACTGGAGTTCATGCCGCTCTTGAGCTGGCGGTTCTGGTTGTCGACTTTGGTGGTCACCTCGAACACCGTCACGTTTTGCTCTTCGAGTGCGACGGGGGAGATCCGTAGCACGGTGCCGCGAAAGACCTCGTCCGGATAGGCGTCCGCTTCCACCTCTACCGGTTGTCCAACCTGCACCTTGCCGATGTCGGTTTCATCCACCTGCGCGACGATGAAAACCGAATCAACCTGGGCGATTTCCATCAATGCGGTGCCCCCGGTCACCGTGGAGGTCCCGGAGGAGATGATGTTGCCGGTTTCGATCGGGCAACGTAAGATCAAGCCGCTGATTGGGGCGCGAATAACGGTGTCATCCAGCCGCTTTCTGGCGTCAGACACCGAGGCTTCGGCGCGAACCAGTTGTGCTTTGGCCTGCTCGACGGCGAGCTTGGCTTGGTCGAGTTCAGCTTCCGAGAGAAGCTGGGCATCGAACAACTGTTGCTGACGCTGCAGCTCGCGCTGCTGTGTTTCGAGAGAGGCTTTGGCTACCTCGAGGTCTGCCCTGGCTTTGTCGTATTCGTACTGAACGGTTTCGGGATCGATCTTGCAGAGGAGTTGTCCCTTCTCGACATAATCACCGGCTTCGAAGTTTAATTCGATCACTTCGCCGGAAGCCTTGGATTTGACCTCAACAGTCTTGACCGGCTCCACTTTACCGGAGGAATTGATCGTGACGCGGAGATTGCCTCGGGTCGGTGTAACGATTTGCTGAGACATGGCGGCCTGCTGTCCCTCTTGCGAGCTACCGAAGCCGAAGAGCAGATACCATGCTCCTGCTGCAACAACGATTACGATTATGGCAATGATTAGCTTCTTCATACTCTTCTTATACGCTCCAGTGGCCGGGGCGGCCTTCCAAATCAAGGGTTTCGATTCGAGATGGTCGAGGAAGTGTCTGTTTCTACGACCGAGTCTCAAGCTGTCGATCAAGTTGTCAGGACACGGAGTGCCAGATTATCTAGAAATCGCGGTAGCACAATACCACAATGCTTCGACACCGTCAAGCTGCGAGAACTTGCGTATATTCAATTGAATTGCGCAGGATTGGGTTGGTATCAGATCAGGCAGAGGTTTCGCCACCAGATAAGGCAGGCACAAAGGTATCGGGCCGGAACTGCCGATAAAGATATACTGAGTTCGCCTTCTCAGGGGCATTCTGATAAGCCATGAGGTCTGACTGTTGAAATCACGCATCACTACAGATTTTCCGCTGCGGAAGCCGGCCGGTATGGCGCTGGCGGCGGCGCTGAAGTTGGCGCTGTCGGCGGCATTGGCAGCAATCGTGCTCGTAATCGGCTGCAGCTTTCAATCGACCGATGAGCTTAAGGCGTTGGCGGTAGAATCGATCGAACGTGTCGACTCGCTGGCCGAACTCAGCTACCAATCGGCCAACGTCGAGATGCAGCGCTTCACCGGCTTCATACATCAGTTGCGGAAACGGGATAGCAAGACCGACTGGGTACAGGCCGTGCTGGGCGAGGCGCGGGTATACCCCGAAGTGATCAATCCGTTGCGTTATAACATCGATCCAGCGCGGCAGTATGCGATGCTCGCGAAGGCTGAGACGAGCCTGTTCCACTTGACCGCGCTCTGGAACCTGGCGCGAGTTCCTCTCTGGGAGACCGACAGGACGAATCACTACCTGATGGAGGGAATGCTTGCGGCAGGCAAGCCGGATCTTGCGATCGAGGTGCTGGCGATGATTCCTCCGGACCAGCAGCGGAGTGCTGCGATCGATGCGATCTCGCTCTGGTACACTCAACACACCGGCGATACGGCAGCCGTGAGGCCGACCGAATCGGCGATCGCGCTGCTCGTGGAACTGACATTGGAGATTCGTCCCCTTTCGCAGCGGACGCTCGCGATACTGAACACCGGGGCTTTGCTTGAAGATCTTGGCTATGATGCTGAGGCGGAGGCGCTGGCAAACAAAGGTTTGAACGTGAGCGTGGATGATCAGGGCAATCCGTTCGTGGCATCCGCCGCTTTCAATAATATCGGCCGGGCAATCGGGACAGAGAAAAACCCGCAACTGGTTCAGCCCGACCCGCAGGATCATCCCGCCTGGAACAGATTGAGTGAGGCCAACGAGATGCTGCGGACGTGCCAGTCAGACAGTCAGCGAGTCTCACTTTTGATCGAGCTAGCCACCGGGAATATCGAGACGGGGAATCGGGAGCTGGGATTGCAGCAACTGGATGTCGCGCAGATGTTCCTGCAGTTACTTGATAGCGAACGGCAGGGGGACTTTATCAAAGAGAAGTTGCTGCTGGCAGCCAGAACGTACGCCCGCGCAGGTTATCTTAATTCTGCACTGCGGGTACTTTCAGATCGTCGGCTCGAGTTATCCGATACCTGGGTCTCACTGACGCTGACCGATATCTCGGTCGAGTTGGCGCAGCGGGAGAGTCCACTCGACGGCGAGTCGAGATTGGCGCTGCATCAATTCATTCAGGATCAGATTCTGCAGTTCGGGATTTAGTCAGTCAGCCAGCCATCCGTCGATCAGCCGTTTGCGCAGGCTACATCTTCATTCCACGCACATATTGACCATCGGCGTAACCCCAGTCGACGACACTCAGCCACGCATTGATGTAATCACTGCGACGGTTCTGGTACTTGAGGTAGTAGGCGTGCTCCCAGACGTCGATTCCCACCACCGGGACCTGACCTGCACTCCAGGGGCTGTCCTGGTTTGAGGTCTTGGTAATCTTCAGTTTGCCGTTCTCGATGACGAGCCAGGCCCAGCCTGAGCCGAAGACAGATCCGGCGGCAGCGGCGAATTCATCCTTGAAGCTCTTGAAATCTCCCCAGTCTGAGCGAATCTGATCACCAAGGGATCCGCGCGGGTCGCCACCACCTTTGGGGGCCATGCAGTTCCAGAAGAGGGTATGGTTTACATGCCCACCACACATGTTGCGCACGGAGGTTTTGATTTCAGCGGGCACCTGATCGAGGTTCTTGACCAACTCGATCGGAGTCATGCTCTGCAGTTCCTTGTGGCCCTCGAGGGCTTTGTTGAGACCGTTGACATATCCCTGGTGGTGTTTGTCATGGTGGATTGTCATCGTTTCTTCGTCGATGTAGGGCATCAATGCGTTCTTGGCGTAGTTGAGCGGCGGGAGTTTATAGGGGTATTGGTCGAGCACAGTTGCGCCCTGCTGGGCATTTGCCAGTGAAGCGCCGAGGATCGACGGTGCTGCTATGGCCGCTGCTCCCAGCATGGCGGTTTTCTTGACGAAATCTCTCCGCGAGATCGCTTCGCTGGTTCCTTGCTCGTTTTCCTGATTTGCCTGATTCAATTCTGCCATTTACTCCTCCTCCTTGTGGACCCGACCTGCAGTGGACATTGATAACTCCCGCGAGAGTGCAGCGTTGTTTTCAATCTTACGCTGAGACCCGCTGAGGGTTCCTTACCACGAAGTTCACTTCCTGAAAATCGAAGTGGTTGCTCTGCTCCCAGGTTATTTGTTAAACGCTGAGTCTGGTATAGGTATTGGTAGCGGTCTTGGGGAGGAAGCAGGATCAGGTTGAGGATATCAGCATAACTGAGTCGCTGTTTACTTCTGTTGTTGAGCGCTTCGATTTTATACAACTTTTCTTTTATATAAAATGTATATTGTAAAATGATGAAAGAAGTCCACCTGATAGAAAAACTTCCCGAGGCGCTCGAGCTACTCAAGCCATTGCGGGTCAATATCTTAAGAGAGGTGGCGGAGCCGAACACGTGCACGGAGATCGCCGAGAGGCTGGGGCTGACGCCGCAGAAGGTCAATTATCATATCAAGGTGATGCTGAAGGCGGGGCTGGTGGAACAGGTCCGCGAGAGGCAGGTGCGGGGAACGTTGGAGAAGACCTACCAGGCGGTAGCCAACTCATTCTGGCTGGCGCCGGGGCTGGTTAGCCAACTGGGCGGCAAGCAGCGGGGGCGCAACAAGGTCAGCTTCGACTACCTGGTGCAACTGGCGCAGGGTTTCCAGCTGCAGCTGGCGCGGCTGGCCGCACGCGAGGATGACCCTCCCACTGTCGGACTGGAGGCCAATATCTATCTGCGCAGCCAGCAGGAACGGCAGGAGTTCCTGCATGATGTCAATATCGCGATCCGGCGACTGGCGGAGAAATATGGGAAACGTGACGATGAGCCGGAGTTTGCCGATCAGCTCGATCGCGACTTCAAGCTGGTGCTCGGCTGCTATCCCGATCCTGACAGAGAGCAAAATAAGTAAATCACGATAGAGATTGGAGTTCGCTATGAGTGAGAAGCACACTCAGATACTGCGCGTGCGGATCAGAAAACCGGCCGCCGCTGTTTTTGCGGCGATGACAGACTCGGCGCAGTTGACAAAGTGGTTTGCCGAGCATGCGCTGTTCGATGCAGGGAAGAAGGAGTTTCGGTTCTGGGGGAGGTATACTCCGGAAACACCATCCGAGGCGGATAGCGCCTGTCCCATCAGTCGTCTTGAGGAAGCAAAGCTCCTGGAGTTTAAGTGGAACCTGCGTGGCGCCACCACAACCGCAACGCTTGAGTTGGAGCAGTCCGAGAACGGTACATTGGTGACAATGGTGCATTCCGACATTCCCTCCAGGCCCGATACGCACTATTCCCTTACCGACTTCTGGTATGGTGCGCTCGAGAACCTGCGGGGCTGGGTGGAACGGCAGGCAACAGGGCTGTTTGCGGACTACAGTCGCATCCCCAAGAGCAAAGTGGAATTGGCCGCTGAGATTGATGCCGCTCCTGAGCAGGTGTTTGATGCTTTGATGAACCCGAGCAAGGTCGACAGGGTTTTCATGGGGAAATCGGAGATCGAGCCGCGCGAGGGTGGCAAGTACACTTACGGCTGGCCGGAGGATGGCCCGCTGAAGATTCTGGAGTTGAAGCCGAACGAGAAGTTGACCCTCGAATGGCATTACAAGGATGAAGAGCGCACCGTTCTTACCTGGGAATTGAAGGGTTCAGGGGGGCGGACGCATCTGACGCTGGTGCATTCCGGATTCGCTGCGGATCGCGATATGGGCGACTACAACGCGGGTTGGATCTCATTCCTGGGCATGATCAAGGGAATGATCGAGACCGGCGATGCCTGGAAGGCACCGGAGAAACTTGGTGTAGGGCATGGGGTGGTGTAGGG
>JBECKX010000045.1:0-42563 GCA_040235515.1 Candidatus Zixiibacteriota bacterium
TTGACGGTAAGCGGCCGAAAGGCGTTGCGGACCTCCGGACGGTTAATCGTAATCTTGGCGATTCCTTCGGCTTTGTGATACTCGATATCGGTGAAATTGCCGACAGACTGCCAGCTAATCGTACTCATGCTTTAACTATCCTCCGGGAATGGTCGTTTCGGCAGCCTCAGCCGGTGACCAGTACACGTTCATCGATGAAACGTCGCACTGCGGTCGTGAATGCCAGCGATCGCTCGAGATGGCAGTTGTGGCCGGCATCGGCGATCACCGTCCAGTCAACGTGCTGGATCAACTCCGTCATGCGGCGTGAGATACGGGTATACTCGCGATCCTTCGCCCCCGAGAGCAGTTTCACGGGAACGTGAAGTTCTCCAAGGCGATCCCACAGTGGCGCCTGCTTGCCGGGACTCAGTTGCTCCAACATCGCTGCCAGTGAATTCGCGTCTTGTGAAGCGCGCGCCTCGATCAGCGCCGATACCAGGTGCGACTGCTCACTGATCGAATCGAATAAAGGTTGATGGTACCACTCCTCGAAGAAATCCTCCGCACCGTAGTCGCGCAGTCGCTGCGCCCGGTCGGTATCGAGCGAGCTTCGCATCTGCCGCTCATACTCGCCCTCCAGCCCGGGATTGGCGCTTTCCAGTATCAGGGCTTGAAGAGTTGACTGGTGATCCAGGGCATACTGAAGTGCAATCCTGCCTCCAAGCGAATAGCCCAGCGGGATGACATCAGACAGCTCCAACCTGTCGACGAGCTTTCTGATCTCGCCTGCTACCGTGGTCAGGGAGATGTTCTCCTGAGCAATGTTCAAAGGTGATTTGCCGTGCCCCGGCAGGTCGGGGGCGAGACAGTAGAATTCGTCGGAGAGCTGAGCAATCAGCTCATTCCAGTCGGTACAGAGGCCACCAAATCCATGCAGCATCAAAACGGCAGGATTGTGCATCTCACCTTCGGCTATGTAGTGCAACATCGGATTACTCCTCCGCTTACAATCTTTCCATAATTGTCAATTGGCCGCGATGATCCGCTGTGCCGCATCTCGCAGCCGTTTCCAGTATTCCCTGTGCTGAACCACACTACGATCGCGGTCGAGCTTGATCTCGATTATCACCGGTCGCTCTCCCTTGATGGAGTGGCGATATATGGTTGCAAAGTCACGCTGATTCAGCGGCTGGTAATATTTGATCCCGAACATGTCGGCTGCATGGGCGAAATCGAAATGATGCGGTGTTCTAAAGAACTCCTCAAAATGCGCCTCGACCCTCGCTACAGGAAGATACGAAAAAATCTCACCGCCGTCATTGTTAAGAATTACGATTGTCAGCGGTACTTCAGTTGCACTAACCAGCGCGAGCGAATTCAGGTCATGCAGCGTCGCCAGGTCGCCTATCAACAATGTCGTATGTTGTTTAGTGGCGATGGCATAGCCAACCGCCGATGCAATCGTGCCATCGATGCCGTTAACGCCGCGATTGGCGGTTACGCGGATCGGATGGCTGCCTCCCCCGGCGAAGCTGTTAGCTTCTCTGATCGCCATGCTCGTAGCCAGATAGAGCGAACGAGGATTGGAATCGATTGTCGGTCCGCAACTTTCGACTGCAACCCTGCTGCTCAACAATAACTGGTCCGACGCTGCAAACCACTCCTCGATGGCATTTGCAGATGCCTTTTCGAGCGACTGCATTACAGGAAGCAATTCCGATGGGGTAATCTCCAGCTTGAGCAAGCTCCGCAGCACATCATGATAGCGGTCGGAAATCCTCTCTGTTACGCGATGGAACGGATCGATCGTGCGATTCCCCGGCGCGACGACGATGTAACCAGCTGACGCTTGCGCGGCGTAACCCGCCACGAATTTACTGATCGGGGTTCTGCCGAATTGGATCACCAGATCGGCGTGCAAAGCCTCGGCTATCTCCTCGAATCGCAGGTAGCCATCAGCGAAACTGATTACCTCATCCGAGCCACCCACGCAAAATCGGGTTTGCGAACAAATGTCAGAGATCAGGGGCCATCGCCACCTTTGCGCCAATTGTACGATCGCCGCTCCGACATCAGGATCCTCGATGACACCCGCAATCAAGACACCGCGCCGGGCAGCCGTGATTCTGCCGATCAAAGAATCTGCCAGAGCGCCCGATTCGCCGGGAGTCAACTTTTCCACTTTGGAGTATGGCTCGGTTGAGCTGGTCCAGTCGCGCAGTTCCTCAAGCTCTTCGGAGAAATCACGAGGCGCGCTTGTCGGAGCCAGCGGTTCGCGGAAGCGACAATTCAGATGCACCGGACCGGCGTTGGCGTCCGCTGCCTTCGCAACGGCCCGGTCAACACAACTAAGCAGAAACTCAGGCCTCGTTGTCGGCTCTCCCAGCGACAGATCGCTTGCGTATCTGGTGAAGTTGCCGAACATCCCCCGTTGATCCGTGGTTTGATAGGAGTCGCAATTCAGTGCTTCCAGCGGTCGGTCAGCGGTGAGGAGAATTAGTGGCGTTCCTGACTCATGCCCTTCCACAACCGCCGGCAGGTAGTTGGCCACCGCGGTCCCGGAGGTACAGATGACTGCTGCAGGCCTGCCACATCCCCGCGCATAACCGAGCGCGCAGAAGGCGGCACCGCGTTCATCGAAGTGTGTGATCGTTTCGGCGGCATTGTTCTCGGCTGCGGCGATAACCAGCGGTGTGTTGCGCGATCCGGGAGAGATGCAGAAGAACGTGATACCACAACGCACCAGTTCTTCGATAATCAGATTGGCATGAAGTTGATTCAGATTAGCCGCTTTCACCTTGATGAACCCGATACTCCCTGCCGGGCAGGATCAGCCGGCTCCCTCCAGCACGGTCAGGATCGTGGCGAGCTTCTGATTTAACTCCGCCCACTCCAGTTCTGCATCTGATCCGGGCACTATCCCGGCTCCGGCGTATAGAGAAATCTTGTTGGGGCTGAGGGAGAGTGACCTGATCGCAACAGTAAATTCGGCGCGGCCCTTGCCCACCACGCCGACGGCGCCGGCGTAATACTGACGGTCGAAGCCATCCAGTTTGCTGATCAATTCGAGCGCCCTGTCTCGGGGGGAACCGCACACAGCCGGAGTTGGAAACATGTGCGAGAATAAGTCTCCCAGCTTGGAAGTGTCAGCCAGCTTGCCACTGAATCGGGTCATCAGGTGCTGGACTTTTGGCAACTTCAATAAGCTCGGCGTGGCCGGCAAATCCTCGGTATCGATACAAAACTTCTCAACTGCGTTTCTGACCGCCTCAATCACGAATCGCTGCTCTTCGATATTTTTCTCCGAGTGAAGCAAGTCCTCGGCCAGCCGTTGGTCCTCTTCCGGAGTCGCTCCCCGCGGCGCTGTTCCGGCGATCGCCTCTGTCGTAAGTTGCCGACCGCTGATTTTGAAGAGCCGTTCGGGCGAGACGCCGAGAAACGTACACTCTTCATCCACCTGAAACAGAAAAGCGCATGCCTTCTGATTGTATTGCTGTAGTTGCCGAAGCAGGGCGAATGGATCGATAGCTTGCTCCAGCTCAAGGTCGGTTCTGCGGGCCAGCACGATCTTGCCGACCTCTCCGGATCTGGTAGCGGCGAGTACCGCTTCAATGTTACGCTGCCACTCCCTGCGGTCAGGCAGGTCGCTGCGAATCATGCTTTTCGTTGTTGCCAACTCAGGGATCACAGGCACAGGAATGCCCAAAACACCGGCTAACTCTTCCAACCGCCTGCGAGGCGCTTCCTGGACATTATTGAGGTTGAGCGTCAGACTGTAGTTCTCGCCAACTCGCGCCAGCAACAACTCAGGAGTGACAATCCTCGTGCGAACTTCGTGCAGCGAAGAACTGTTCCGCTCAAGATTGAAAGGTGCCACAACGTAAACCAGCGGCACCGTTGAAGTCTCTCCGTTCCTGATGGCATCGTCAAACGTGTTCAGCGCTGCGGTCAGCTCCGATCGACTACCGAGCAACAACTGGTGGGCAATCCCAACTGCTGCGACTTCAAGCTCCCCGTTGCGACTTCTCCAGTAAAACCTGGCGTTGCCTTTCCGCGAATAGAGCCATGCCAGCAGATCGGTCGCTGCAAGCGGGATTGTTATGCTCAGATGACGTCTGGAGTCGTGCGCTCCGGAGCCGGCTTGATCGTTGAGGCGTTCGCGAACTTCATCCAGCAAAGCCGCCTCGGTTATGGCAAGCGGTTCGGTCGCCAGAGCATCCCTGGCCCTGACCATATCAGGATTACTTTGTGTCATTAGCTCGCGATGAGATTACAGTCTGATGTAACTTGCGGGATCGATTTACGAACTCGACGAGCGTGTTCAGTTCGAGCGCTTGTTTGCCGTCAGAGAGCGCATGCTCAGGCTGAGGATGGACCTCTACCATAATCCCGTTTGCGCCGGCTGCGATGGCCGCCGCAGTCAGCGGCTCTACCAGATCAGATCGTCCCACAGCATGAGATGCATCGGCGATTACGGGCAACCCGCTCTCCGCCTTTGCCAATAACATTCCGCCCAGGTCAAGAGTATGCGCCAGTTGTGGCTCGAATGTGCGGATGCCACGCTCACAAAGAACAATCTCTGAGTTCCCGCCCTCCTGAATGTAGCGAGCTGATTCAAGCCACTCTCGCACTGTAGCCGCCATTCCTCGCTTGAGCAGGATTGGCTTATTGATCGACCCGAGCGCAGTCAGCAACGTGTAGTTAAACATGTTGCGCGATCCGACCTGAATCATGTCAGCGTATTCAGTAGCGATATCGAGATGCTGGCGGTCCATCACTTCGGTAACTACGGAGAGATGGTGACGATCTGCGTACTTCCTTAACAGCTCAAGCCCGGGTCTGCCAAGTCCCTGGAAGGAATCGGGGGAAGTTCTTGGCTTATAGGCTCCTCCGCGCAGAATGGTTACGCCGGCTGGCTCCATCACTTCAGTAATCGCGGCGAGCTGCTCCTCCGACTCAACTGCACAAGGTCCGGCGATGATCGCCAGCTGGCGGGGATCGGCAATCTGTGCGAACAGACTCGACTCCGGCTTGCGGCTCAGCGTCAGGCTGCGTCGATCGATTCCCAGTTGCTCCAGTCGCTGCATCACTGCCTCTGACGGATTCCCGAGAATCCTGACAACCGAGCGATCATGCTCGGAGATATCGTAGTCGATTCCCTCGGCGGTCAGAAAATCAACCAGCGATTCTCTGCGGGTATCGCCTTTCGCAAAAGCGTAAATCACGCTTTGGTTCCTTCATAGATGGTAACTATGCCAAATGTCAGCGGAATCGCCCTCACCTGCAAGAATCCCGCTTCCTCCATCAGTAAACAGAACTCTTTTCCATGGAGATAAGTTTCAACCGTCTTGTTCAAATAGCGATAAGCGAAATCATCTCCGGAGATCAATCTCCCGATCCCGGGAACAATCGTCCGCAGATAGAAGAGGTGGAGTTTGCGAAGTATCGGATTCTGCGGCAGCGAGAATTCCAGCACCAGTGCTTTGCCGTTCGGACGAAGTAGTCTCAGCATTTCTTTCAGGCAAGCGGTCGTGTCGGGCATGTTCCGGATCCCGAATGCGATCGTGACCGCATCTACCGACCCAGATACCAGCGGAATGGAAAGCCCGTCGCCCCGTGCGATTGTGACAGTACCCTGTCCGCGCTTGCTTTCAATCTTCGTGCCGGCGAGCTTGAGCATCTCCTCAGACTTATCCACTCCAACCACGAAGCAATCCTTGCGCTTGCCGGACGCCGTCAAAGCGACATCGGCTGTACCGGTAGCGAGGTCGAGCAGTTTCAGCGGGTTGACCCGCGGTAGTCGGCCGACCAGGCGCTTACGCCAATAGCTGTCGATTCCGAGCGATAGCAGGCGGTTGAGCAGGTCGTAGCGATGCGAGATGCGATCGAACATGCGATGCGCTTCGTCGCGCGACGGTCCCGCCGGAACCCCTGATACCTGAACTACTTCTGCAGCCTGTCGAGCCAAAACACTCCTCCAATTGGGCTCTCTAATGATGAGCCGCCAGAATCCTCCACACGATTCTGGTCGCCGCTCTCTCAGAACTGCAAAATATACGCCCCGAACCCCGCGATTGCAAACATTTCGCCCGGAAATGGTCGCGGGTCGCAGGCTGGTTCAGCCGGGGGATATCAGATTGTGGAAATAGGTGATTGTCCGACAGAATGCCGGTTACGAGCGAAGGCTTCGACCAGTGCTTCGAGCGGAGGCAGGGCAGAATTGCAGATTGAGTATCCGGAATTCTGCACATATTCGGGCAACTCAACATCTGGTCTCGAGATGATCAGCGCGTTCAGCTTGTCCGCCTTCAACTGCTCAATGACGTGCGCTGAGTCGATCGGATGGAGTCCGAAGATATCGACCAGCGTCAGGCTGGAGTCAGGCTCGATCTCTGCGGCAATTCGTTCGAATTCCTCAACATCGGCAGCACTGAAAACGTTGATGTCGCAAGCCTCGAATGAGATGTGTGTGTGCTCAAGCAATGCGGAATCGATCGAGACCACGACGACATCCTTGAGGTCGGCCGGCAGCGGAATCGACGGTTCGATTTCGGTGCCTACCGGAATTCGTATCGTGAAGGTTGTCCCGACTCCGACTCTACTCTTTACGGAGATATCTGCGCCGAACCTTGTAAGGATGTTTCTGCAGATCGAGAGCCCCAGGCCCGTGCCCTGAATCTTCGAGCCTCCCCATACGCCCTTCGTCGAAAAGAAGGGGTCAAAGATTCGCTTGAGATCGGACGGTTCAATCCCAACCCCGGTGTCACCGACTCTCATCTCGACAAAATCTCCGTCATCGCGTGTGATGATCGTCATGACGCCGCTGCCCGGCATCGCGTGGCGTGCGTTGAGCATCAGATTGAAGATCACCTGCTGGAGCTGGTTGGCGTTCGCCCGGACGCGCTGTACCGCATCGAGTTTCTCAACAATCTCTATGTTATCGCCTCTCAGCTCGCTGCGACCGAACTTGAGAGTGGCGAGGATCAGGTCATTGAGATTCACCAGTTCGAGCCCGTCGTTGGACTTCCGCGAGTAGGTCAGGAGTGACACCGCCACCTCGTTGGCTTTCTCACCAATCTCGATTATCTGGTCGAATGCTTCGCGAGCATTCTTAGTGCCATCATCATCGTCAAGATAGTCGCGGGCAAACGAAGCATGGCCGATGATCCCCGCCAGGTAGTTCTTGAATTCATGGGCGATTCCGGCGGCGAGCGTTCCGATCGAGACGTACTTATCGCTTTCGATCATCTTGTCTCGTTGTTCATTCTCGAAGGTCTTGTCGCGAATGATCAACGTGATATGCACCTTGTCGTTGAACGCCACCGTGCTGTGCGAGACCTGTATCGGGAACTCACCCTCATCACGGCGAAGTCCTTTGGTCTCGAAACTGCTCGATCCATGTTTGCTGGTCAGGCTTTCAAGATCGAGAGAAGGCACGAACTCCAGAATCGAATTACACTTCCGCTTAGCCAACCTGGCGCCGAAGATTCGCTCTGCCGCCCGGTTGAAGTTGAGGATGCAGCCAGCGTCATCGATGACGACAATTCCCTCGGCCGCCGAGTCGAGGATGGCCTTCAGCTTTGACTCATTCTCGACGATGCGTTGCTCAGACAGTTTGCGACTCGTGATATCTCTCGCGATAGCGACGAATTTCAACTCTTTCTCGATCAACATCGGATTCACGGCCAGCGCCAGCGGGAACAACTGTCCGGAGCGCCGTCTGATTCCAATCAGCTCTTCATTACTCAAGCCAACCGTCGTTCGGTGCGGGCGGTTCTTGTCCAGTAGATTGGCTTTAAAAGCGATCGCCTCCTGTTCCGCTATCAGATGGAAGAAATCACTGCCGAGAGCCTCCTCCTCGGAATGTTCGAATATCTGCGCCGCGGCCGGATTGAATATCTCGATCCTGCCCTCCTCATCGAATGCGATGATGCCATCGACGGCGGAATTGATCAGGGTGTCAATCTTGATCAGGTTTTCCCTGATCTCCCGTTCCTGCTGGAGCCGCTCCGTGATATCACGCATGCCTGCGAGCAGCAGTTTCTCGCCGCGCACGGTGATCTGTTTCATCATGATTTCGGCATCAACCAGTTCGCCATCCTTCCGTTTGTGCTTCCAGAAGAATCGCTGTGGTCTGCCCTCCATAGCTCGCTTGATCAACTCCTTGGCAGCTACCGCAGATGGTTCGCCGTTCGGCTGGTACACGGGCGACGCGTCATAAGGATTCATTCCGATCAGCTCTTCACGACTGTATCCCAGGATCTCCGCTGCCTGATTGTTGCAGTCGACGATCTGATGCGCCAGCAGGAGATAGCCGTCGGTCGCACTCTCAAACAGGTGCCGATAGAGCGATTCGCTCTCCTCTACTCGTCTTTCGATCTGCTTACGTTCCGTGATATTCTCGATCATCGCGATCAGGTAGTTTGCTTTGCCCGATGCATCGGTGAACGCGGTTGCGGAAACCTGGCCCCACTTCAGTGTGCCATTGGCGTGGACAAACCTGTATTCCATATGGATCGGCTTTGACCCTCGCGTCTCTATAAGCTTCCGGATCTCAGACCTGACCGACTCGCGGACGTCGCTATGGCAGACGTCGGCAGCCGGAGTTCCCACCAGTTCATCCGCGGAGCGGCCGATAAACTGCTGGAAGGCCCGATTTGTGTCGCGGAAGGTCCCATCCAGGTTGATCGTGACCATGCCTATGCGGAGATCGCGGAATATCGTCTGGAAACGCGATTCACTCTCCCGCAGAGCGGTTTCAGCCGCCAACTGTTCCGTAACGTCGCGCATCACACCGAATGATCCGATCAGTTTGCCATCGATCAATCTTGGGGCTATCGCGACATCAACCGTCCGCATTTCACCATCTTGACGAATCACTCTCACTCGAACCTGCGCACGTTCACCACGCATGATGTTCTTCAAAATCGGCGCGTGATGCACCAAGTCATCCGGCGGGATGATATCGCGGAGAGTCATTCCGACCAGCTCTTTGCGGCTGTAGCCAAGCATGCGGGTAGCGGCGGGATTGCAGTAGATGAATGTCTCGTTCAGGTCGGTTACCAGCAGACCATCACCCTGGTTCTCGATCAGGAAGCGATAGCGCTCTTCGCTCAACTCCAGCTCCGCCTTGGCTTGTTTCTCGGCAGAGACATCAATCAAGACGCCGTTCCAGACCACACTGCCGTCATCCTGCCTGGTTGGCAGCGAGGAGCCGCGGATCCACTTCCCCCCCTGTTTGCCGATTATTCGGAAATCACGATTCCAGGGCGTAAGCTGCGAGTAAGACTCCTGAATCGATTCGAGGAGCGCTTCCAGATCCTCCTTATGCACATTCTGAAATATCGTGGTGCCATCTTCATGTAGCTCCTCCGGGACATGCGACAGGAGACCCTCGACGGCATTACTCATGAACGGAAAAGTAAACTTGCCATCCGGTGTCATCTTCGCCTGATAGACCACCGCCGGCAAGCCTGCAGTCATCGTTAGCAGGAGTTCCTCGCTCTCCTGAAGCTGTCTCAGTTGCAGGTATCGCGCTCGCTCCGACGAGGTGAGTCGATTCGCCACGACCGTGCCATATGCGGACGAGGCGATCAACGCAATGAAGGCCAGCAGATTCAAGACCGCGTCAAGCTGGTTGCGCCGCTTGAGATGATTCGACTGCCTGGTCAGGGAGGCTATATGGATTGCGCGTGCCCTGGCTTTGAGAACGTCCAGGCTGCTGAGGAGATCAGAGAGTCGAGCTTCGGTATATAGCTCCGCCAGTTCGTTTTCTTCGAAGGATGAGCGCCGGGTATACAGGGTGGAGTCAATCTCCGCAAGGATCACATTCGCATCCTCCAGCGTTGAAGCCACCATCCGGTCAAAATCAGCTTCGTAGTCGTCAAATGGAGTCTCCCTGGGGAACTGCTTGATAGCACCGCAGAGAGCTACCACACTATCCTGCTGGCGGCGATAGACTATCATCGTTGACGGTGTGGGGTTTTCCTCCATGATGCTCTCCGCGGTCAGCATGAACTGGACGGTTTCACGCTGCAACGAGTCGGCAGCCGCAAACCAGGGATCCCATGCTGCGTCCGCTCGCAGCAGGTCCTCGACGACATTGTCCGTCTCCCACTTCGAGTAGAACGTAACCGCGACAACCACCAGCGCTATCAGCAAGGCGGAATAGTAGCCACGCAGCCAACGGGGCATTTCCCCCACTTTGAGACTGATACTGCTGAATAATGACACGCGGAATCTCCAAAGCCTTTGAACATCTGCCAACTCGGCGAGCCTGCCCCTCAACCGAGAATGCCGCTCATCGAATGCACCTTTGGTACCCCCATTTTGGCAGCGTCTCACGATCGGTCGAGTCAACGCTACCCGGTTGAACCAGCATCGCTGCGTTCAATGGGATTCCCGGTGTTTCAAAACGACCGGGTTTCTCTCTATCTCTATCGGAAGATTAGGGACAAAATGTAGCTGATCTTATTGATTTATGGGGAGTTATTGCGGTCTGTGCCTTACGAGGAGGCGGTCTTGTCGAGAATTTTCGCGAACAGGACCACTTCCCCCGTCAACTCGCGTGCGGCGAGTATTCCTTCGTGCCAGCGCTTGATGAATTCAGGCTCACTCGATACAGGATCAAAGCCGTTGCGCGAGAAGAAGTTTACCGCCCAGGTCGCACGGCAGGGCGAGAGCGTGAAGGCGATCCCCGATTCGCGCGCGCGAGCAACATCCAGCGCATACTCCAGCAAAAACTTGCCGTAATCCTGACCGAGGTATTCGCGGTAAAGGAAAGGGCCGACTATCTCAGCGGCCTCGTCAACCACCTGCAGGCCGACGTAGCCGAACGGAATATGTTTTTCGAAGCCGACGAAGTAGTCTCTGCGCAGGGCGTGCGGGTGTTCGTAGAGTGCCGCGAAGTCATCCCGGGGATAATCCTCGAGCAGCGGAGTCTCATAGAGCCAGCGGGTGGAATCGGCGATATCCTGCAGCAGCACTCTGGCGTGCTGGTTTGCCTTGGTTATGCGTCGGGTCGACATAGCGCCAATATAGATAATTTGCGGACTGATTCACGTTCACTTTTCCCGGACGATTCTGCTCCTGCTGCAGGCTATTCGTTCCCGGAGCGCGAGACGGGGTACGAACCGAGGATTTTGAGGAATGTCGTGATTTCGCGCAGATGCCCGATCGCGTTCTTGGATGATTCATCCTCGATATGACCTACAAAATCCAGATAGAAATAGTACTGCCACATTTTCTTGCGCAGCGGGCGTGATTCGATCTTGGTCAGATCAAGGTCGCGCAACGCGAATACCGAGAGCGCCTTAAACAGGACTCCAGGGATGTTTTTCAGCGCAAAGACTATCGAAGTCTTGGCATCCTCGCTGTAGTCTGCAACCTGATTCGAGAGCACCAGAAACCGCGTGTAGTTATCCGGTTCATCCTGAATAGATTCCGCGAGGATCTGCATCCCGTGCAATTCGGCCGCGAACCTGCCGGCGATCGCCGCAGCGGCCTGTTTCTGTTGTACTTTGATCAGTTTCACTGCACCGGCGGTATCGTAGGCAACCTGCGCAGACAATTGTGGATGCTTATCGAGGAACTCCTGGCATTGCCCCAGCGCCACGGGATGCGAATGCACTTCCGTCAGGCTCGCGAGCGTCGCACCGGGATTCGCGATCAGATTGTGTTCGATACGAAGGTTTTGTTCGCCGACAATCTTGAGGTGGTGCTTGAGCAGCAAGTCATAGTTCTGGTGGATACTCCCGACGAGTGAATTCTCGATCGGAATGATTCCCCGCTCGGCCTCACCACGCTCAACCGCATCGTAGACCGCTGCAAAGGTCGCAAGCGGCATCGGCTCGAAATCAGTGTTGAAGAATCTCCGCGCCGCTTCCTCAGAATAGGAACCGCGATCGCCTTGAAATGCTACTCTCATACCGACACAATCTCGCTGGCTCAGGTGAACTGTTTTGCTTATTCAGGTCGGCAAATAATAGTGAAGCGTTAACGGAAGTCAAGGCAGGAGAGCGCCGGTGGCGTATAGAGCCATTGCGCTCCAGTTTCTCCGCCCTATATTATCCCCATGTCCGACCTTTTCGAACAAGAATCCGGATTCCTGAAACTGGGGAAACACGCACCGCTTGCCGATAGGATGCGTCCTCGCAAGCTGGCGGATTTCGTGGGCCAGGAGGAGATCATGGCGCCGGGCAAGCCGCTGCGGAGCCTGCTCGATCGCGGCAAGATTCACTCGGCGATCTTCTGGGGACCACCCGGGTCGGGCAAGACCACGCTTGCCTACTTGATTTCGATCCATCTCAAATACAAATTCATATTCTTCTCGGCGGTGACTTCAGGCATCAAAGAGATCAAGAAGGTGATGGCGGAAGCTGAGCGCGAAGAAGCTCTCTATGGCGGGCGTACTATCCTGTTCGTCGACGAAATCCACCGGTTCAACAAAAGCCAGCAGGATGCGTTTCTCCCCTATGTCGAATCGGGCAAGATCATCCTTCTTGGCGCCACGACCGAGAACCCATCGTTCGAAGTCGTCGGTGCGCTTCTCTCTCGCCTCAAAGTCTATCTCCTCAAGCCGCTGGAAACTGAGCAGATCGGCAGGATTATCGACCGTGCCATTACTGACCCGGAGCAGGGACTCGGAAAGAAGCAGGTTGAACTGAGTGATGATGCCCGCAGCTACATCATCCAGTCTTGTGGCGGCGACGCCCGTAAAGCGCTGACCCTCCTGGAGGTTGCCTGCGAGGCTGACGAGAACTGGGAGCAGGGGTCGGCGACGATCACCATCGACAAGATCACGGAGGTACAGCAGAAGAAAGTCCTGCTGTATGACAAGGCGGGCGAGGAACATTTTAACCTGATCAGCGCGCTGCATAAATCGCTTCGTGACTCCGATCCCGATGCCGGGTTGTATTGGCTGGCCCGTATGCTGGCAGCCGGAGAGGACCCGCTCTACATCGCCCGGCGTCTGATCCGCTTCGCGGTGGAGGATATCGGCCTCGCCGACAACAACGCGCTCTCGCTTGCGCTCAATGCCCGTCAGACCTACCATCTGCTGGGCACACCCGAGGGAGAGCTGGCATTGGCACAGGTGGTGATCTACCTCGCCGCCGCGCCGAAATCGAATGCCGTTTACGCCGCCTACAAGAAGGTAATGAACACGGTTGAGAACGAGCCAGCCTACGAGGTCCCGTACCATATCCGCAACGCACCAACCTCTCTAATGAAAGGGTTCGGGTACGGCAAGGGTTATCAGTACGCCCACAACTTTGAGGATGCCATTACCGGACAGTCAGATCTGCCGGATGATCTCAAGACCCGCAACTTCTACCATCCCACGGAGCGAGGATTGGAGAAGCGCATCAAGGAGCGGCTCGAACACTTCGAGAGATTGCGTCGGCAGGCGCGCTCTGAGAGATCGGAGGAAAAGCACGACACCGACCCGGACCAGAACTGAGCTCACCGGCTTTGAATAATTTGAACTATCATGGAGCGTGCTGCTCCCTTTCTCGTATAAAGAGAGTGATTAGAATACGAATGCTCATGAAGAAAGAGAATGCCAGGTGAGAACACCACGAGTTGCAGCAACCGCCGCCATTCTGCTGGTGGTAACGATACTTCTCCTGCCGACAGGAAACCTGTTTGCGGAGAAGATATTGATCCCGATGGACCGTCAGCAGGCGAATCACCTTAAAGCCTACGGAGTCGCCTACTGGACTTTACAGCAGGGGCAAAACGTGGAATGGCTGCTGAATTACCGGGGCGGAGCATTCATGATGAACGCGTTCGACGGTCTGCGGAATATCTGCGCGCTGCGCGGAGTGACTTTCGAATCGGTCGGCGCCGGCGATGAAGGATTGATTCGGGCTACCATCGAAGACAACAACATGGAATCGGTGCTGCTGGAGAAGCCGCCCGCCGTAGCGATCTACACGCCGCCGAACAAGGAGCCGTGGGATGATGCCGTAACGATGGCGCTCGAATATGCCGAGATCGAGTACAAGACCGTCTGGGACGAAGAGGTGCTTGACGGCAAGCTGGACGAATACGACTGGCTCCACCTCCACCACGAGGATTTTACCGGTCAGTATGGCAAGTTCTACAATTCCTTCCGCAACACCCTCTGGTATCAGCAGGAGGTTGCCACGAATGAGGAGATGGCCAAGAAGCTGGGCTACAACAAAGTATCCGAGATGAAGTTGCAGGTCGCCAGAGCGGTGGAGGACTATGTTGCCCGCGGGGGCTTCCTCTTCGCGATGTGCTCGGCGCCGGAGACGTTCGACATCGCGCTCGCCGCGATTGGCACAGATATTGTGCCTGCGGAATTCGACGGTGATCCGATTGATCCCAATTGCCAGGCCAACCTCGACTTCGACAACTGCCTGGCATTCGAGAATTTCACAGTCTCCGTCAACCCGCTCGAATATCGCCACTCCGATATCGACACCTATCCTGAGCGGATGAGTTATGTGCCCTCCCCGGAGCTGGATTACTTCCAGTTATTCGATTTCTCGGCCAAGCTTGATCCGGTGCCTACCATGCTGGTGCAGAATCATGTGGGTACCGTGAAGGGGTTCATGGGCCAGTCGACCTCATTTCGTAAGTCGTTGCTCAAGAAGTTCGTGACTGTGCTCGGTGAGATCGATGGCCAGGATGAGGTTCGCTATATTCACGGCAATTTCGGCAAGGGCACGTTCACCTATCTTGGCGGACATGATCCGGAGGATTACCAGCACATGGTCGGCGATCCGCCCACCGATCTGAATCTACACAAGAACTCGCCGGGCTATCGGCTGATCCTCAATAATGTACTCTTCCCGGCGGCGAAGAAGAAAGAGCGCAAAACCTGATCCATCTTGCACTCCGACGGTCTCGCCCCGAAGGTGCTCGTTATTTATTTCACTTGTTAATTATTTCACTTGCGCCGACGGCGAAAGCGCATTAATTGGATTTATCTTCGCTGTCATTTCGGGCCGGCAAAACGCTCTAACCCATACAGCACGGCAATAGAACCAGTTTAGATTTTTTGCGGCGATTAGTCCGAAACGTCAAATTCCAATTCGAACTCTCTCTGCTCCATCGCCGACTAGTAAACACCTGAGGAACCGATGATCCGCTTAAGCACCGGAGGCACGCATGCCTTCAACTGAAAACAACAACTCCGCGTCAGACAATCTTCTGATCACCAGTATGTCGCAGAAGGGACAGGAGATCATCGAGCATCTGGAGTCTGAAGGAGTAAGTGTCCGCTTCAGTAATCTCAAGATCGCTGACTACATAATTGCCGGGCGATTCGCGATCGTGCGTCGGACACTCGATGACTTCATGGCAGACCTGAGCAACAAGATGATCTACCGCACCGCTCCCGAGTTCAAGCGCAATTTCCACGATCCGCTGTACGTGGTCGAGGGCTTTACGCCGGGCGCGAAGATTTCCGCCTCCACTACCGGAAGAGCGGGGATTACCTACCTGACGATCATGAATCGCATCCCGATCATTTTCACCAACTCAGCCGAAGAAACGGCGCGTTATATCGCGCTGATCATGAAGCAGGCAGAATATGCACCTGTGCATGAGGAAGTGCTCGAGGATGAGGATGATTCGCAGACCAAATTGATGCAGCCAAGCGAGGAAACCTCCAATGGAAACTCCAGGGAGCCGGAGGACTACAAGATCAAGTCGCTCTGCGCGCTCCCGGGGATCACCGAGGAGGCGGCCGAAGCACTCGTGAAAAAGTTCGGGTCGCTGAGGTCAATTATCACGGCTGATGAGAATGCGTTGCGAAAGGTCAAAGGTGTCGGACCGAAACGCGCCAAGACTTTGCAGAATGCGATTAACGCCGGGGCCAGAAAAGAAAAGCGGCCCTCCGGCAATCGTCGCAATTCAACGTCGCGACCCAACTCGCGTTGACGCAAGCTGATTGTTCGGGCAGCAGCCACTCACTGTAAGCACAAGCCCCCTGTTCGGTTTCGATTGAGTCGTAGCTCAGAATTGCTATACTTACGCCCATGAAGCGGAATGACTTTCTGGCGGGAGCCGCGGTCTGTGTTGTGACGCTCGTCGTCTATGCGTTCACACTCTGCCGTACCGTCTATGTCGGTGATTCCGGAGAACTGGCGCTGGCGGCTTCACAACTGCAGATAGCCCACCCTCCCGGCTATCCGATTCTGACATTGCTTGGTCGAGTCTTCAGCCAGGCACTCGGAATCCTGCGCCCGATAGTCGCGCTGAACATCCTGAGCGCCCTGCTGGCAGCCACTGCGTCCTTCGTTTTCTACCGCTTCGTTGGCAGGCTGATCCCGCGTGATGGGATAATCCCAACCATTTATGCAGTCAGCATGGGTGTCGCTTTCGGATTTGCGCATGCAATCTGGTTTCATGCCTCTGCATTTGAGGTCCACACGCTCGCGGCGTTGCTCATCGTGGTCGTTCTCTACTCGATCTCAAGAGTATTGGCCGCTGGCGATCGACGTTACTTCCTACTGGGAGCGTATGCGCTCGGCCTGGCGCTGGCCAACCACCTGTCCGCTGCAGCACTCGTGCCGGCGTTGCTGCTGGCTACAATCCTCGGCTGGAAGTCAATCAGATTGAGGTTTGCTCTCCTCGGCCTGGCAGCATTTCTCGCGCCGCTCACGAGTTACCTTTACCTGTGGCTGCGCGCGCAGAGTGAGTTGGTGCTTACCTGGTATAATCCGCAGTCGTGGGTCGGTTTCAAGCAACAGGTCCTGGCAGAAGCATATCAGCGCTATGTTGAGATCGTCAGCTGGCACGACATCCCCGCATATCTCGGAACGATCCGGCAGATGGTGGGAGAACAATATTTCCTCCCCTGGCTGATCCCCGCCCTGCTTGGGTTCGTGGCGCAACTGAGGCGGTCAAGGAAGCTGGCGCTTACATTGCTCAGCGTGGTCCTCGTGAATGTCGTGCTCACCTCCAGTTATGCCATCTCTGACATCGAACCCTACTTCATTCCTGCGATCGTGGTCCTGCTGATCTGGCTGGCGGAGCTGCTCGCCGTGCTTGTGCGCAGAAGTGAGTTCGCGGCCGCAACCGGCGCACTGCTGGCGGCAGCCTTTGCGATTGGCGCCATGGTCGGCAACTGGTCGAGCTGCAACCTGAGTGATAATCGCGAAGCGGAAACCTACGCGCGCGACCTGTTCGAACGGGTCCCGCGAGGCGGAGTACTCTTCTGCGGCAGCGATAACTCGACTTTCTCGACACTCTACCTGCGGTACGCCGAGAATGTGCGACCCGACATGGAAGTTTACGGACAGCTACCCACTTTGGTGCGATTGCAGCGCGATGTGGCACTTCCATCGGAGATGGGATGGGGTTATTTTCCTCAACTGCTCCGTGCCGCTGTCAACCGGGGTTCTCGCCCCGTTGTGATGGCGCAGGAGCCAATGAACTATGACAACGATTTCCACCACTTCGGGCTCAATCTCTACCCGACTGGCTTGGTGTATACGCTGTCACCGACGGTCAGCTCTGATCAAGCGGCAACGAATCTCTCGCTGGCGAACAGCGTGCCGCTGGAGATCAGCGACCCCAAGCTGGCTCAGTTATATGCCCTATATTCGCTTTGCGCCGCCGGTGATGCGTTTCGCAATCGAGAAGCGACCGTTGGCAGGTATCTGCGTCAAGCTGAAGACCTGGTTTTCAGCCAGGGAGAGCCCTCCATGTACAGCGCGCTGGCGGCCTATCTGATTGCAGATGAAAGATTGGTTCAGGCGCGCAGGGTCGCCGAGGCCGCGCTCAAGTTGCCTTCGCTTCGAACCTCGGAACGCGAACGCATCTTCCTCGCGCTGGCTCGAATTGCACTGCGACTGGAGGATTATGACTCTGCACGTGGCTGGTTTGAAAAGATTCTCGCCGAGGATGACAAGCATGTCGAAGCCAGATTCCAGCTTCTGGCGCTGGATGCCAGCACTGCAACGGCGAAGCGGGAATTTGCAGCCGCGGCCGATCTTTATGAACAGATGACACAGATCGCCCCCGATCAACCGCAGAGCTTTTACCGCCTGGGATCGCTCAGGCTTCAGCTTGGCGATACCACTGCCGCGATAGCTGCTTTCAATCATTGCATCACGAGCGGCTACCACTCCGAGGAACTATCCCCGCTGGTCGATACTCTCTCGCGGCTTCAAAGCCAGTCCGGCAGATAGCAACAGGACGAATCGATAGGTCGATTCGCCCTGTTAGCAATGCGATCAAATTGATCTGTCTACTTACAAGTTGAGCAGGGAGCCGGTCCGCCGCCGAAGATGTAGTTGATGATAAACACGGCGTCCGAGATCGAGATCGCTCCGCTGCAGTCAGCATCACCTGCCTCGACAGGATCTGGTGCCGGTCCACCACCGAAGATGTAGTTCACGATATAGACAGCATCGGCAATCGAAACCGATCCGCCGCCGTCAGCATCCCCACAGATATAGTCGCAAACATCTCCCACACCATTTTGATTTGTGTCTTCCTGCCCCGGATTCGGGACGTTGGGACAGTTGTCACAGACGTTGCCGACTCCATCGCCATCATCATCACCCTGTCCCGGGTTCGGGATCGAGGGGCAGTTGTCGTTGTCAGCGCAGAAACCATCCTGGTCGATGTCGTTGAGGTTGTCTGTCGGACAGATGTCGCAGGCATCCCCGATTCCGTCACCGTCGCTATCCTCCTGCCCCGGATTGGCGATGGCAGGACAATTGTCGACGTCGGCGCACAAGCCATCCCCATCGGCATCATTGAGCGGGTCAGCGGGACACGCGTCACAGGCGTCGCCGAGTCCGTCGGCGTCACTATCGGTCTGATCGATATTCGAAATCGACTGGCAGTTGTCGCACGGATCACCGAAACCGTCGCCGTCGCTGTCGAGCTGTCCGGGATTGGCCAGCCTGTAGCAGTTGTCGCATTGATCGCCAATCCCATCCCCGTCGTAGTCTGCCTGATTGGCATTCGCGGTAGACGGGCAGTTGTCGATACCGTCCGGGATGCCGTCGACATCGGCATCACCGGTCTCGCAGATATCAAGGACACTATTGCTGTTGTTGTCGGCAAACTGGCCGGATGAAATATCGCAGGCGTCGAGTATCCCGTTCTGGTTGCAGTCGTTGGGGCTCGGCGGGACGAATGCGATGCCGGTATTCCTGGTCAGTCCGCTGTTTTCACCCCTGACGAAGCGACGGTAATATCGTCCATCCGGGAAGAATTCGATCACGCGCGACGCGTTGCCGCCCATGGCATCCTCTGCGACGAAAATGTGTCCATCGGGACGCATCGCCAATCCCCATGGCTGGAACGGGGCCTGCAGGTCATTGAATTGGCCGATCAAGGCACCGGTCGAGCCGTCGTAACGAAGCAACTGATCGGTATCGTGGCTGCTGACGATCAAATTGTCATCCTGATCAAAGAGGCAGTCTCGCGGACCGTTCAACCCGCCCGACCCGGACGTTACGAATGTACCGACCAGGGCGCCAGTAGTACCATCATACTCGATGATGCTGTTATTGCCTTCACTCGTGACGAACAGGTTGCCGTTGGGTCCGAAGGTCAAGCCGTAAGGTGTTGACAGTCCGCCCAACCCGGCGGTGACGAAACTCCCGACAATCGCGCCGGTGGAGATATCAACTTCGACAACTTCGTTCGAGCCCTGATTCGCCACGAACAGGTTACCGTTGGGGCCGATGGCGAGTCCGGCAGGACCGGAGAGTCCACTGGTGAAAACAGCCCCGCCGCCGCTGGCAAGAGACTCTCGGTAGATCGTATTCGCAGCGAAGTTCGCTACGTAGTAGTAGCCGGCATCGTCGGTGACAATGTCGTACGGCGTGCCGTTGGTGCCCGTGTAGTTCTTAATCGGATAACCGCTGTGCTCGTGGAACTCTCGGACGTAGTTCAACTGTGATGCGACCAGCAGGTTATGTTGCCTGTCAAGGTCGATCCAGTCTGGGATCAAATTGCCGTTGCAGTCCTCACAGTCATCGGGGATTGTGTTGCGGTTGAAGTCATCCGCAAGCCCGATCTCGATTTCGTCGAAATCGACGAAACCATTGTTGTTGCAGTCAGGATCGCATGAGTCGAGAATGTAGTTCCCGTTCATATCGAGGGATGGATTATTGAAAATCTCCCACTCATCAGGCACATTGTCGGCATCACAATCGGTCTCGCACTCGTCCGGGACGCCATTTCCGTTTACATCGGTTGAAGTGCCCAGCAGAATATCCTGGGGATCAAGGGTGCCGTTGTTGTTGCAATCCTCGCACTCATCGGGAATCCCATTCGAGTTCGAGTCGATGGAGAAACCGGTCGCGATATCGATCGAGTCGGAGACGTTGTTATCGTTGCAGTCAAACTCGAAACAGCCATTCGCCACGATCTCGCTCTTCACCAGATCCCTCACCCGGCGGTGGAAGATCAGATCGGTCATCGACGTATAGCCCACATGAATGTGGCAATAGCTCATGATAGTTCCGCGTGACGGAATCCCGTTGCCGCACTCATCAATCGTGGGAGTGTAGCCGTCATGCGTGTGGTAAGTGCCGCAGTTATGGCCGATCTCATGCGCTGAGACGATGACATCCCATGCGGCATTGCTCGGCAGATCGAGCGAGCTCGGGAAGCTGCCATTCAGGAAACCACCGATCGAATAGGTTGAGGACGGGAAACAGGTCCCACCGACGTAAGCGATTCCACCGAAGGAAAGATCGCGGCGTCCCGAGAGCAGGTGCACGACATTGTAGGCGGAGGGGTCTTCGTTCGTAAACCAATAGTTGTAAATGTCAGCCAGGTCGCTTGAGTCAAACGGCTGCCCGCCTGTCGGCCAGAGTCTGATATAATCGATGACTATCTTGACGTCGAAGTCGCGGGTGTAGATGTCGCTGATTGCCGCGAACATGGTGAGCGCATACGTGAACGCCGCGGCCGTGTTACCAAAGATGTTGTAGTACTCGACATCCGAATCGAGTGCCAGGTGCAGCAGGCGGTGCCGCGGATCACCGACCGCCTGAGTTTCCGCCGGCTCGGCCGGACGAAAATCGGTCGGCGGTGTCACACCGCAAAACTCCACTCCCTCCGGGAGTTCCATGTCTGGCGCCGAATTGGAGATCACTACTGTGCGGTCCCAACCGAGCGCAGCCTGTTCCGGCGAAGTTGAAATGAATCGTGTCCCGTGCGTTTCATCTGAAACGTAACCCTGCGTTATGCCCGTAGAACTGATCGCAAGAAATGCTCTCGAGGTTTCCTCACCGGCAATCCCACCCTTCATCATCACGACATCCGGACCCTGGACAATCTGATTGCCGGAGAGACTCCCAAGTACGAAGCGAGTCTGCTCGGTGGTAATCTCGAATCGTTCCAGTTCCAGCAAAACATCCTCAGCGCCGGGCATCGGCAGCTGGAGGAATTGCTTCTTCGGCCCCAGCGCGAGGGCGTTATAGGTATTGCTCGCAAGTTGCGTGCGCAACACCTGGTCGGCATCCGCGTAGGGCTGTTGTGAGACCGAGAAAGGCTGCTGGACGGCAGCTTCGGCGGTCGGGGAATCAACCAGAAGCAGTGGAAACAGAATCAGCAGAAAAGCCAGACAGGCAACTGCAAATCGTCGACTGCCGTAGTGAGTGGTACTGAAAGGGTTGCAGGACGCAAGCATGATCTCCTCCCGATCGGTTCATTCGCGCGATACTTCTGAATTCGAACCGTTACGTCGAAGTAAAGGGTTATGAATTTTCAGCGTATGTAAGTTATGTTTGGCGCCGTCGAACAGCCACCGGCGCGGCAACCGGCCCCGCGAATCGGAACGTGAACCGATTCTACCGGGGGCTAATGACGGAATGAGGCTTAAGCAGTTGCAGAGCTAAGCCTTTTTAGTTTCACTATTGAAGATAGCGTGAGTCTGTGGAGTGTCAAGACGAAATTCCGGTGCTGCCACCGGCTGATCGCGCGATGCGGCTCAAGCCCGTTGCCGGTAGACTTGCACCCGATATACTTGTAATCTATGCGTCCCAAATCAGAAAATCGCTGCCGCCGCCGATGGGTGATCTACATGATCTCCATCGGTATCGCCTGTTTGTCTGTGACAAGCCCTGCCGTGGCGATAGATGCCGTTGCTGTCGAACTTGGAGTTGATGGCTACGATCATGAGATGCTGCTGGGGCGGCTGGCGCTCTGGTGGAACATCCCCAAACTCTCGACCGCTTTCTCCGGGCTGCAACTCATTACCAGCGCCGAACTGATGGCCGGGTATTGGAGCAACTCAGAGAGGCTTCTTGACCTGGGGGCAACACCGGTGCTCAGGATTCAGCCGGTCAGGCACGGGCGAATCGCCACACCATATCTGGAGGGGGCAGTGGGGTTTCACTATGTCAGTGGGATTGTGGCCGCCGGGCGAAACATCTCGACCAATTTTCAATTCGGGGATCACCTTGCCGTCGGGCTGCTGCTGGGGAGCGGCGGCAGGCTCGATATTGCCTATAAGTTCCAGCACCTCTCCAACGCCAGTATCAGGCAGCCAAATGCCGGAATCAATTTTCATATACTGCGCCTGGCTTACCGCTTCCAGTAAGCCTGCGTGTTCTGTCATCATCCCCCGAATCAGACTCTATTTGCAGCCGGCGCACGGTGCGGGACCGCCGCCAAAGATAAACTGAATGATGTAAACAGCATCACCGATAGAGACCGTGCCTGAGCAATCGGCGTCCGCCAATGCCTCAGGGCTCGGCGCCGGACCTCCTCCGAAGATGAAATTAATCACAAACACAGCGTCGCTGATCGCTACAGCTCCGCCGCCGTCGGCATCCCCGCAGAGGAACATCTGCATGCTGTATTGTTTGTCAACCTCAAGCGTCCCCTCATCGGCGGCTCTGGCCGTGAACTGAACGGGGCCGGAACTGGTCGGTGTTCCTGCAACCAAACCGCCGCTGCTCAGCGTCAGGCCGGTGCCGGCCAGGTCACCATTGAGATCGGACCACGTGATATTGCCGCTGCCACCGGTCGCGCTCAACTGTTCGCTATAAGCGGTGCCAACCCAGCCGTCCGGGAGTGACTCGGTGAGAATAACCAGCGGTTCGGTTGGCTCTGAGAGTGCCGGGAATACAATCAGGTCAACCCAGCCTTTGTCACTGCCGTTGGCCTGTGACTGATCCTTGGTATAGCGCCAGGTGAAGGTGTGACTGCCCGGAAACACGAAGTATGACTTCCCGGTCCAGTCCATCTCCCCTGACCACTTTTCTTTCTCGATACCGTCAATCAGGAACCGGAGATAATCAAATCCGCTCTCGGAGGAAACCTTGGCCTCGAACGAAATCGGTCCCGCCTGGGCAACCTCTACGGTTACGCTCAACTGCGAAGTCTGGTTGTTGCCGATGTTGCCTGAAGCGGCCGCGTAGGTGCCTTCATACCTCGTTGACGAACCGACGCTCCACGGTGCGGAGCCAGTGCTCTGCCAGTCGTAAAGTGAAAGATCACCTGTCTCGAAATCCTCAACATCCAACCCGATGGTCAGGCTGAAGAACGCACTGTCGACATAGCCGCCGTCGGCGGTGAGATCAAGTCGGAAGTCAACTTGATGATATGTCGGTGTCGAGGATGACACTGAGAAGGAATACGATCCCTGCGATACCGCGGTTCCGCCCAATTCTGCGATAGTCGGGAAGCCGGAAAGCGGCTGATTGATCGTGATATTCGAATCGTCGGTTGAAAGGACGCCCTGTACGCCCGTTGCCGCACCGCCGCCATCATTGCGAAGCGTAATGGTCATGCCGACATTGTCGCCCGGATCGATTACCGTCGGGGCGCTCTCGGAAATGAGTGTCAGCACCGGGTCTGTAGAGATCGGATCAAGCTGGACGTCTTGTACAGTGGTTTGTCCGCTCAATACAGTGATGCCGGAGATCGTCTGTGTGACATAGCCAAGAGCCGAGAACTCCAGTGTCCAGCTGCCCGGGCCGATCATACGATGGTAATCTCCGTGGGTAGCGTCGCAGCGCACCTGCGACGAGTCGGTATCATGGCCAACGACCGTGACCAGCGCTTCAAGCGGCAGGCCGGTCAACGAACTGGTTACGATGCCGGTGATGCCGTATCGGGCTTCCTCAAGGAAACTGAGGAGTGATTTCCGATTGTAGTTCCAGTGATTCGGCAACTGGCTAGCCGAAAGCAGCTTGGTGTCGGAGAGTTCAATGGTAACCTCGCGGCAATGATACCAGAAATTCATCATATCTTGTCTGCCGCCATTCACCTCGTACCAGTCGTAGCCGTTCGTGATACCGTCTGTGAAGCCGTCCATATATCCTGAGGGTGACGCCACCTGAGCCGTATCGGCATACTTATGCGAGATTGAGACGTACCAGCTGTCATCCGCATGCAGGGTAGCCCACGTATCCCAGGGATAGTTGACCACTTCGGTTCCGCCATGGAAATTGGCGGATATCACGAAATTGTGTTGATCAGCCCAGTCGATCATCGCCAGGGTCTCGTCCTGGTAGGAGTTGCCATCCGGGTGCGGCCCATCCTGCGGGTCAGGGAAATTGCGATTGATATCGACTCCGTTGGCGTTGTAGCGCCATGCCCCGAAGACGGTGTTATTGCCGCCACGGTAGGTACCATCGGGGTTAGCCAGCGGGTTAATGAATATCTCCATGTTGTCAACCATGTCGGTGATGCGGGCATCGGACCCATACGAAACCAGCAGCGAATCGATCAGACGCAGCATCAGAACGTAGCCTGTAGTCTCATCGCCATGCATCGAAGATGTGTAAAACACCTCCGGCTCCGCTTCCTCGGTTGTAGCGTTGTCCGATATCTTCACCGCCAGCAACTCCCTGCCCTGTTCCGAGTAACCGATCGTGTCGAGCACACAGAGCGTTGGGTAGTTCGTCGCGAAGTCCTCCATCATCTGTTTGTAAGCATCGAAGGTCGGGTATGAATCCCACGCTTGTGCCTCGCGCACAGTGGAACTCATGCGAACTTCCTGCAACTCACCCGGGTTGGTGAGCAGCTCAAACGGAATTCCCAGGGTCTGGAAGGTTTCATACTGCTGATCGTTGGCGTAGGCGTAGACGGTCTGTCCATCCCACGGCGCACAGCGGTCAATGGTGATCTTCTTGTCGAGACTCGCCAGTTCCTTTCGGTCTTTGATCTGAAAACGGAAATAATACTGGTTGGCGGCCTCTGCGCTGATCGTGGTCACAAATGTGGCAAGCAGCAGCAATATGACGATACGCCGCAACGTAGCCATAGCGGGTTTTTTCATGGGAAAGTTGTCCTCATCGGTGCTAAAATGATGCAATATCAGAACTCTATAGAGTTGGGTACAGGGGGTAATCTTCTCTGGATAATATAAGTTGAGATATGTCATTTGCAAGGCGAAATGCCTCTATCCCCTCCATATTTCACACGCGTTTTTGACGCCTCCAGAGCGAACAATTTGACTTGACGGCTGATCTGAGCGTTATAATCGTATCAGGACCGGGAGTAAGAGATTGAAAGGACAAACCGATGAGCGAAGCGATTTTCGAAAGCATCCGAAGCTACCTGACCCACAACTCAATCCCGTTTCGGCACGTGCAGCATAAACCAACCTATACATCGGAAGAATCTGCGGAAGCTCGCGGTGAGGATGTTCGAATCGGCGGCAAGGCCATCGTCTTGAAAGTCGACGATCTTTTCCGGCTCTTCGTGCTGAGCGCGGCCCTCAAACTCGATTCCGGCGCGATCAAGAAGCACCTCAAAGCGAAGCGAATTCGTTTTGCCACCGCGGAGGAACTCTTCGATTTCACCGGCCTGGAACCGGGATCTGTTCCCCCCTTCGGCGATCCAATCCTGCCGTTTCAGCTCTTCGTGGATGAGTCGATTCTCCTCAATGAGAAAATCGCTTTCAACGCCGGATCACTGACCAACTCCGTCGTGATGAGCGTGCAGGACTACCTGGCACTCACCAAACCGGAGATATTCCGATTTTCCCGGGGAGATATCCCCATTTCGCAGAACTGAATCAGATTCTAACAGCAGGCGAAGCGGCGGACAAATCGACCGACAAATCGACCGTGCAGCCTGGTTGAATACAAAAAAGAAGCGGGTATGACTTGGAGGAATCTCCCGGTCATACCCGCTTGCTCAATTATGGCTAACTCTTCGTCGGCTAATACAATCAACTGCAATCAGCTATAATGCAATCTGCTCTAATTAGCCTGCCTGTCTGAGCTGCCCCTTACGGGCAAGTAGCACAGGGGGCTGGTCCACCGCCGAAGATAAAGTTGATCAGATAGACAGCATCACCAATCGATACCGCGCCACTGCAGTCTGCATCAGCTGCGATCTCCGGGTCTGGAGCCGGTCCACCACCGAAGATGTAATTGATGATATGGACGGCGTCACCGATCGAAATTGTGCCTCCACCATCAGCATCACCGCAGATGTATGGCGGATCCGTTACGGAGACACTGAAGTCAACCGTATCCGCATTCGGCGGTGAGTCTGAGTCAAGTACTCTCAAGGTGAAGAAGTAGTCTGATGGGAATGATGGAGTTCCCGATAGTTCACCGGTGCTACCATTGAGGGTCAAACCGAACGGCAGATCTCCACCGAACTGCGACCAGGTGTACGGCGGAACACCGCCAACCGCCTGGAACTGGAATGAGTACGCGACATTCGTGTATCCATCCGGCGGGTCGTTTTCGTAGCAGTAGACATTTCCGTCGCAGTGGTCACCCACTCCGTCCATGTTCTGGTCTGACTGGGTCGGGTTGGATACGCTCGGGCAATTGTCGCAGGCGTCGCCTACGCCGTCCGTGTCCGCGTCCGCCTGATCGGCGTTGGAGCTGTCGGGACAGTTATCGCTGTCGCAGGTATTGAACGCGTATCCCGGGTTGCCATAACCGTCACCATCGGTGTCGGTACAGGTATCGCAGGCATCACCCACGCCATCGAGATCCGCATCCGCCTGATCGGCGTTCGGAGTGCTGATACAGTTGTCGCACACATCACCCACGCCATCGGTGTCACCATCAGTCTGGGATGCATTCGATGCGTTCGGGCAATTGTCGACACCGTTGTTGACGCCGTCACCGTCGACATCATAATCCTGATATGATCCCAGGATCGACTGGCTCCAGCAACGCATACGGGCAATCTGCTGGTTGGAGAATACCTGGGTCGGACAACCGGAATAACCCATGACGTTTTCGGGAGAAGTCGCTCCCCAGGGCTGACCGTTACACGGATCGTTGCCTCCGGGGGGAGCACAGTTGAAATTGGTCGGGGTCGGCGGGGTATCGGAGCACAAGTCGCCGCGATCATCCGCCGGTGTGCCGGCAAATTCGTAACAGCTACCGCAAGCCGAGACTTCGTCGACACCGCGCTGCGTGTGGTACAAGCCGAGACAGTGTCCCATCTCATGTGTCGTCGTGTAGTTGCTCGGACCGAAACTCGGAGCATGCAAAACGATGCCGAAGCGCGTGGCGCCGGCTTGATCCCAAGGCAAGTATGCGTAGCCCAGCACCGTTCCATTGGGATTGGTCTGCTCGATATCAGTGATGTAGATGTTGATCTGAGTTCCAACGGAACTGCCGAAGGTCGCCTTCATGCCGAAATCCTCGGAACTGGAAAGCACACGATACTGGCTGCTGTTATGATGCAGAATCCCCTGGTTGATGAACTGAATCCCGGCTGATGCATAACGCGCCTGCAGCGCATTGAACACGGTATTCACTTCGCTTTCCGAAGCCGCGGCATTCGAACCGTCATTCTCGTGGAAAATATGCCAGATTACTCTGATCCAATAGACTTCCTGCTGCGGATCGGGAAGGTACTGATCGCGATTGGTCGCGATATCGCAGGCACCCTCAAGCGAGCAGGCATTGGGATCGCTGCGGTAGTTCTCATCACCGGCACGCAACTCCGCGGCCTTCTCCATAGTGCCGCACCAGGAAACCTGGTACTTGCGGACGATCTCCTGAAAATCCTCCGGGTGTTCCTTCAGTTCTTGAAGTACCGTCTCCGAGTCGGCTAGCTGCTCTGCCTTCGCGGTACCGATCCCGACAACGAGAGATACCAGAAGGCAAAGACCAACCGAGAGGCTTAGCATCTTCTTGACAATTAACATGATAGGGCTACTCACTGATTATTGGTTGTGGTTACGATCAGTATTCGATCAGTATTTTAGTAGATGTGCTACATATTCAATTAAGCCACAGGGCTCCATTTTGTCAACCCTCAATTGCCCACCGCACGTGGTGCGACCGCTTCTAAGCTGCCTTAAGAGGATCGGACACTCCGCGCATTATGTTAACGCGGGGTGTCAATGCCAGATTCGGACTAATTAAACCGCACGCCGCCGCCGTTAGCGATCACTAACCACGCCCGGTCGATAGTTAAGCTATTGGGGGCAGGCCAGGCAGGGCGCCGGACCGCCACCGAAGATGTAGTTAATGATGTACACGGCGTCGCCAATACCGACATTACCGCTACAGTCAGCGTCTCCCGCTTCAGGCGGATCAGGCGCAGGGCCACCGCCGAAGATGAAGTTGACGATATAAACAGCGTCCGAAATTGCGATCGCTTCGCTGCCATCCGCGTCACCACAAAGGTATTCCGGCGCGGGCGGGTCTACCACGCTTACCTGCACGGCCAGCGTGTCGGCCTTTTGCAGGAGAGCGTCATTACAGATCACGGTAAAGAAATAGTCTGCCTTGAATGAAGGCGTGCCTGTCAGCGTGCCGGTGGCGCCGCCGTTGAAAGTGGTTCCGAACGGAATATCGCCACCGAACAGGGACCAGCTATAGGGCTGCGTGCCACCTACCGCGGTGAACTGGAAGAAGTATGGTTCTCCGAGATAGGCATCAGGCAGGCTGTATGACTGAATATGCAGTTGTCCGTCGCAGGCATCCCCGACGCCGTCGGAGTTTTCATCATACTGCAACGGATTGGGTGTGTTCAAGCAGTTGTCGCAGAGATCGCCGACGTTGTCACCATCCGCATCCGCCTGGGAGGCGTTCGGTGTGTCGGGACAATTGTCTGTCGGGCACGTGCTTGCCGGATACCCCGGATCGGCATAGCCATCGCCATCGCTGTCGGTGCAGGTATCGCACTCGTCGCCGACGCCGTCCTCATCCAGATCGGCCTGATCTTCGTTGTCGACGGAGGGGCAGTTGTCGCAAACGTCGCCATAGCTGTCAGCGTCGCTATTGGTCTGCGATGCGTTCGAAGCGAACGGACAGTTGTCTGAAGCGTTCAGTACGCCGTCGTCATCGATGTCCGGATCACAAACATCACCGAGACCATCCTCATCGACATCTTCCTGACACGGATTATAAGTGGAAGGACAATTGTCTTCCGAATCATCCCAGCCGTCGCCGTCGCTGTCAGCCAGCGGAGCGCCCTTGGTGGCAAGGAATGGTGTCGACGTACCACACTCCAACCATCCCAGCAATTTGTCATTGATCCAACAATGCATACGTCCCGCCTGCTGAGTGGAGAACTCGGTCAGGCAGAAGTCGGGCGCATAACCCATGTAGTTCTGCGTGTCGGTCGTTCCCCACGCTGTCCCGGAGCAAACATCGGTGCCGCCGGGGGGAGCGCAGTTGAAGTTACGCGGTGTCGGATCGGTATCGGAGCACAGGTCGCCGGTGACATCACCATCGAGACCATCGGCACGCTCGTAGCAGGGACCACACTGGGTCACCTCGTACACGCCGTGGTGGGTATGCCACAGGCCGAGGCAATGCCCGATTTCATGCGTTGCGGTCTGCTGATTGGCCCCGAAGTAGTTGTCATCGACGATTGTCCCTCCCATGATGGTCAGGGCGTCGTTGTCCCACGGGAACGTGCCGATTCCGATGTAGCCCTCATTGATGTTTGTCACGTAGACATTCAAAAATGAATCAGGCTGCACCGCGCTGGCACTCTTCATGGCAAATTCTTCATTGTCGGTGTAGTTGCGCCAAGCCGTCGACTTGACTACTCGCCACTGGTATGAGAATTGAACTTTGAACGGAGCATAACGAGCGTTGAGGGTCGCGACTTGAGCCTGTACAGCGCTCTCGGATGCGGCCTGGTTGGAGCCATCATCGTTGGCCAGTACATTAATGAACAACTTGATGTATGTCGGCGGGTCTTCGGAGCCGGGAATATTTGCGTCACGGGTGACCGGGTCGTCGCACGGCCCCTGCTGAGCGCAGGCGCGCGCCGAAGCGCCTTCCTTTTGCTCCCATTGCACCTGGGTCTGGCACCAGTCGACGCCGAAGGAATTCAGGTATGACTTTACAATCTCGTCGTCAATGTACTGCAGTCTCTGATCCAGGTCGGCCGGCTTCTTCACCTGATCGGCTGCCATTGCGGTCGGCACGACGACAACGCAAATCAGCAGGATGATCAGACCAATTGGAAAAGTGCGGCAGACAGCGCGGCATACATAGTCCGATAGCTTCATGGTATCAGGCTCTTTCTCCATTAGAGGGTTAGGTCTGTGGTACTACGGTATAGGGCATGAGATAATAGTTCGTTAAAATATAACGACTTAGTGTGGACCTGTCAAGTCAACTCTGGCGAGTTCACGCGCCCGTAAACTGATTGGACGACAAGGAGTTGGGTGGCGCGGGCCTTGCTTATCTGAAGATCTTCCCCGGGTTGAGTATGCCGGCCGGATCAAATGCTCGCTTGATCTGTCGCATCAACTCCAACGAGGAAGCGTGTTCGCGCTCGAACATCTCCCTGTGCCCCAAGCCGATACCATGTTCGCCGGAGATCGTCCCTTCCAGGTCGATCGCTTTCTGCACTATCTTGCGGTTTACTTCCTGCCCGAGCTGCCACTCCGCTTCATCGTCGCGACGAGCGAGAATCAGAGCATGGAGCAACCCCATTCCAACATGCCCGAACGCATGGATCAACAGCCCCGACTCTTCGCTCAGCTGGTTGCAGTACTTGATCATCTCAGGGAGCCGGGAAATCGGGAAGGCGGCATCATTGCGAATGATCGTATACCCCGGTTTGCGATGCTTGATCGAATTGGTGACATGATGACGGATCTCCCACGGGTTCTCGCCGGATGGGATCTGAAGCGGGCTACCCCCTATCTCCTCAACCACCGACTCAGCGAGTTCCTGCGTCGAATTCAGCACGGCTTCGGCGCCATGGATCTCCAGGAACAGCGCCGGTGTCTCTTTGAGACCATAGTTGTTGAGCTGATTGAGTGCCTCGATGACGCGGCTGTCGAGGAATTCAACCGCGGCAAGATCAAGTCCGTAGCGCATCATCTCGGAGACAGCGGTGGCAGCGTCGACGTCATTGGCAAACTGGTAGGCAAGCTTGCGCGTGCCCTCGGGGATTCCCCGTAGCTTCAGGGTGATGGCAGTTATGACCGCCAGCGTGCCCTCTGAGCCGGCCACGAGGTCGATCAGGTTATAGCCGGACGAGCGCTTCGTAGCGCGATTGCCAAAGCGATGGATCTCGCCTCGCCCATCCACGACCTCGATCGCCAATACGAAATCGCGCGTGCCGCCATACTTCACTGAGTAAATCCCACTGGCATTCGTTGCAACCATGCCCCCGATGGTGGCCAGATCGGAACTGCCGCCCGGCGACGGCGGAAAAAACAACGATTCTCGCTTCAATTGCTCATTGAGGTCTTCATAGATGATCCCCGGTTCCACGCGCACCTGCAAATCCTCGGGCCAGAGCTGCAGCACTTTGTTCATCGCCGCCAGATCCAACACTATTCCCCCTTCAATCGGAATGGTACTCCCTTCCAGGGCGCTCCCCCCTGCCCGCACGGTAACAGGAACCCGCTGATCATGGCAGAACTTCACCGTCTTGCAGATGTCTCCAACACCGGCAGGGCGTACGATCGCACCCGGTGTAGCCGGAGGCAGCGTGGACTCATCGAACGATGCAGCCTCCAGCTCGCTGGGATTATCAACAACCTTCTCGTCCCCCAGTAGAGACCTCAGCGACACTACCAGTTCGCTTCCACTGCTATGCATTGTCATTTTCGTTAGTTTCTCATCTGTCACGAATTAAACTTTTCCGTCTCGATTTTCTCCGGCACCGGCTCAGAACCTCCACAGCGCAATAAACGCCGTCTTTGATGCTCACCCGAATTATTACCGTCAAGCACGCTGCATAATAGCCAAAATCGTTACAGCTCACAACAAATCGGCTGGAGGATTTGATCCGGCTCGCGTAGCATTAGAAAATCGATACAAACCTTCCCGACTCCAGGTTGAACTATGGAGTACTGATGAAGTATTGCAGCTTGACGAGCCAGTTATGAAATTCTATCTTGCCCGCCACTTATGATCGCAGGTTCTCCGATACTAGCCCGCTGGCGAATCGTCATCTTTGCATTGCTGGCGTGCGTCACGCTTTCCATCGCGCTCCCGACAGCTGCGGCTACTGCCGCTCGCTCGAAGGATGCTTACGATGCGAAAGTGGCGCAGCGCGAGGCTGAAAAGCAGGCGGAGCGAGCTGTGACAATCCAGGAAGAGGAGCACGCCGAGGAACAGCTTGGCTCGGAGTTACCCCTCTGGAGCTGTATTCCGTTTGTGGGTATTCTCCTTTCGATCGCGCTCTTTCCAATGTTTGCGCCCGTTTTCTGGCACCACCACTTTCCCAAGATTGCCTTCGCCTGGGGTCTGCTCTTTACGATCCCATTCCTGATCGCTTATAAGGGTGTGGCGCTCCACGAGAGCATTCACATCGTCGTGTTTGACTATCTACCCTTCATCATCCTGTTGTGGGGGTTGTTCACTGTTTCGGGTGGGATTTACCTGCGCGGAACCATGGTGGGCAAGCCGGTGGTGAACATCGGCCTGCTGCTCGTGGGGACTCTACTCGCATCCTGGATGGGAACGACCGGGGCGGCGATGCTGATGATCCGACCCGTAATCAGGGCTAATTCTTCAAGGCGTTATCAAGTCCACACGATCGTTTTCTTTATCTTCCTGGTGGCTAACGCCGGTGGCCTGTTGACGCCGCTCGGTGACCCGCCACTCTTTCTCGGCTTCCTCCGGGGAGTTCCCTTCTTCTGGACGATGGGACTGTGGACAAAGCTGATCGTTGTCGGTGGGTATCTGCTGATTCTCTACTACATCATCGATAGCTATCTATATAAGAAGGAGAATCGTAATAAACAGGAAGAGACCGCGCCACAGACCCGTGAACAACTCGGAATCAGTGGTGGACACAATTTCCTATTCCTGCTCGGTATCATCTGTGCCGTCCTGATTTCCGGTTACTGGCACTCCGGCGGATTCGGACTCTTCGGTTTTCGATTTACAACCGCCGCGCTGCTGCGTGATGCACTTATCTTGCTGATGGGTTTCCTGAGCATCTGGACAACCAGGGAGGAGTATCGCAAGGCGAATGGTTTCAGCTGGTTCCCGATCAAGGAAGTTGGTTTTCTGTTCATTGGAATATTCCTGACGATCGTTGCTCCCCTGCAAATCCTGCAGGCGGGCCCGCATGGCGCGGCAGCACCCATCATCAAGGCGGTTGATTCCGAGGCGAGTTACTTCTGGATCACCGGTGCGCTCTCATCATTCCTCGACAACGCCCCCACCTATCTGACGTTTTTCAATCTCTCACTCGGGAATCTCGGACTGAATCCGGGTCACGTTACACCGATTTTGACCGGTCAGATCACCGGAGACCTTGCGACAGCGTTTATTCATGACCTTACTGCGATCTCGTCAGGAGCCGTTTTCTTCGGTGCCTGCAGCTATATCGGCAACGCCCCCAATTTCATGGTAAGATCGATTGCTGAAGAAGCGCGCATTCCGATGCCGAGTTTCTTCGCTTATATCGGCTGGGCGGTTGCGATTTTGGCACCGATCTTTATCTTGATGACATTCATTTATTACGTCTAAGCCGTGCCGGCGGATCTGTGTCACGACGGCTGTGAGGTAGAACCGAGCCACCGCGCAAACGAGGAACAGGACCATGTTTAATAGAATTATGATTCCAAGCGATCTGAGCGAAGCCTCCATGCTGGCGATGCAGTATGGAGTTCGACTGGCCAAGCACTTTTCCTCCGAGTTGGTGCTGCTCAACGTGCGTCCTGAGTTCATGGACAAGAAAGAGATGCTGATGCTACGCGTCTCGCACTATGACTTTCTGGAGCAGGAAGAGGATATCGCCGTAGCCGCCAAAGCGATTCTGGAGGAAGAACTCCGACGTGCAGGCGGGAGCGACCTCAAGCATGAAACGCTGCTGCGGGAAGGGGACCCGCACGAGGAGATCCTGCAAACGGCCGAGGAACTAAAGTGCGATTTGATCATACTGACTACCTCCGGGCGCAATCATCTGCTGGAAAAGATCAAGGGTTCGGACGCCGAGAGAATCGTCTCTCAATCACACGTGCCGATCCTGGTGCTGCCCGTCCCAAAAGAAGAGCGGGAGTAAAACCACTGGTGGGCATCTGTTCTTGTCACTCTACCCCTCCTAACCTGGATATCGCTATATGATGAAGATTACCTTTCACGGTGCAGCGGGCACCGTCACCGGCTCGAAGTATCTCGTAGAAGTAAATGACAAGCGCATACTGATCGACTGCGGGATGTTTCAGGGGCCGCGCGAGCTGCGCCTGCGCAACTGGGAGCCGGTGCCCTTTGATGTCACCAGCCTCTCCGCGATTATCCTGACCCACGCACACATCGACCATATCGGTTTCTTGCCCAAGGTCGTGAAGGAGGGTTACCGCGGACCGATCCATGCCACTCCCCCGACCGTAGATCTGGCACATGTGTCGCTGATGGACGCGGCGCATCTTCAGATGGAAGATGCCGAGTATCGCAGCAAGAAGAAGGCATCCCGTCACAAAGTCGTGCTGCCACTCTTCGACACAGATGACGCCGAATTGGCGCGCAAGCAACTGAAAAAGGTCGACTTCGACCAATGGACCTCCATCGGTACCGAATTCCGCTACCGCTATCATGTCGTCGGGCACCTGCTTGGCGCCGCGATGGTCGAACTGGAATTGAACGACGGCAAAGAGAGAAAGACGATCCTTTTCTCAGGTGATGTCGGTCGCTATGGTGCGCCGCTGACCAAGAGCCCCACCGAGCCTCCGAAGTGTGACTACCTGGTCTGTGAGTCCACCTATGGTGGCCGTATCCATCCGGCCGAAGATGCGATGACCTCCTTCGAGGAGATCGTTAAGGAGATCTTCGAGCAGAAGAGTGTGCTGCTGATTCCGGCGTTCTCAATCGGACGCACTCAGCAGATCACCTACATGATCTATCGCCTGATCGAGCGCGAGTTCATTCCGCCCATAAATATTCATATCGATTCGCCGATGGCGATTGCTGCCACGGAAATCTATATGCGCTATCCTGAGTACCATCAAGCCGACCTGATGAAACTGGGCGGCGCAAAGCAGGTGTTGAACGGTGAGTATGTTGAGATGCACCGAACCCGCAAGTCGTCGCAGCGACTCAACGGCCTGAAAGGGCCGGCAATCATCATGAGTGCTTCCGGAATGATGACGGGCGGACGAATCCTCCATCACATGATCAACCGGCTGCCTGATCCAACAACCACCGTTGCATTGGTGGGATTCATGGCTGAAGGCACCCTTGGCAGGAAACTGGTCGATGGTGCGGAGATGCTCTATATCCACAAACAGCCGATACCGGTCAATGCCAGAATCGTGCAGTTTCACGGGCTCTCAGGCCACGCGGATTACTTCGAACTGCTCCACTGGTTGGAGCCGATCACCGAAAAACCGCAGCGGGTCTTCGTGACACATGGCGAGAAATCTCAGTCGGAAGCGATGCAGGCGCACCTGCACAACGAACGCGGCTGGGACGCCGTCATTCCCGAGATGGACCAATCGTTTGAATTGTAGGCGTGGGGGCATCAAACCACCACCTTCAGCCAAAAACAGCTTTATTTTCAACCCCAATTTCGTACCCTGAACTCACTGTGAAACACCAACCTCCCGACCCGAATGCCAATCTCACGGCGGCGCTGCACTACTGTGAGCATATACTTCCCCACGTTTCGCGTACCTTTGCGCTGAATATCAAGGTGCTGCAGGGGGAACTATACCGTGCGGTGTTGGCCGCCTATCTCTTCTGTCGAATCGTCGATACCGTCGAAGATTCTGAGTCGCTCTCGCCTGAGACTCAAGCCTCACTCTTGCTCGGGTATCGCGACCTCTTCGCCGGTGGAGAGATTATCCCTGCCGCGGTCGCCGAGTGGCGAGATTCATGGGGTACAATCGATACGCACGACCACGAGCTGGATCTGATCGCAAATTGTGATAAAGTCTTCACCCTGTATCAGTCGCTCCAGCCTCACTCCCGGGACGCGATCTCCGCATGCGTGATCGAGATGGCGGATGGCATGCGGGAAACCCTGCTTGAGAAGTCAGCAGTGAGTGGTTCCCTCCGCTGCCTCACTTCGCTGCAGGAATTGGAGCAGTATTGCTACTACGTCGCCGGAACCGTTGGAAAAATGCTCACCAGACTGTTTTCGGCGGCGATCGATCAACTCCCGGTCGAGTCGCGGGCGGAACTGGAGCGGCACGAGATTTCGTTCGCACTCGGTCTGCAAATGACCAATATCATCAAGGATTGCGCAAGTGACTATCAGCGTGGCTGGTGCTATATCCCCGCGGTGATGCTGCAAGCAGCGGGCGCTTCGCCCCGGGAACTGCTCGCTGAGAGCCGACGATCAGCGGTGCTGGGAGTCCTGAATAAACTGATCCTGCTTACCGCCGACCACCTCGAGGACGCACTCCGCTACACGCTTGCGATCCCGGCCGACCAGGCGCAGATTCGTCTCTTCAACCTCTGGTCTCTGCTGTTTGCAATAGCAACTCTCGGAGAAGCGTATGACAATGCCGATCTGCTTGATCCCGGCAAGAAGGTAAAGGTACCGCGTGAGGCGATTGCCTCGATCATGGAGCAGAGCAGGCGGCTGGTGGGGTCCGACAATGAGCTGCGCCGGATGTTCGAGTTGTTGAGAGGAAAATTCAGAGCCGAGAGCAACGTAGGATTTTGATTCTCGATCCAAATTCTCTATATTTCAACCTGAACCAATAAAATCTACGTTCACCTTACTTTGACATCAAATAGAAAAAGAAGGATGTCGTAATTAATAGCGTATGAAAAATTCACTAATTGCCCAACTCAACGAACGCGTGGATCAGTTCGATCTGCTGAAGCACCCATTCTACCAACGCTGGAATGAAGGGACACTCTCTCTGCAGGATTTACAGGTCTACGCCCAGCAGTATTACCACTTCGTGAAAGAAGTACCGACACTCGTCAGCGCAATTCACTCCAACTGCCGCAACCAATCCCTGCGACTCGATATCCTTGATAATCTGGTCGAGGAGGAGACCGGCGGCGAGAATATGGTTCCGCATGAGGACCTCTGGGTGTGGTTTGCAAACGGGATCGGACTGACTTCCGAGGAGCTGTCAGCCGCCGAGCCGTCGCCGGAGACCCGCAAGCTGCTTCTGACCTATCGCAATCTTTGTCGCGCTTCGAATGCCGCGGTCGGGGCCGCTGCGATGTACGCCTACGAATCACGCATCCCGGAGATTTCCGAGACGAAGATGTTTGGTCTCAAGAAGCATTACGGCATCCGCAGCGAGGAGGCGCTTCGGTTTTTCCGCGAGCACATGGTCGCAGACATTGAGCACACGAAGACGTGGGTCAATGTTATGAACACGCTCAACGAGACTGAGGATGACGACGCCCAGGCGCTCGATTCCACAGGCAAAGCCGCCAGGGCCCTCTGGCAGATGCTGGATGGTGTCTGTAACAGTTGCAACATCCCGATCGCCAGCAACTGATCAGGCCATCGTTCCGGTCAGCGTTCTCTATTGCGCTGCGCACAGAAACAAAGCGACCCGCTTACCATTGAGTAAGCGGGTCGTTTGCTTGTCTGCGTTTCCGGCCACGGGGCCGGCTGCTGCTCCGGCACGAGTAGATCGTTAACGAACCCCTGTTACAGCCGACGGGTCCCGTTGTTCTGAGCTTCCCCGGATCGAAACCTACGACTTGCCTTGCAGGCTGTTATCGTAGTTGCGTCGCTGCTTGTTCACCATTACGTGTGCCAGCCTGAGGGGCTCCGGAAGTCGGTAACCGCGCAATAGATCAACAACGGTTTTGACGGAGGTCTCCAGGTCGATCATGTGACCCGGTGAGACGAACAGCGGCTTGACACCTTCGCGGGACCGCAGTGCCTGTGCCACTATCTCGTTACCGCGATACACCGGTGAGGCTTCACCAACCTCGTTGCCAAGCATCTCCGGTTTTCCGGTCAGCAGTTTTTTGGAACAACCGATCGTCGGCACCTTAAGCATCAATCCCATCATTGATGCCATGCCAACACCCTTCGGGTGGTCGATACCATGCCCATCGAAGATAAAGCAATCGGGAACGATCTTGAGTCGTGACAGGGCCTTGCTGATCACGGGTCCTTCGCGGAAATAAAAAAGTCCCGGAGTGAACGGGAAAGTGATCTGTTCCTGAGCCCGCACTTTTTCGACAAGTTCCATCTCGGGAACTTTCATCACTACCACTGTGGCGAAACCGGTGTCGTCGCGCTTCGAATATGCTACATCAACTCCACCAACAAGTCGGAACGTAGTCTTCTCAGGCTTCGTACTTACCTGCGGAGCGAACTCCTCAAGTATCTTCTCGGCTTCCCGTACTTCGTCTGTCCAAGGATGAAGACGAGTAAATTTCATTCTCTAGTCCTTCACTAAGTTTCCAAGGTGCGAGTTCATTGCTGGCGGTGAAGGGAGTTCTGCTAAGCCCCGAACCTATAAACCCCACTAAAACACGCCTGAACTTATACTACTCCTAAATTAGCACGCAGATAATACGTTGATAGGAATTTATCTTCAACACAAACTTGCTGCCTTTGTGCTTTTTTTCGCAAATAAAGTTGGCTTGATCGACCCGTGATGCGAAAGTGGATTGAGTCGACTGATACAGTCTCTCAAAAATTGTTCTCTGCCGACGTATAAGGTAAGTGCAGTAGTGGCGACCCGGTGCTCAAAGAATATTCACTTAAATATTGATGGCTGATATGAAGTACAGTGATCAGATGATAGATGATATAATCGGATGGGACGCAGGAACTTGGAAACATGCGTTGCACCACTGGAGCCCCGTGCTGCAGCAGGTCAAAGAGCGTGATCATTGCCTCGAAATCGGTGCGCATGCCGGTGGGTTGTCATTGCTCTTCGCCCTGCATGGGGCGAATGTTGTCTGCAGTGATCTACCCAATCCGGCCCACTTGAGCGCCCCGGTACATAATAGGTACGAAGAGGGTAGACGTATTACCTACCTGCAGGCCAACGCAGCCACTTTACCCTTCAAATCAAATTCAAAATCGCTGGTCGGATGCAAGTCAGTGCTCGGTTCGGCGGCGCGTGACGGCAACTTCGCCGTTGCTGAGAGTGCGGTTGCGGAAGCCCACCGAGTGTTGAAGCCGGGCGGGTATTTTCTCTTCGCCGAGAATCTTTCCGGCAGCCGCATGCATTCGTTTTTGCGGAAGAAATTCGTTCCCTGGGCGAAACACTACTACTACTTCAACACCGGCGAGTTCGATCGATTACTCAGCCCGTTTGCCGAAGCCAGCTATGATACCCGAGGTTTTGCAGCGTTGCTCGGCAGAAGCGAAGGACAGCGCCGTGTTCTGGCACAGCTTGATTCAGTCATCCGACCCCTCATTCCCCGAAGCTGGCGCTACCTGATCTATGGACTTGCCCGCAAGTAACCCTCGCCACCAGCGAAACTTTTGTTGATTTTCAACTCCCCGGTTGATAGTGTTCAGGCGGAGGAGATCGAAAATGAATGCTTTAATCCACCGTTCCGCGGTGTTGAAGGCGGTCCGGCTAGCCGCTGCTGTGGCGGTTGCCTTTGTGGCTCTCGGCTTCTGCGGCTGCAGCGAGAACGACGGCAAGTTCAACCCCGCACCTACTACACCTGCCTCTCGTGACGTCCTGTTCAAGGATGTCGAGACCACACTACGTGTACCTTCCCAGGTTCAATTCAGCTTTCGTCTGACCGATGTTGATAATCACGCACTCAACCTCTCCAGCGGCAAGCTCTCGGATCCATTCACCGTGCTGGAGAATAATCAGGCAATCGATGTAACGGAGACTTCCTATTTCGTTCATCCTGCGGCCAGTCTGGAGTTGGACCTGCTGTTGCTGCTCGATTTCACCAATAGCATGGCCAGCTGGAGCAAAGATACCCTCTCGGCGCTCGAACTGGAGGTCGCCTGGGCCCGCGATATCATCAATGACCTCGCCGAGAGTCATCGCATGGCGCTCATGGAGTATCACGACCGCAATATCAGCGCCGGCTTGATTTCCGATTTCGTATCCAGCCGCAGCGCGTTGCATCAGGCCCTCGACCAGTTCCTGTCTCAGCAAGTAGATAACGGGTCCTCAGCGGTGTGGGACGCGATCTATGATGCCGTCCTGCAGTTTCCGGCTGATGACAGCCCCGACAAACAACGAACCCTGGTTGTCTTGACTGATGGACGAGAAACCTCGTCGATCAAGACCCCGCAAAGTATCATTACGCTCGCCAAAGAGCGGAGGGTCAACATCTTCATCATCGGCACAGGTTTTGTCAGCAATCAGTCGCAGCTCACCCAGATTACCAATCAAACGCAGGGCGAATACTATGGCGCCGCCGACATCGTCGCGTTCCAGCGCGAGCTTGATCAAGTCCGCAGCGACCTGGGTGGACACTACAAGCTGAGTTATATCACGTTGCGCCGAGAAGGCACCTATGAGGTGACAATCAAGTTCAGCCAGAATGGCTGGAACGGTTCGATCACCCGCACGCTCAATCTTGGCAGCGTATTCGGCGATGACCGTATCGGCGTGTTGACGTTCGACACACCGACCCTGAATGGGAACGTACTGGAGGTCGTCCTGCGCGCGCAGCATTTTCCGCGCAATATCAATCGTTTGCGGTTTAAGCTCGACACCGACAAACCGATCACTCTCACTCCGATTGCCGCCGCAGAGGGAGGCTTGATCTCCGGCTGGACAGCGTCGGCGCCTGACGAGGATGGGTTCTTCGAGTTCAGCTCCGCGAATCCGATCAAGTTCGGCGATTTCGGACCCTTGTTGAAGATCACGGTAGAGTCGGTGATCTCGACATCGAGTCTCGAAATTCCGTTCGAGATGGATGAATCGATCTATACCGGCGGCAAAGGATTCACTTATCCGCATCTTCTCAGCGGTAGCTCCGTTGGTAACTAAGGGAAAGAACGGATTCAGATGCCGGTCAAGTATATAGCGGTGAAAATAGTGGAAGGAATTTCTGGAATGAAGAGACGAACGATTACAGTATTGAATGTCGTGATCATGTGCTGTCTCGTGCTGGTTTCGATCAGCCTGCTGGCACAGGAAGATGCTGCTAAGCAGGATTCGGCGCAGCAAGCAGCGCCGACCAGGCAGACCGTGGTACCGGAAGCGGTTACCATAGACTTCGAGGGTGAACACCCTCATCCAACTTTCGGCTGGGTCGGAGTCAGCGACACGATTGTGGAAGGTGGGAAATCGACAGTCGTAGTCAGTATCGATTCTGTCGGCGCCGGTGGCTCCGGACACTCACTCCATTTGAGTGGGAGTGTGCAGGTCGGCCAGAATCCGTATGTGATGTTCTCGCTCGCGGCCACCAGGTTCTGGCGCGACGAAGAAGTGCTCTACGATCTCTCCGGCTTTAAGGGTATCAGCTTCTGGGCGATGGGGGATGGCAATACCTACCGGGTCGATTTGCCGACCGCGTCGATCACCGACTACATGTACTACGGGTTTGCATTCGCTCCGCCGGCCGGTGAATGGCACGAATACAAAATTCCCTTCAGGGGATTCAAGCAGATGCCTTATGGCGCCAAAGTACCGTGGACAGGAAGTGATGTTGAAGGGATTCACTTCGTTACGGTCGGAGGGCCATTGGAGAATTTCTCGCTACACATAGACAATGTAAGCTTCTATAAAGAATAAGCTGCATGGGAGGATTCGAGCGACTCTCAGTCGCTGTGGCGATGGACTACGATCACTTGACCCTCTACTGAGATCCGAACCGTCTGGCCCAAGAACTCGTTTCGAAGCGGCAGGCTGGAGCCGCTTCGAACCTGAAACTGTGACAGTTCCCACTTTGCACCACTCGTGGTAATGGCGCTCGTTTCGCTGAGCGGGATGATGGAAAAGATATTCCGTTCACGACCCTTCAGCTCCACTGTGCTATCAAGAATGAAATATATATGCTGGCGATGATCAGTCAGCCGCGCGGTAATTTTTCGTGCCGATTCGGTTGCGTGGTCATGGATAAGCTTGAGCAGGAAAATATTCGCGAGCAGGTGGTCGGTTTCGAAGCGCGTATCGATCGCCCCGAAAATCTCGATCTCACGACAGCCGGCTTCGAGGGCATGGCGCACCGCAAGCTCACCATCCGTGGCATCTTTTTCCGGCGGGAATTCCACACGCTCGATTCCGGCGAACTTGCCTAAAGTCGCCGCCGAGACCGAATCGAAGTCTCCCAGGATGATGCTCGGCCGCACATCCAACCGCTCGAAAAGTTGGAGGGCACCATCCACCGCGATCACGACAGCTC
>JBECKX010000040.1:0-17353 GCA_040235515.1 Candidatus Zixiibacteriota bacterium
GACTTGAACTCGTGTGCCTCGGTTACCGAAAAGACCTGCTTCACCAGAGGAGAGGCAATCGCGGGGATGTTGATTTCCTGGAGATTGAAGGCGCGTTCCCCGGAAGGTGGCGAGGTCACGACGATCTGCAGAAATGCGGCTGAGTCGTGGCGCGCTTCGGCCATCCCGGTGAGGGTATTGGTGAAGCCGGGGCCGCCGATCGTGATGACTGCAGAGAGTCTTCCGGAGGACCGAAAGTAGCCGTTAGCCATAAAAGTGGCGGCAGCTTCGTGGGTAACGAGAACGACGTGCAGGTCTGATTTGCGCAGTTCCTCGTAGAGTGGAACGGTTTGCGTCCCGGGCATGCCGAAGATGGTGTCGATCCTGAGGTGTCGCAGTAGCGCCACTATTGTCCGAGCACCGGTTGTGTTTGCGGGGATTGTAGTCATAGCTCCGAGTGAACCCACGGCTGATCAGCCGCCCAGCAGCCTGCTCTTGAGGCGTGACAGCATCAGCGATCGGCGATACTTTTTCGACGGGTCCAAAGTCAGCACCAGGTTTTGTTGCAGACGACCGCCGAGCTGGCTCTTGAAGCGCGTAACGCTGTTAAGCGAGGCATCGGTGAGGTCGTTTTCTTTATAGCCTTTACCAGAAAGATACTTGAACGACTCCCAGCGAATCTGCGCGGCCGCGCCGGCATCGTGCGACTCCGCATCGGAGGCAGCCACGACCGTATGGGTGGTGGGGTGTTGATCGGCCAGGATAAAGAGTGAAGCGATAGAGCGACCATCCTGGGTGCGAGCATGCAGTATGCTGCAGAATTCGAGTTCGCGCAGGCGCTCGAAGAAGGTCTTGAACTTGTCCTTTGGCAGATAGAGCGGGAGCGATTTTTTCTGACAGAGCGATTCATGCTGCTGAAAAAACTGATCGAAGTCGTTGTCGACTGTAGCCGTTATTCCCTTCGATTCGCTGCGCCGGATCAGGCGCTGAAGATTGTGGTCAATCCGACTCCAGCATTCATCCAGGTCGTGCAATTCAACTGTGAGCGTGTAGTGTGGCCGGACATGCCAGCCATCCTCACGGAAGGCGCGGGAGTCCTCCAATACTCGACTATGGATTGTTACGGAATCGAAACCGAGTGACTTTACCAGCTGGCTGGCTGCGGATTGGCAGCCGATCATCAGTGACTGCTGTTTGGCGGGAGAACGGCTCTCTGATTCGGCGACGACCAGACCATTGTAGTAGAGCAACAGGCGGTTCGTCAGAACTCTGCCGGCACGCCCCGTTTGCCAGTAGAGGGGAATGCCGCCGACAAGGGCGCCTTTACGAAAGATTCCATGAATCTCGAACTTCCCGTCGGTTGCACTGCAAAGAATATCAAGGTACTCGGGACGGGCGTAGATGCTTCCGGTAGCCGACTCCGTCACCAGCTTGTTCCAGGCCGGGTAGTCCTCGGCGCTCAATAGTTTGGTCGTAAACTTTTCAGACATTCAATCGCTCAATCAACTCGATTGTTGCTCGCTTCAATTCCCGGAACCGGTGAGGGAGCCCCGGTCGCCACCCGGCGGAGCGACTCGCTTGCCGCTGAGTCGTCGTTTCAGAGATCTCCATACCTCCCGGACAAACCACCAGATGGAAGGTAATGGATCACCGATCCAGAAAACAGCTTGTTTCGCTTTTATCCAGTCGCCGATCCATTTCGTCGGGGAGAGTTCTCCCGTCTTCATTGCGGTTCGGCAGGCTTCGAAATCGGTCGGGGGATAGACCATAAATGTGCCGATCGAGTAGCTTTCCTGCGGCACGACTTCCCGACTGAGAGCGTCGGCGTAGGCCATCCGGGCCATCGAGATGCCGCAACGTTCGGCGAACCAGATGTACCACCAGGGACGCGTATTGATCTCCAGCAGCCTCGGGGTGTTGTCGCGCTGGTCGCGCTTGAACTCCGCTGAGAATATCCCCCGGTAGGAGATTGTCTTGAGTGCTGAGAGAATCAGATCGATTTCGCGAGCGGCGTCGGCCCGGCTCACTGTCACCATGTAACTGCTATTACCAAACAGCGGCGGATACATACGAAGGCGGTTGCGGGCCAGCAGGCCGGCTACGTTGCCATGCCGGTCGATGAAACCATCGATGAAGAAGTGATTGGAGGCAGGCCCCGGAATGTATTCCTGAAGAATAAACTGGTGATTGTCTTTGAAGAGTCTGGTAGCGTGTGCGCGCAATTCGTCGGCGCCGGCGATCTTGATCGCCTTGACCCAGTAATTTCGGAAGAAGCGCTCGGAATCACATGGTTTGATGAACCATTCCCCCGGAAAGAGGTCGGTGGCTGCGGCCAGGCTTTGCTCATCGTCGATCGGCACCGAGCGGGGATGGGGAATCTTCTGTTCGACCAGGAAATCAGCGAGCTGCCCCTTGTCGGTGAGCTTGTTCCAGACCTCGGCCGGGGGGACGCAGACGGGAAAGCGGTCGGTCAACTCTGCCGGGATGTCATAGATCGCGCGACTCCACTGATCGCCGCAAGGCATGAGTACGGCGGTATCAAATTTGAGGCGGCTGAGAAAGCCGTTGAGATCGCCCGGCTCGTTGATCAACTCGGCGCCGGCGGGCCGGGAATAGAACCTTGATCGACTTACGAAATCAATTTTGGAGTCGGCGCAATAGGTCTTGATACCGGCGCGCGAGAGCGAACGCATAACTCCAAGGGCGGTGATTCCCACACCGAGGATGATAGCGGGTGGATTGATCGTGGGTGAGGTCATCGGAAACACCCATAATGATTGAAGAATGTTACAAGCACCGACCTTACCATGCACATAACCATTTTGAGTATTAGTTCAAACTCTACGCGAACAATCTTGTTATCTTAAGTGATTTGGGCGCTATAGCAAGTGCGAACTTTAGGTCGCGGTCGGCTGAAGACCGGCTCAGAGGGTGTTGGTGCGGCGCCTCGATCGGAACGGGTTTCGGGTGAATGGTCAAGAAATATGTGGTGATTCCGAGTCTATGAATATATTTGAGTGTGTAACTTTCGATGAAGGTGATGAAGCACGCGGGCAGATTTCGCTGCCGAAACACGCGGGCGTACCGGCGGAGTTCGGCAGTCACAATGTTAGATTCAACCAGACTTCGGTGAGATGAGCATCAAGAGCAGTATCAAGCGCGCGATATATCACAGCGGCTATTATTCACTTCTGCACAGATTCGGTGTTGGCGGAGGACCACGCCTCCTGATACTGATGTATCACGACCTGGTGAGCGAGAAGGTGCGGAATGAAAGCTGGTTCGACAGTTACAAGCTCTCCGAGTCGGAATTCCGAGCACATATCGAAGAGGTTCAACGGCTGTTCCGAGTGATGACGGTCGAGGACGCTGTTGCGGAGATAAAAGGCGAGGGACAACTGAGGGAGCCGACCGTTGCGATCACTTTTGATGATGCCTACAGTACGTTCTACGATGTTGCCTACCCGATCCTGAGAGAACTGGGTGCATCGGCCACAGTCTATGTCCCTACCGACTGGGTCTCCGGCTCGCTGCGTCCATGGTGGCTGGTGCTCGAACAGATGTGCAAGGAGTTACATCGGCGCGAGATGCCGGTAGCGAAGTTTCTTGAGGTAGCTGCCATGAAGGAACTGGCGCAGCGGTTGCCGCGTCCTGCTCGCAATGAGTGGAACAAGTTCAAGGAGCAATTCGAGTCTGTCTTACGAGGTATGCCTGAGTCAGAGATCGATCGACACCTGACGGAGATCGGGAATGAGGTAGGCATCGAGAGTGACAGGTTAGAGTTCGAAACAACTCCGATGAGCTGGGATCAGATCGCGGAGCTGGCCGCGGCAGGTATCAGGTTTGGGGCGCACACCGAATCCCACCGAGATATTCGGCATCTCTCAGACCAGGAAGTAAGAGAGGAATTCGCCCGATCAAAAGAGATCGTGGAAAAACGGAGTTCGTTGCCGGTGACCGGATTTGCCTTCCCGTATGGTATGGATGAAGATTGCTATGCGCGACTGAACGCGCTTCTCGAAGAGTGTGGGTTTTCCTACGCCTGCACCGCCCGCCATGGGGTGAACGCCAGCTCACGCAACCCGTACATGCTCCGGCGCACCACATTGCCACACACCACCTCCAGGGCACTTCTCTATCGTCAGCTGGTACTGGACTACCGTCAGCAGCCAAGTACGTAGCCGCTGCATTCGGATTCGGCGCTTAAAGCAAACCATACAAGTCCCCTATTCTGACTCATTCGCAAGTGCAACACGCTTGTAACGTAGCCAGAAATGTCTTACTTTAAGTATTCAGGACAGATCTGTATGCCGGAATGGCAGCATGAACTGCGGGAATGTTGATTCTATGCGGGTGAATGCTGTATCCTGCAGACGTGATTGCCGATACCATCTTTAGAAGATGATCATTGTCTGGCAAGTAGTTGCAGACTTCAAGTTGCTTGAACCGATTGCCATTCAGCCCCGCAAACCATGATGTTAAAGACTGCTGTTGAAAAACGAGGATTACACTACGAGTGTATCGAGGGTTCACTCGACGAGTACCTGGATGATTGGGACACGTTGGTGAGCAGTGCGCCGGGACATTCCTATGCGACCAGCGGAAGTTGGATACGGGCTTTTGCACGCAGTTTCACCCCCGCGATGGGCAGGTTCCTTTGCCCGGCACTCTTCAGGGATGGAGCGCTGGTGGCGGCGCTGCCACTGATCGAACGGGATTGCAGCGGTCAAAAGGAATTACACCTGCCGTTCAACCACAATTCGTACGGCGTTGATATCCTGCTTGCTGAGTCGGATGGTGATCAGGCTTTGTCGATGCTCCTTGGCCTGGCGCTGGAGTCGTCGCCCGGTGCTACCCGAATCGTGGCAAATCGTTTGGGAGAATCGAGCCCGCTGCTGAGCGTCGACAGGCTTGAGCAGTTTTTCATCGTTCCACGAGAGCGGGAAGCGTTCGGGGCCTATGTAGATACCAGTGGCGATTTCGATGCCTTCCTTGATACCGTAAACAAGAAGTTTCGGCGGAACGTTCAGCGGTTGGAGAGAAAGGCGGTGGAGAGCTGCGGCACCGTGAAGCTGGTGATGTCGCGGCCTGCCGAGAAGGATGCCGCATTCGAGCAGTTCCTGAGACTGGAGTCGAGCGGCTGGAAGGGGCGTGCAACCACATCGATTTCACAGGATGAGGCGATTCGGAATTTCTACTGGGAGATCGTGGATTCGTTCAGCAAGCGAGGTTGGATCGATCTGTCGTTTCTGAGGGCCGGCGACAACGTGGTAGCAGGTTACATCGGTGTGAGGTTCGGGGGACGACTGACGCTGTTGAAGATCGCTTTCGATGAGAATTTCAGCAGCATCGGACCGGGTACCGTTCTGATGAAACACGTTCTGCAGGGGGCATTCGAAGATGAGTCGATTAACGAGGTTGACTGCCTGACCTATTTCGCCTGGAACTCGAACTGGAACATGCGCAAGCGGGAGTACTATACCTGCCGCTTCATCGAGAAGAGCTTGGGTAATCTGCTGCTTGAGTATCTGCCGCTTGCGGTTAGATTGCGGTTGGCGAAGATAGAGACCTTGAGGAAGATCAGGAACAAGTTGCGTGGGAATTAGATTATCGGTGGCATGGAACCGGTGGATATAGCATGAAGAATTTCGATCAGGTAAAAGAAGAAGTTATTGCCGAGTGGCGGGAGAAGTCGCGGAAGTTTACGGCGAATCAGCTCGATGCCGAGGTTTACCGGAGATTTCACCTGCAGCGGGTTTTGGCGGAAGTGGAAACCTACCGGCGGGCCGGCAAAGAATATCGAATCGTCTTCGTCGCCACTCCGGGAAACGAGTGGTGCGGCAGCTGCTGGCAGCGCAACAGCAAGTCGGTTTCGCTTGAAGAGATCAAATCGGGAGAGCGCTACCATGTCTGCTCGTGCACGATCGTCGTGCCGGCGGAGGAAGAGCAAGAGTGAATATGATGCAGCCAGATGAGAGCCCGAGGAGCAACGAGTCGGCCACCGATGAGATAACCTCCGACTGTCAGCTTTGCGGCATATACGACTGCGCGACTAATTTGAAACGCTCCGATGAAGCGGCGATCTGGGGTTTGCGGTTGCGGAGTGCGCTCAGGCGGAGGTTGCAACGTTTGGCTGCCAAACTACGTGGCGGATCAAAGCCGATGGAAGAGGATAGGCCGCGGGTTGACCTTCCGAAGCTCACTTTCAGCGAGGGTGACCGGGTACGGATCAAGTCAGTGGCGGCGATTCGCGCTTCGCTGGATGAAAACGGTGCGTTGAACGGGCTGGTCTTCCTCTCCCCGATGGAAGAATATTGTGGCGGTGAATACACGGTCATGAAGCGGGTCCGTCGAATCTATGATGAACGCGAGGAGCGGATGGTGCGGTTGCGGGATGCATACATTCTGGATGGCGTGATCTGCAAGGGTCGTAATGTTTATGCCAAAGAGGGGTGTGACCGCTGCTGCCCCTTCTTCTGGCGCAGTCAATGGTTGGAGAAGGTGTAGGCCGCTGCTCAGGTCGCCTCTTGTGGGTCTGTGTTACCCGATTCCCTTCAGTTTCTTCCTGATCGTGAAGAATATCCTCGTAAGAAAACCTGGAAAATGAGAGAGAATTCGCTGAGCCAGCGGCACGGCGGTTAGTTTTGCAAGTTCGCGACGAGCTTCCGCCGGTCGACCCAGGATCAGCAATTCGGTAGCGAGCTGGAGCCTGGCCTTATGGACCTCCAGAGAGAATGGTTGCGCGTGCTTTGCGAGGAAGCCCTCGTGGTTGCCCCAGACCCGTTCCAGCACGGTCACGCGGGAGAACGACTTATCGTAAGTGTTGCGTTCGCTGAGGCGATCAGGCGATTCGCCATGCTGCCAGGCGGTGTCGGTTGCGAGGAAGAACGCATCACCGGTCAGAGCGAGTCGTCCCCAGCATTCCAGATCCTCGAAGGTGGGGACATCCTCTGCGAACACGAGGGCGTGTTTGGCGGCGAGGCGACGCGCGACAACGGTGCTGGTAAACACGTAGGCCGAGCGCATCTCGCACAGGCTGAGATCACCGCAATAGGTGTCAAAATCCTCGATTCCTTCCGGTAAAGGCGCGATTTCCGAGAATTTTCGACGATTACCCAGAATCTCCTCCCAGGGACGCGGATCGAGGTGCCATGTTTTTAAGTGGTTGCGGCTGATTCTGCCTTCACTATCTTTGGAAGCGAAGTCGCTGAATGCGAAGAAGGTAGCAGCCGAGGATTCGAAGAGGGCTCGGTGCAGCGCGAGCTTACCGGGCATCCATTCGTCATCTGAGTCGAGGAATGCGATGAGATCGCGGCTGGCGGCGCTGATTCCTCTGTTTCGAGCAGCTCCGGCGCCGGAGTTCTTGATCTTGATGTAGTGAATCAGGTTGCCGAATTGGCCAAGTTGCGCCTCGGTATCGTCGGTGGAGCCGTCATCGACGACGATGATTTCGTCGCCCGGCTCGACCTGCTCCAGGGCTGATTTTACCGCCCGCGTTACGAGTTCAGCGCGATTGTAGGTTGGTATGACGACTGAGAAATTGAGCATTGAAACAGGCATCCATAGCGAGTGCTCGACAATAATAGTTAGGCGATTCGGCAGAATCTGACGTACAAACAACGCGAAATGTAGCTGTTCCTCGGTGTGCTGCAAGCGTTTAGTTGTCGATCTGTAAAGGAGAGGGGGAAGATGCGCTACATGGGTCAGTCGTCGTAAGACGCGATACTTTTCTGATGGATAAATGAAGAGACTTCTGATAGTAAGTTTTGATTTTCCGCCCGCGCGGACCTCGGGTGTTTATCGCCCCACCAAGTTCGTAAAGCATCTGCGCAGTTTTGGCTGGGAGCCGACAGTTATCTGCGCCAAGAATCCCTCCACCCCGTTGACCGATGTGACGTTGCTGAAGGATATTCCGAAGGATGTCCGGATCGAGCGCGCCACCGTAATAGATTTTTCGCAGTTGAGTGCATCGATTCATGATGCGCTGTTCGGCCGTCCGCCGGAGCGCGACGTCGGCAAGGCGAATTCTCGTTCCCCCCAAATCGGCGGAAGCGGCGAGACGCCCGTGAGGAAGGTTGGATTTCTAAAGAAGTATGTCCTGCGACCGCTGCAGAGATTTGTGCAGACCTGGTTCTTCGTGCCTGATTCTCTGGCGGGCTGGATTCCTTTCGCGTTCTTCAGGGCGGTGAAGGTAATCAGGCAGGAGAAGCCTGATGTTATTTTCACGACTTCGTACCCGATGAGCACGCAGGTCGTCGGGCTATTCCTGCGCTTCTTCTATCGCAAGCCCTGGATCGTTGACCTGCGTGACAACGGCGTGCTGGGATACTTCAAGAACTACGTCAGCCCGGGTCGGTTGCGGCTCGACATGTGGCTGCTGCGGCAAGTATTGAAGCGCGCCGACTACGTATTGACGATGTGTCAAACGAATGCGGATGACATCCATGAGGCGTTCCCGAAGCTGACCACGTTGAAGACGAAGGCTATCACCAACGGATATGACGAGGATGATTTCGGCGAGTTAGCCGGCGATCGCCGGGCCGCCGACAGCAGACAGTTGAAGCTGCTGCATATGGGCACACTCTATGGGAGAACGGCCGGAGCGTTCTTCGACGCGCTGGCTGAACTTCAGGCCGAGGATCCGAAGATCGAGGAAAAACTGGAGGTGGCTTTCATCGGACCCCGGATTGCGTCTTATGCATCCAAACTGCGTGAGCTGAAGATTGACGCCATCGTCAAGCAACTGGGATTCAAGACGCATCCTGACGCAATCAGGGAGATGATGGCGGCGGATATTTTATTGCTTTTCCTCGGGGGAGAGAAGATCATGAATCAGCAGTTTCCCGGGAAGTTCTTCGAGTATCTGCGGACGCACAGGCCGATCCTCGCCGTAGGCGAGAAGGGAGAAATCCTGGATGCCGTCGAACGTTGCCGCGCGGGAATTCGTGTTAAGTATGATGACACGGCGGCGATCAAGCGGACTTTGCTCGAGTTGATTTCGGCAAAACAGCGGGGACCGATCGAGCCGGTGGGAGTCGCTGCGGAGTATCAGGTGTATGAATACAGGAACCTCACCGCCGAGCTGGTTCGCGTCCTTGATGAAGTTATCGGAAAAGAAGTGATAGCACATGCCAGAGCTAACTAACACCCTATCGAACACACAGACTCTGCAGGGCGGACAGGCATTCGGTCAGCAGATTGTCGGATCGAAGCATCTCTACTGGGCGATCATTGCGGTCGTCTGCGTCGGGTTCGGGATTGCGGTCGCGCTGGCGAATCCGTTGATCGTGCTGGGAGTGGTTGGCGCCACCGTGATGTCGGCGGCGCTGTTCGTGATGCCGTATCTGGGTGTTCTGGTCTACCTGGTGTTCGAATATGCACGCTTGCCGATGATGTTCCCTTTCCTGCAACAGATGCAAATCGGCAAAGTAATCGTGGTGCCGACGATTATTGCCTGGTTGGTGAGCTGGGCGATTTTCAAGAAGTCGGTACTGGTCAAGGACAAGCTTTATTACCTGATGGGGATCTGGCTGCTGCTGGCGCTGGTATCGGCGCCCTTCGCGCTCAACTCCAATGCAGCTTTTTTCGCGACGTTCGACCTGCTTAAGTGGTTCATCATTTCGTTTCTGCTGATGAACCTGATGGACAATTTGACCAAGTGGAAGATTGCGATGTGGATTCTGCTGTTGCTCAACTTCAAACTGTGTCAGCACCAGATCAGGTCATTTGCGGTTGGATTGGCGTCGGTTTCGAACAAGGCGTTCTTCATTCATGATGGAGTCGGTGGCGGATCAGGGTTCTTCGGGAACGCGACCGATTTCGGCCTGGCGATGGCGGTGGTGTTGCCGCTGGCGTTTTACCTCTCTAAAGGAACCAGGCCGCTGATTGGAAAGCTGATCGCGGCGGGGATGACATTCGGGTTTACGATCTCCGTCCTTTACAGCGGTTCACGCGGTGCGGCGCTGGCGATGTTTGTCGCTGCGTTCGTCTACTGGTTCCAGAGCCGCAAGAAGGTGTTCACCGCCGTGCTGGTGGTGGGCTTCATTACAGCATTCTGGTTGATTGCTCCGCCTGAGTGGAAGGAGCGTTTCGAATCGGCTGAGAATTATGAAGAGGATGGAACGGCGCAGCAGCGGTTCAAACTCTGGCAAGCCGGATTGGCGATGATGGCTGATCATCCGTTGACGGGGGTGGGATTACGCAACTACCAGACGAACTTCGTAAACGGCTATATGCCTGCCGACTACTACGGCGCATTCGTCTGTCACAATATCTTGATCGAGGCCGGTTCCGAACTGGGGGTCGGCGGCGTAGCGGTTGTTCTGGCGATGTTCGCCCTCGCCTTCATGCGCAATCGACAGACGCGCCGATTGTGCGCGCGCGCTCCAGATGAGATGCGTGAACTTGTCCTCTATTCCAGGGCGATGGATCTCGGGTTGATCACATACTTCGTCGGGGGGATGTTCGTGACGGTCTTGTACTATCCACATCTGTATGTGCTGCTCGGATTCACGTTTGCGCTGCACAATATCGCCCGGAAACGAGCCGATGAGGTTTCTGTTCCTGTCGCCGGATGAAGTTCGTCAAACTCTTCATCAAGCAGTTGATCGCTGCAATCCTCTATTACAGTGGAATTGTCAGACGACGCGAGGCACAATTGCGCGGCAAGGGGATCATCCTGATGTATCATCGGGTGGTTCGCGACTCCGACAGGCGGGACGATCAGCTTGAATCTCAGCCGGGAATCGTTGTCTCGGAGCAGTTCTTCGAGAAACAGCTACGGTACCTGGCTTCGGCCTACTCGGTGATTCCACTTGAATCGCTCCTCAGTAGCGTCGTGACGGGCGAAGGCGGTGAGCGTCCAGTGGCGGCGATTACATTCGACGACGGGTGGCGCGACAATCATGACGTGGCGGCTCCACTGCTGGCGAAGTACCAATCCCCTGCTACGATCTTCATAACAACCGGATTTGTTGATCAATCACGGATGCCGTGGCCTGAGCTGGTGATGTTCTCCCTGCGCAGGGCGGCGGGAAATGAAATCTGCGGCATGGTAACCGGTGCGTTGGCCGAGGCGGGAATAAACCTTGGGGGGAGTCCGGGAGGTCGGCAGCGGTTCAGCGCCGATGAGATCGAGAATACGATAGAGGCGTTAAAGGGGGTACACCGGGATAATCGAGATCGCGTCGTTGGGAAAATCATCGAAGCTACCGGAGCTGCCACTGGAGCAACCGCCGGAGAACGGGTGATGATGAACTGGGCTGAAGTCTCGCAGTTGAAGTCACGGGGGGTGGCCATTGGTGGACATGGGACTTCGCACGAGCTGCTGGACAGCCTGGAAAAGGACGCGTTGCAGACCGAGATTAAAGAGTGTATGAATGAGTTGCGGTCGAGGTTGGGTGAGCAGGAGTATGCGTTTGCCTATCCGAATGGAAACTACAACCAGAGCGTGAAAGACGCTGTGCGCGACGCTGGTTTCAGTTGTTCGGTTACGACGCGCAGGGGGATCGTCGATAGTAGTAGTGACAGGTATGAGTTGCCGAGGATCAATATCAGTGATGGTTGTTCAAGCGGCTGCCTGGGGGGCTTTTCTAAGGCGCGCTTTGCGTGTCATTTGCTCGGGGTCTTTTCTCGTTCCTGATTCCTGGAGTTGAAGTAGTGGATTGGGTTTTCTGGCTCGCGATTTTCTTCATAGGCTACACCTACTTTCTCTATGGAGCGCTGCTACAATTCGTAGCACTCTTCCGCAATCGGGAAGTTGGTCGGGCCGATCACACCCCCGACATTACTGTGATAATTCCCTGCTACAACGAGGAGAAGATCGTTCGGCGTAAGATAGAGAACACGCTGCACAGCGATTATCCGAGTGAGAAGATGCAGGTCATCGTGGCGAGCGACTGCTCGAGTGACTCATCGGAAGAGATTGTGCGAGAGTACGCGGATCAGAACGTGCATCTGGTACGGCAGCAGGAGCGCAAAGGAAAACACTTCGCGCAGGAGCTGGCGCTGCGGCAAGCGACCGGATCGATCATCGTGTTTACTGATATGGGGTTGGAGGTCACGCGTGACGGTTTCAGTAAGCTGGTCAGCAACTTCGCAGACAAGTCGATCGGATGTGTCTCCAGCAAGGACAAGATTATCTCGGTGGATGGTGATGTCAGCTCGGAGGGGATTTATATCCGCTACGACATGCATCTGCGGCTGCTCGAGAGCCGCGTGTGTTCGTCAACCGGTATGACCGGGGCATTCTATGCAGTCAGGCGTGAACTGTGCGACGATTGGATTCCGGAGTTGTCAAACGACTTCTACCTGCCGCTGAAGGCGGTGATGAAGGGGTTCCGTACCATCGTCGACCAGCGGGTGATCGGATTGTACAGAGCATCTCAGGTCGCCTCGAAGGAATACCACCGCAAGGTTCGCACCATTGTTCATGGGATCGACGTCGTTTATCGCTTCAAGGGGATTCTCAATCCGTTCAGGTATGGGCTGTTCGCTGTTTCGGTTTTGAGCCACAAGCTGTTCCGGTGGCTGATTCCATTTGCGGCGATTGCGGCATTGGTTTCGAACATCTTCCTGTTGGGGGATGGTTTGATTTACACGATCACGCTGGCTGGTCAGGGATTGGTCTACTTCATCGCGGCGGTGGCGCATCTGATCCCTGCGCTTACCCGGATCTCGGTATTCAAGATCCCGACTTTCCTGCTCTCTTCCAATCTCGCCATCTTCATCGCCTGGTTTGACTGGCTCAGGGGTGAAAGGTACTATTCTTGGGAACCGACACAGCGTTGAAGAAAACCATCAAGGTTTGCCATATCGCATCGGGGGATTTATGGGCGGGTGCAGAGGCGGTACTGCATGATCTGCTGTTGGCGCTTGCAGCCGACGAATCGGTCGATGCCGGCGTGATCCTGCTCAATGAACATATCTTGAGCGGCAAGTTGCGTGACGCAGGATTCGATGTTGAGATCGTCGCGGAAGAGCAGCATGGTCTGCTGGCGATATTCAGGCAGTTGCGAAAGCGACTGAAGCGACTGATGCCGGATGTGGTTCACACTCACCGTTACAAAGAGAATATCCTTGGGGGTGTGGCTGCGAAATTGGTGGGAGTGAAGCATCTGGTCTGTACGATCCACGGCATGCCGGAGCCACTGAGTGGATTGAAGAGTTTGAAGTCGAAGCTGAAATTCGCTGCGGAGACGTTCGTGTTCAAGCGGCTGGCTTCCGCGATCGTGGCGGTGTCTGAGGATATCGCCCGGCAGGTGAGGCCTCGGGTTGGCAAGACGCCGGTGGTTGTGATCCATAACGGGATCAAACTACCGCAGTTAGCGCAGGAAAAGGAGGCTGCTGCTCAGGGCAGAGTCACGATCTGTACGGCGGGACGGCTCAATCCGATCAAGGGGTACGAGTACCTGATCAAGGCAACTGCCCTGTTAAAGCAGAGAGACCTTGATTTCGAACTGGTGATCATCGGGGATGGACCACTCAGAGGCGAGCTGGAGGCTCTCGCGCAGGAATTGGGGGCCGAGGGCTTTGTCCGATTTCCCGGATTCAACCCGAAGCCGCTCGACGTGATTGCGAGCAGTGATATTTTCGTCCTCTCGTCGTTGCATGAGGGGATTTCGATCGCCCTGCTTGAGGCGCTCTCGCTCGGCAAGGCGGTGGTAGTGACCAATGTGGGTGGAAATCCGGAGGTGGTCGCGCACGAAAAGAGCGGGCTGCTGGTTCCGGCTCGGGATGAAAGCGCGCTGGCGGACGCGTTCGCTCGCCTGTTGACGGATCGGGAACTGAGGCGGCGCCTGGGCTCGGCGGGCCGGGATGTAATCAAGGCCGAGTTCACCGACCGGGTGATGGCAGGGAAAACAGTGCGGTTGTACAAAGACCTCCTGGAATCCGGGAGGCCTCAGCAGTCTTAACAATTGATGGGGATGAAGGATCTATCAGCTGTTCAGGCCATAGGGCTATTTAGTGATCCGTCCCAGCTTGCGCGCCACGCGATAAACCAGGTCGAGAGCATTGTCACGAACAGGTTTCTTGCCAACGGGAGTCGGCTTGAAGCCCTTATTCCTGAGCCAATGTTTGGCCTGGTAAATTCGCGCGTTGCGTTCCGACCATTCTGATCTGAACGTGATGCTGAACGAGACGGAGACCTCGTCGAGATTCTCGACCCAATGCGGTGCTGCAACCGGGAAATAAAGCCCATCCCCCGGTTTCAGGACGAAGGTGAGCTCCGACTCCTTGAACTTCTCGTGGTACTCCTGATTGCGGTGCACGCCACCCACGAAGAACTTCTCTACCGAATCCTCCGAGATGACATTGCGATCCTTCGGATCCCAGATATGGATTTTCTTGTCGCCCCTGATCTGCAGCAGAAAATTGTGCTCCGGATCGATGTGGTACGGCGTAACCGACTTAGGCGAGGTGATAAAGATGAATGACTCGCGCAGGGATGTCTTCCCGACTTTATTCTGTGCGTCCGACTCGAAGGTGTCGAGCAGCAGATCCATCAGTTTCTTGTAGTCGGGATCTACTTCAACATTCTTCAACACCATCCATGACTGCTGATCACGGATGCGGGCGATGGTGTCCTGCACCGATAGCCCGGTAGCCGGAGTCTTGTTGGGGTCCTGATTCACGTCGAGGTTTCCCGCGTTGTACTCCACGGACTCCGGCGAAAGTCGCTTCGAGAGCTCGAGCAGATTTTCCAGCTCGAAGAGTGGTTCATCCACAAGCGGGTGCTTTACCGGAAATGGGCTGAAGGGAAATTTCTCCTTCGCCACTGCTTTGTCAAATGTCAGACTTGGGGCCACGACCAAATAACCTCTTAATGAAATGATACAGTGCTTTCAATTTCGGATCTAACCAGATTATCAAATTTCCTTTGGCGTTGCCGGTTCCGGCGAGCAAAGAAGTGATAACCCGTCGTTCCGACCAGAGCCGATTTATCATGAAGTGAACGGGTGCGGCGCAGGAGTCGCACCAGTTGACTTTCTTTCGACTGGAAAGATAATCAATATACTCCAGTTCCAGCAAGACTCCAGGCGAGAACTTCGAGTACTGCTCATCGTAGCAAATCTTGAACGCGAATGCGCCATCCCCGGTCAACAGATTCAATTTCATCGCGACGGGACCCTGTTCGTTTGAGAACCAGATTCCCTCGATATGACCACCGTCATAACCGCGACGCACGAAATCGCGAACGAAGCTGCTTTCCGCCGAGCTTTGCAGGAGCGCATCGCCCTGCTCGCCTTTCCAGCCGGAGGATTCAAGCTGGAGAAACTCCTCGGCGAATCTCGCGGCGTCCGCTGAGTCATCCAGCGTGTGAACGCTCAGCTCGCTCTCGTCGGAGAGGCGGCGACGCAGCCTCCTATATTCCTTTCGGTTCTTTCCACCGATGTTCTTACGGATATATTCTTCGGAATCGGACGGTGGTTCGATCAGTGCGCGCTCGAACCGATCGCTTTCGACGTGCGGAATTCCGGATTCGTTCAGGAAGGAGTTGAGGCACGAGATAAACGGCCCATCGCCGCGCACGAACTCAAAATGGAACATGGCGCCAGGTTGGCCCTCGCTTCTGAGCCAGTCGAAGAAATAGCCAAAGGCCGCCTTCTCAGCCCCCTTACGCACGAGGGGGGTACAGAGAAAGCACTGGTTGTGCTTCCAGAGCCGTTTGTAACGGATGGAGGCATGGCGAAACTTCTGTTGTTCTTCGAGCGGAAAGAAGCCTACCAGCCGTTGTTGCTCACCGCCAGGGGCATCAGATTTGTCCCAGATGAAGAGTAGCTGCGTCTGGCCGCCGAGATGCTCGATCGCGGGGATACAGAACCACGGCTCGTAGAAGGCATTTTGTTCGACAGCGTTCTCAGCCAGGTCATTCCAGTCATCTTCGATTTCAGCCAGGCGACTCAACTGGGAGACCACTTCTACGCCGGCAGAATTGATATTGGGAGTTGAAACCGTTTCGTGTCCAGTCATTCGTTCTTGTCAGTATTGAGTGTGTCGATCATCAACCTACAACCATGCGGCAAGCGAGTTGTTTCGTTGCCGGCTCCAAAAATCGAGCATGTAGACCGAGGATTATACCAGCGAATAATATACTAGTTTCGGCAGGATTGTCAGGCACGAGTCGTTGTACAACTGACAAAATGCTGCCGAATCAAGAGACTGCCAATCTCCTATCTTCTCTGTGGGAATTCGACAAAATGTCGATGTAACTTAAGAGGGGATATTAAATTGGACGGCTCGTCCCCTGAGATGGCGTGGGAGCGGCTGATAGTCGAGAGTGGGACCTTAACAGTAGTGATTAGTCGAAACAGAGTAGAGCGACTGCTTGCGTGGAATCGCTACTCGTAGTAAAATGCTGCACCGGTGAAAGCACCCGAGCAGAGGAACGAATGGGATTGGTTGTTGAACGGATAAACAATCTTGAACAACTCAAGGGGGTTGAGGAGGATTGGCGCCGACTGACTTCTAAGGATGAGGATTTTTTCCTCTCGTGGGAGTGGGTCAGTACGTTCCTCGAGAATCCGCCGGAGAATGGTCGATTCACCGCGCTGGTCGTTCGCGATGGGGAGGATGTGGTAGGGATCGCGCCGTTCTGGTTCAGCAGCCGCACTGCCGCCCGGGTGTTCCCTGTGCGAGTCTTGACGATTATCGGTTCGCGCGTGGTCGGAGCGGATCACCTCGATTTTCTTACCGTCGCAGGACGCGGGAGCGCGGTCGCGCATACCGTCTGGAACTACCTTTACAGCGAGATGAAACGCGAGTGGGATGTGTTCGAATTCAGGAACACGATTCCGACCTCGGATGTCCTCAAGGAATTTCTCGATCTGTCAGCCTACGACAAGCGCTGCACCTTTGTCGAGTTCCAGCGCTTCACGATCTGTCCTTACATCAAGTTACCGGAGGGTGAGGAAGAGTGTCTGCGACTGCTTTCATCGGGACGCCGCAAGGAGCTGAGGCGGAGTATCAGGCGGATTGAGGATGTGGGAGAGATCCGGTTTGCGGTTTGCGAGGATGTCTCGCAACTCGACTGTTTCTTCGACAAGTATATAGAATTGCATCAGAAATCATGGACCGAACGCGGCGAATCGGGGGCGTTTGCACGGGAGCGGTTTACACGCTTTCACCGGGCGCTGGCCAAGAACCTGATTCCGCAGGGGAAGTTTTATCTCTGCAATCTCTATGCGGGAGAAAACCATGTCGCCTCGCTGCATGGGTTCGTTCACCAGAATTCGTTCTACTTCTACCAGAGTGCAGCCGATCGTGATCTGGTGCACGGGATCAACGTTGGCAGGATCATTCTCGCCGAGACGATCAAGTGGTGTGCGGCGCGTGGGTTGAAAGAGTTTGATATGCTTAAAGGGGATGAGGCCTA
>JBECKX010000125.1:0-17595 GCA_040235515.1 Candidatus Zixiibacteriota bacterium
ATAGAGTGCAGAGCGACCGGGAGTTGTGAATTCCAACCCGTAGAGAAACAGCAACTGGTTCAAAGGGATCGCCAGGAAACCGAGCCACAGCAGCTTGCCCCAATCGCCCTTCTGAACCGGTTTCAGACGACCCGTGCTCCAGACGATCAGCATCAGCGCAGCCGAGGCAATTACAAAACGCAAAATCGCCAGCGTAAAGGGCTCGAACGATTCCAGGGCGATCTTGGCGATAGGAAAAGTACCGCCCGCGAGCAACTGCCCGAATACAACTCCGGCGTAGAGCAGAAATGTTGAGGTGGATTCGCTACGGGAGTCTGTCACGCTATGATTCTGGCAAGATGTTGGTAAATGGCTAATGGGAGTGAGACATCAGATGACTTTCACGAAGCCGCCATCGATGTTAATCGCGACACCATTGATATAGGCGGCGCGTTCACTTGCGAGGAATGCCGCCAGGTCTCCCAGTTCCTCTGGTTTGGCCAATCTGCGCGCGGGGATATCAGCTTTCCATTCCGAGTAGACCCGTTTCGTCGATTTGCCGCTGCGTTTGGAGATCGCTGCAGCCAGTTCATTCAGCCGCTCGGTCGCGGTGAATCCGGGGCAGAGAGCATTGGCGGTAATACCGTACTGCGCATAGTCGTTGGAAATCGACTTCACCAAACCATGCACCCCGGGGCGAACCGTCGATGAGAGCACCAGCCCTTCGCTGGCCTGCAAGGCGGAGATTGATGTGACCGCGATGAGCCTCCCCCACTTCCGCTTCTTCATCGCCGGCAACGCTTCCTGACAGAGCAGGATCGTCGATTTAAGATTGAGCTTGTAGGCTGCATCCCACTCATCGGCCTTGATATCAGCCACATGCTTCGAGGGCGGACCGCCGGCGTTACAGACCACGATATCGGGCTCACCCAGTTGCTTACGGATCTTCACGAATGCGCCTGCTACCTGCTTCTCGCGAGTCACATCACAGACCACAGGATAGACATCGACACCATAGTGTTTTTTCAGCTCTCCCTTCGCGACATCGAGATTCGGTTTGCTGCGAGAGAGTATGGCGACTTTCGCGCCCTCCTGAGCCAGTGAGCGGGCGATCGCCTTGCCGATACCGGCGGACGCTCCGGCGACGACAGCAACTTTTCCTTCGAGTCCCAAATCCATCTGCTGCTTCGTTTCCTATTTCGCTTCTTCAAGCATATGTACAACGGTGATGACTCCGCGATGGAAGTCGTTCAAGGAGAACTTCTCATTCGGCGAGTGGGCGTTGTCGTCGTGCTGACCGAATCCGAGCAGGAGCGTGTCGAGCCCAAGTTCTGCCTTGAAGACATTGACGATCGGAATCGAACCGCCCTCTCGCATAAACACCGGCTCTTTGCCGTACGCTTTCTGCAACGCCCTGGTCGCGGCCTGCACGAGGAAACTGTCGCGACCGACGATAGCGGGATTCGCGCCACCATACTTCATCACCTCGACTTTGACACCGGCGGGTGCAGCCTTCTTCACAAACTTCTCGAACTTCTCGAGAATGTCATCCGGGTTCTGGTCCGGCACAAGACGCATCGTCACCTTGGCGCCAGCCCACGATGGAATAATCGTCTTACTCCCTTCGCCGGAGTAGCCGCCGTAAATTCCGTTAATCTCACAGGTTGGCCGTGCCCAGATGCGCTCCAGGGTGCTGAATCCTTTCTCACCCGCCAGACCGATCGAACCGGTCTTCTTGAGGTAGGCTTCCTCGGAGTGCGGCAATGCCGCAAAGGCGTCGCGCTCCCACTGCTCGAGCGAGCGGACATCATCGTAAAACCCGTCGATCTGAACATGATAATCTTCGCCGTGAAACTTCGCGATCAGCCGCGCCAATTCCGTGACAGGGTTACAGATCGAACCACCAAAACTGCCGGAGTGAAGGTCACGGTCCGGGCCGGTCAGCTTGATTTCGGCGGCGGCAATACCGCGCAACCCGTAGGTAATGGCAGGAACCTCCGGGCCATACATCGCAGTATCGGAGACGACGACCGCATCCGCCTTGAGTAAGTCGTGATTCTGTTGAATGAAGAGATCGAGGTTGTTGGAGGCGATTTCCTCTTCACCCTCGATTACGAACTTAAGATTGACCGGTACCGGCTCGCCCGACTTGAGGTACGATTCGACCGCCAGCAGGTGGATCAGAAACTGGCCTTTGTCGTCCGAAGCTCCGCGAGCGATGATGTTGCCGTTCTCGATCGTGGGTTCGAATGGAGGCTTCTTCCAGAGATTGAGCGGATCGACCGGCTGTACATCATAGTGCCCATAGACCAGCAGCGTTCGCTTGTTCTCGGGACGGGAATATTCCGCGTAGACGATAGGATGCCCCTTGGTGGGATAAATCTTCGCCTTCAACCCGAGACCCTCGAATTTTGCGCGTACGTGCTCCGCGCACTTCGCGACGTCATCCTTGTATTTCGAGTCGGCTGACACCGAAGGGTAGCGCAGCAACTCCTTGAGCTGGTCGATGAAGTTCTCGCGATTCTCTTCGATGTATTGCAGGGCCTTATCCATAGTCTCTCTCCTGAGCTCGTGGCAAATGCCGTTTTTGAATAATTGCTAAGCTTAGAAAACACCCCGTTTTTGTCAAGCCCAATTGAACGATTAGGCGTATAGAGGAGTAGTAGTAGGTACAGGTTCCACAGATGTAGCTGAACCTCTCTTGTTTTGATTGGAACAATGGAAACTGTGTGCTATCTTACGGGCTATAAGATGAACGAGCGTGAACCAGCCTGCTACAGCAAGTGCGCACCCTTGACTCAGCCGCGCGGAGGAATTATGGAGCTTCAGATAGGAAAACCGGCACCAGATTTCAAACTGGTCGCCGTGATGCCGGACAAAGAACTGCAGGAAGTGCAGTTGTCAGACTACCGGGGAAAGTGGGTGGTTCTATTTTTCTACCCGCTTGACTTCTCGTTTGTCTGCCCGACCGAGATTCGAGGCTTCGACGAGAACATCTCGCGCTTTGTCGATGCCGACGCCCAGGTGCTCGGCTGTTCGGTGGACTCGCACTTCTCGCACCTGAATTTCATCGAGAAGGAATTCCGGCAGCTCAAGTTTCCGTTGCTCTCTGATATGACCAAGGAAGTGGCAAAGGCTTACAACGTGCTGCTCGATGACGGTTATGCCCTGCGGGGGACTTTCATCATCGATCCGGATGGGATTTTGAAATCGATCGTCGTGAATGACACCGCTATCGGCCGCTCGATCGATGAGACGATCCGCACGCTCCGTGCACTGCAGACCGGTCAACTGACCGGCTGTGGCTGGAATCCGGGCGAGCCGACTCTGGGAGTTCGCTAGATCCATCGAGAACGTGCTGGAGTGCTGTCACGACATAGATTATCCCGAGACCTGCGTGGAGGACCGGTCGGTCCTCTGCGTTTTTGTTTGCAGGGGCGGCAGGCGCGACTGAATCAAGAAAAATCAGTGATTAAACTATAAGTGAAAGGTAGATACTCAATGGCAGAACGCGCGAACATGGTAACGGTTGGGGGCAAGCCGGTAACATTGATCGGCAACGAAATTGGAGTCGGTGACAAGATACCATCAGTCAAAGTCACAAGTCTCGACCAGAAGCTGGTTGATATAAAAGAGTACGAAGGCAAGGTGATTATACTTTCCACCGTACTCTCTCTCGAGACCTCCGTGTGCGATACCGAGACGCGCCGCTTCAATAAGGAAGCTGCCAGCCTCGGCGATGACATCGTAATCCTCGTCGTAAGCCCTGACCTTCCGTTTGCTCAAAAGCGCTGGTGCGGAGCAGCCGGAATCGACAAGGTCGAGGTATTCTCCGACTACCGCGAGCATGAACTGGCGAAGGCATTCGGTGTGTTAATCAAGGAGTCACAACTGCTCGCCCGCAGCATCTTCGTGATCGACAAGCAGGGCAAGGTGCAGTATGTCGAGATCGTCAAAGAGGTCGGTACCGAACCTGACTATGAGAAGGCGATCGCCGTAGCGAAGAAACTGGTCTAGTTGACCGCCTTACAGGAAAATCAGACCTGCCGGACACGCGAGTGATCGGCAGGTTTTTCTTTGCGGGCTATTCGAAAAGCACAGTGCCGGCGAAGGTGGTGATAAGCACCAGCGCTACGACGATCTGCAACACCGCGCCCACCATGAATCCCACGAAGGTTCCTATCCCCGATTTGAACGCTATCTTGAATGATTTACCCGCCAGGAGTTCGAAGGTCACCGCACCGATGAGCGGGAACAGTATCAGTCCTGCCAGACCGAAGAAAATCCCGATGATCAGGCCGATGAAGGCCCCGATAGTCCCCCACCACGACGCCCCCATCCGTTTGGCGCCGAAGACCTGGAGCAGATTCTGCAGGAGTACAATCGCGGCGACAGCGATCCCCCAATAGATGATGAAGTTGACCGAGATATTGCTGAATCCGGTGAGGAGACCGTAGAGCAGCGCTGCGCCCCAGATGATCGGAAGGCCGGGCAGAACAGGCAGGAGTCCACCGACCAGGCCCACAAGCATAACTATCATCGTGAGACCGAATAGAATGATCTCTGACACTGTCAGACTGGCAAATTCCAAAAATCAAACTCCCCGCCGGCGTACGTGCGTTTGGCGTAGTAACATCTAATGTCGTTACCCGCCCGCCGCTTGTCCAGTTGATATTCGCTCTCCCTCTCGACGGGAGGTCGACAAGTAGACAACTATCGAGACGAACAGGCCGGGCAGAATCGGTTCCAGACCCCACCAGTACCCGCCCGCCGCGGTCCAGTTGGCCGAAAGCGCCCACACCAACGATACACCCCCGGAAAGCAGCATCGAGGCAATCGCTCCGGCTTCAGAAAGTCGCCGCTTGCCAAGATAGGTGCTGACAAGTGGAACCAGCAGAATCGGTGTGCCGATCGATCCGAAGTAATACCAGACCGACACGACCGACTCAAAATACATGGTGATTATCGCCGTGAGAATTCCGCCAAGCACCAACGCCCATTTGGTGAAGTAGTTGGCGCGCGCTTCCCCTCTCTTCCCCCAATCGGCGATGATATCCTTCCCCAGCGTGGATGCCGCAATAAAGAGGTACGAGTCCGCAGTTGAGATCACCGTTGCCAGCATCGCAACCGCAAACAATCCCGACAGGCCGACCGGCAGAACGGCGTCCCCCAATAATGGGTAGGCCGCAATCGGATTGATATCTGCAGGCAGTATCGCTCTGGCATAGAGGCCGCAAGTGGTGGTCATCAAATCGAAGAGAAACCAGCAGGCTATCGAGACGAGGATCCCCTGCTTCGCAACACGCTCGCTCTTGGCGGCATAGGCCACCTGGAAGAACGACGGCTCCACCAGAGTCGCGAGCGCAATCACGTACCAGACTGCTATGTACCAAAAAGAATTGCCGCCGCTCCAGGTGAAGTTCTCGGCAGGCACATGGGCTTTCAGAAAATCAAGTCCCCCGTAGCCGATCAGCAACGCCGCCGTGATTATGACAAAGCCGAGGTACATGAATGTGAAATGCCAGAGATCTGCACGCACAAGCGATTTAAACCCGCCCAGAAAGGCGTAAGCCCCCACCAACAGCGTGCCCACGACGATCCCCGCCCACTGCGGCCAACCGAAAAAGGTGCTACCCAGAACGCCGAGGATCAGAACGTAGGCCACCGGCAGCGTCCAGAGAAAGACTACGATCGCACCCAGTCCCGCCGCGTGACGACCGTAAACCTGGTTCAACCTGTCGGGGATCGTGATGAATTCCGTTCGTCGCGCCTTCGAAGCCAGCAGCCAGGCGAACAGCAGCGCCGCGATGTAGTACGGCACGCCGAAAACAAACCAGTTGGATATTCCGAAGCGGTAAGAATACTCTCCCACGCCCAGAATCCCGCCATACCAGTTCGAGACCAGTGTAGCCACGAGCGCGGGCAACGTGAGTTTGCGCCCGCCGATTAAGTACTCAACGGTTGTCGAGACACTCTCCCGTCGCCGCAGCAGTCCAAAGACAACTATACCGGCGAGGTAAAGCCCAACTACCAGCAGATCGATCGTCGAGAGCAACTAGCGCAACCGCAGTGAGAGTTCAGTGAAGATCGAGCGTTCCGCCGCGGGCGTGTACTCTGCCCAGAAGATATCGGCGGCATCCCGGAAGCGTACGGCACCGCCGTAGCCGAAATACTCATACTTCTCGTTGAAGATGTTATTGAGATTGATGCTCAGTTGCAACGTTCCCAGATTGCTGAGCGATCCGAGGTTGAGCTTCCCGGTCACCGACGAAATGAAGTAGGGATCGATGGCCAACTCCTCAACATTGGCGTTTTCGACATAGATCTTCCCGATGAAGCGGCCCCGCAGCGCCAGTTGGATCAAATCGGAATTGTATTCCGCGACCGCATTTCCGATGTACTCCGGAAAACCTGTGATGGTCTTGTCGGCATAGCTGAAAGTCTCGCTGCCGACGTAACCATAGTCGTCGGGATTGTCGTATACCGTCTCCACCACCTCGAATTCCTTGATTCGATTGTAGTTGTAGGAGACGTTACCGGAAAGCCGGATGCGGCTGCTCAGCTTGCGCGCCGCACTCAATTCGATGCCTGCGTGCACCGAACGATCAACATTGGTCGTTATGGGCAGACCCAGGTCACTCAAACCACCGAACGGTACGATCTCATTGCGAAATTCCATCCAGAAGAGATTCGCGCCGTAGGTCGCATCGCTGTCGCGGTACTCCGCCCCCAATTCGAAATCGTGCACCCGCTCGGCCTTCATGGTCGGATCACCGAAAATGACGGTTGAATCGTTTTGGGCCGCGAAACGAATGTCATCGATCTCCAGTGACGGCAACGCATACGGGTCGTTGGCATCGTAAATCTCGTAATCCGCCGGCGCGCGTGAAGAGAGTGAGTAGCTGAGAATCAGGTTGGTGTTCCTGGCGACCCGGTAGTTCATCCCGACGCGCGGCGAGAGGAACGCCCAGTCAACATCGAAGTTGTAACCGGAGTATGGCCCCATCTCCACTTGATCGAAGTTGTAGGTCTGGTAGCGGAACTGCAGATTACCGTGGAACTGCAACCTGTCATTTAATCGATAGTTTTTGTTTACGTATGCTGCAGCAAAGTACTTCTCACCGAAGTATTGATAGTACTTGTGTTGCGGGTCGATCTGATTGGTTACGCCCTCGGCCCAGGTGACCTGGCCCCAATGATCAGACTCGAAGTAGTAGAATTGTCCGCCGATATTGAGTTCGCCGCTTTCCTGCTGCAAGTCGAGGCGTGGGTTCCAACCCCACTGGTTCTTGCTGACATGCTGCTGCTTGACAATGTCGCCGGAGGTAATCACGCTGACCACTTCGCCTTCCGCATTTGTGATCTCAGTCGGCGGGATACTGAAATCATAGAATTGTTGGTCAGAGTCATACTGCTCGTAGTAACCGCTGCCATGAATGTGAAACAACGTATTGTCGAGTGAGAGGTTCTCCGCCAGCCTGATAACGTTGTGAACTTCATAGTGCGGCTGATTGAAGTTGTCTGTTTCGTTGGCGTAGGTCAGCGGGTTGAAGCGGCGATCCTCGTCGATCTGTTCTCTTGAGATTCCGTAATAGGCCAGGTGCATCTGCATCGGGCCACCATAGATGTTCACCGTTGTGGTCATATTCGGATCGAGGCGTGCCAGGGAGAGGTAGTATGACCAGCCGTCATACCATGAATCCTTGCGGTAGCCATCCGAAAGCTGTCGGGAGTAGCGCCCGGAGAAATTCCAGCGACCGTCGATCAGCCCGGAATTGTACTCCAGCGATTGCTTCTCCATATCGCCCACCCATTCGCCATCACTCCAGAACCCGCCGTAGCCGGTTGACAGCGCGATCGATCTCTCCTGCTCGATTCCGGCGGAGACGATATTGACCGATCCCCCGAACGAGGCATCTCCATAGAGGGAGTTACCGATGCCGCGCTGCACCTGGATATCCTTAACATTCGAAGCGAAATCGGGAATATCGACGAAGTAGGTTGCCTGGTCTTCGGGATCGTTGAGCGGCACTCCATTGATGTAGGTAGATACCCGCTTGTCATCAAATCCCCGGATGCGGATGTAACTATATCCCAGCCCACCACCAGCATCGGCGTATGCATAGAGATTGGGGGTAGTCTCCAGCAACAGCGGGAACTCACCGATCGAATAGTCACGTTCGATCTCTTGACCGGTGAAGTCACTGAATGCCACCGGAGAGACGCCCGCCTCAGCACGGGACGCCGTAACCGTGATCCCCTGGCCGGGGTAAACGCTCGGCTGTAGCTCGACGCTGAGATTGCTCTGCTCGAACGCCTTTACCATGCGCGGCTGAAAACCGACGTGCGTGAATGTCAAGTCGTGCCCGCCCGGACCTTCCGCGTCGAGTTGAAAGTTTCCCTGCTCGTCGGTGACGGCACCGATTTTGCCACCATCGATAGAGATGTTCACACCCGGAATCGGCCGACCGGCGGGATCAACTACTTTACCCCGCAGCGATGCCGCCTGCAAGCAAGCCGTTGCAATGAGTACCGAGGCAACTAAGATTGAAAAGATTGTACGACAGCGTATCATCAGATAACCTCACTTATGACTCGAGGCAGTTAGCCACCGCTAACCACACTCTATTCCGCCAACAAAAACGCCGTTCCTGACTCGCGCAATGGAAGCGACCCGAAACGGCAACGTGAGGTCCCTGAGATTCACTGATGGGAGTCTTCAGGAACTGATTCCGACACGGCACCCGACAACAGCGGTCAAGGTGCGTGTCGCGGCAAGTTTGACGCTGCCGTTTTCCTCCGCCGGTATTATCCGGGTCAGGTTCGAGGGTTGTTATCTCAGGCAGCCGGGTCAAGCCGGCCACCACTCCCAACGGCATATGTTTCTTCTCGACAAAAATACGAGTCCGTCTCCGCGGCGCAATAAGATTTCTCAATCTTTTGTTGCGGCTATTCGCGCCGCAGTTCAACTGGACCTTTAGTTCCCCCTTAGCAGGCCGATTGTGAAAGGAATAACTTGCGTTTTAGGCCTATTTTGATAGAATAAGGCGAGTTTACAGGAGGTGACGGATTACCCGCGTAATCCCGTGTTGAGACTACATTTCGGTGGGTAGAGATCATGGTTAAGGTTAAGGCTTTTAGGGGGTTGCGACCAAAAGCTAGTTTGGTTGAGCGGGTGGCGGCTCCACCCTATGACACCCTGTCATCCGAGGAAGCCAGGGAGATGGCGTCTGCAAATGAGCACTCCTTCCTGCGCGTTACAAAACCTGAAATCACCTTCGATCCGTCGGAAGACCTTTCCAAAGTCGACCTCTATCGGAGAGCCAAAGAAAACTTGCAGGCTCTGATCGACAACGAATCGATGATCCGTGATGAAAAAAATTCTATCTACATCTATCGCCTCAATTGGCGTGATGTCGAACAAACCGGCTACATGCTCCTTTCCGCCGTCGATGACTACCTGAAGGGCGCCATCAAACGGCACGAGTTCACGCGCCCCGATAAGGAATCAGATCGCACGCGGCTCAGCGATGTCCTCAATGCTCAGCCGGGACCAGTTTTTCTATTCTATCCTCCGAACAACAACCTCGATAAGTTGCTCGAATCGACTACAGGGGGCGAACCGAAGTTCGACTTCGTTGCAGCTGATGTTCGCCACCGAATCTGGATCATCGACGATCCCAAATTGGTCGCAGATATAGTTGCCGGATTTGCCGGGATCAAGGCCACCTATATCGCCGATGGTCACCATCGCTGCGCTGCAGCAGCCAATGTCTGCAAGGAACGTCGCGGCGCCAATCCGGGCTTCAGCGGGCAGGAACCGTTCAACTTCTTCCTGACCGTTATCTTCCCCGAGAACCAGTTGCGCATTCTGCCATACAATCGCGTCGTCACGGACCTGAATGGTTTGAGCGTCGCTGACTTCGTCGGCAAGGTGAGCGAGCGATTTGAGGTAACACCCTCCCCTGACAACAAACCGGTCGACCCCGAGGCTGAGGAAGCGATCGGCATGTATATTGACGGCAAGTGGTACAGGCTGGTGCCGGGACCGAACTCGTACAATCAGCACGATCCGATCGAGTCCCTGCATATCAGCATACTCTCAAAGAACCTGCTCGAGCCACTGCTTGGCATCAGCAAACCCCGCACCGACAAACGAATCGATTTCGTCGGTGGAATCAGGGGAACGCGGGAATTGGTCAAGCTGGTCGACTCGGGAAGATTTGCAGTGGCATTTGCGGTACCTGCTGTCACGCTTAAGGCTTTGCGCGATGTGGCTGACAAGGATGGCATCATGCCACCCAAGTCGACCTGGTTCGAGCCGAAGCTCAGGAGCGGCCTGGTCGTAAACCTGTTGAACGAGTGACCATTTGGGCAAAGGCAATTACAACGACTTGAATGTATCAGAGTAGCTTCGGTCATCACGACCGTTCCAGATAGTGGCAATTTCAGAACTCATGATTTGAGGTATTAGCGAAATGAAGATATTGATTTCAGATGCATTCGATCCCTCGCTGCCGGATGAACTCCGCAAGTATGGCGAAGTCACCGACAACAAGGATGAACTGCCGACCGCGGATGTCGTGCTTGTTCGCTCGAAGACTACGTGCAACAAGGAATACATCGACAAGGGCAAGAAGCTCAAGCTGATCATTCGTGGTGGAGTAGGCCTTGACAATATTGATGTCGAGTATGCCCGGTCTAAAGGAATCGAAGTCCACAACACGGCTGAGGCTTCCAGTATCGCTGTAGCGGAGCTGGCCTTCGCCCTGATGATCGCGGTGCCGAATCACCTGGTTCAGGCTGACACTTCGATGAAGGAAGGCAAATGGCTGAAGAAGGAATTGAAGCGCACTGAGCTGATGGGCAAGACGCTCGGCGTACTCGGCTGTGGGAAGATCGGGACTGAGATGGCAAAGCGCGCCGTCGCATTCGGTATGAACGTCGTCGGCTACGATCCTTCGGTCGACATCCACGATCAAATCAGCATCAAGGTCTCGATGGAAGAGATGCTGCCACTTTCCGACTATATCACGATTCACACTCCGCTTACCGAGAAAACCCTCGGCTTCATCAACAAGAAGACGATCGCCCTGATGAAGGATGGAGTGGTGATAATCAACACGGGACGCGGCAAGTGTGTGATTGAGGAGGACGTGGCCGAGGCATTGAAGTCTGGCAAGATCGGTTTCTACTGCAACGATGTCTGGTATTCCGATCCGCCGAAGGACTCACCGCTGATCGGTGCACCCAATACCCTGTTGACGCCACATATTGGTGCATCGACGGAAGAAAATTTGCTGCGCATTGGCAAGGTGGTCAATCGCATCATCGGCAAGTTCCAGGGTACCTATAACAAGAGAATTTCCTAACTGAGCGCCTGAGAATGGCATAAGGGACATTATTATGGGACGCGTACATAATTTCAATCCGGGCCCCTCCGCAATACCGCTTCCGGCACTGCAAACTGCGCAGAAGGAGCTGTTGGACTACAATGGGCTTGGACTATCCGTGCTCGAGATGAGCCACCGCAGCAAGGATTTCGATGCGATCCTTGCTGAGACCAAGAAATCGCTCACGAATCTGCTCCAGATCCCGGAAAATTACAGCATCATCTTCCTGGGCGGTGGGGCATCGCTGCAGTTTGCGATGCTGCCAATGAACTTCCTCGCGCAGGACCAATGCGCGGACTACATCAACACCGGCGCGTGGTCGGCTAAAGCGATCTCGGAAGCTAAACTCTTCGGTAAGGTCAACATCGCAGTGACGTCAGAGGAAGCCAAATACACCTTCATTCCGTCACCGGAGCAACTCAAGCTTGACCCGAGCGCGCAGTATGTCCACCTGACTTCGAACAATACGATCTTCGGCACGCAATGGCATTACTACCCCGATACCGGTAGTGTACCGCTGGTAGTCGACATGTCGTCCGATATCCTCTCACGCAGTTTCGATATCAAGAAGATTGCGATGATCTATGCCGGAGCACAGAAGAACATCGGCCCGGCTGGTGTTACCCTGGTGATCATTCGGAATGACATGCTCGAAAAGGTCAAGGCTGGAATCCCGAAGATTCTCAATTACAAAACGCATACCGATAAGGATTCCACTTACAACACGCCGCCGGTATTCAATGTCTACATGATCCATCTCTTCCTCAAGTGGATCGAGTCGATTGGCGGACTTGCCGCCATGGAGAAGATCAATCGAGAGAAGAAGGATATCATCTATAGCGTAATCGATGGGTCGGATGGCTTCTACAAGGGCACCGTGCGCGAGGACAGCCGCTCCTGGATGAACGCCACGCTGCGGCTTTCATCTGAGGAACTCGAAGCCACTTTTGTGACCGACGCCAAAGCCAATGGCTTCATCGGACTCAAGGGCCATCGCTCCGTCGGTGGTATTCGCGTCTCGATGTACAACGGTGTGCCGCTCGAGGCCGTGGAGAAGCTGGCTGAATTCATGAAGGAATTCAGGAAGAAGCACTAGGCCGGCGCCTGCAGTCTCAATCCGCCCGCTGCGTAAACAACCAATGCGTCAGGTCGCAAAGCTCTGCGCGTGCGCCTGACGCATTACAAGTTCACTATCCCCGATTTTCCGCTCGACAAAACCGAGATTCGGCCGTAATCTAAACAGTAAACTTTCGTCTTTACTTCACCGAACCGTTTAAGCATGTGCACACTACGAACAGCGATCGCGATCATCTTGCTGACTGCCCTGCCCACCTTTGCGCAAGGCTCGATTTACGGTACCGTCAGCCTCTCCGGCGGCGGTGCGCCGGCGGAATCGGCACTACGATTCTTCGGGTACATCGATGGAACCGATGACGAGGTTCGACTGGCGATCTGCGACGGCTCCGGCTACGACGGCATCAACTGGTGGGATGATTTTCAGAACTATGGGGATGAGGCGCCGGGACTCCCCTACCGCTACCTCTTCTTTGTCTCGAACACGGGCGAAGGCGCCGAGTTGAGCGCTGCGATTCCGAACAATTCGTTTCAGCAGGAGAACATTACATTGACCGCAGCAGACTACCCGGAATCACCGGTAGTGCTCGCAACTGCTGAATCGGACGCGGTTCGCCTCAGTTGGAACGAAGTCACAGGCTGTAGCTACCATGTGTACCGACGACCCAACGGTGTGGCTACTTCATTCTTCCGAATTGATGACGCCACGGGTAATCTCGGACAGCCGGGCCTCAGTTCCCCGGGCTACCTCGATTCCGATGTTAGCGCGATCGACCAGTACGAATACCTGGTTATTGCTCGCCGCGCCGACGGTACCTTCTCTCCCCCCTCTGATGCAGTCGCGGCAGTCGATGGAATCTGCGGGGATGTTGATGCGTCGGGTCTGGTGATCATTTCAGACGCGGTCTACATGATCAACTACATCTTTGCCGCCGGTCCGGCGCCGCTCGACCCGTTTGGTGGAGATGTCGACTGCAGCGGTGATCTCAATATCACGGACGCTGTCTATGTCATCAACTATCTGTTTGCGGGTGGACCTGCGCCCTGCGCGGGGTGTGAGTAAAGAGCTAGTCGAGGGCTCGCTTAAATCGTCTCCGGTCGATTGGGGAGCTCATTGATGTCGTCAGGATCGATCGGGAGTTTCGCCTTGAGTTCGTCGCTGATCTCCGCAATCGCATTGACAACACCCTCAGAATGATCTCCACCCTTCATACCAGCCACGATCGTCTCCAGCGGCTTGTTCCAGTAGTCGTCCTCAACGGCTGCGGCAACCGCCGAATCAACCACGATTGCTGCTTGTCGCTCCGCGAGTGAGAGCAGAATCAGGACACCGGTCTTGTTGGCGGTTCGCTGAATCGTGTCGAAGGCCCGGCTCGCGCGCTTCCAGACCAGCTTGCGCTTTCTGCTCGGCGATTGAAATAGAAACATCCAGAGGAGATAACCAATCACGAATCCGATGATTCCCCACAGCGTCGCCTGCTGGAAATCATAGAAGATACCCCAGTCGGAGGTCCTCGTCAAATAGAGTGATGCAACCATAGCGAGAAGAGCCACCACAGCGCCCGCAACAAGTCGCTCCGTCAACCAGCCATGACAGCGCTCTGCAATTCTGACGACGATCTCAGCGCTGGTGCTCGTTTCGGCGCGACCAATGGCCGCAGTGATCGCATCAAAGTCCGCCTCCGAGAAATATCGTTTCACCAAATCAGGCATACCTGGTCCTGTCGCTTTCTTCACCAACCGCCACTGGCGCCTCCACCACCCGATGAACCACCACTGAACCCACCGAAGCTGCTTCCACTGCTGAAACTACTTCCCCCGCCGCTGCTCCAGCCACCGCTGCTGAGGAAGCTGCTCCAGGTGACCGGCTTGTCTTTCGATGCGAGCTTCGCCTGCGTGTACGCGGAGCGGATCGCCAGCGCGATACTCCCGAACACCATCAGGAATACGAACATCGAAATCATCCAGGGGATATACCAGGGGAACGTATCATCGGCGAGCGGCGGTGGGCTATACTCGCCACCGATAGCCGCAATGATACCGTCCAGCGCGACGTTGATTCCGGCTCCCCAGCGCTTGCCCCGAAACTCGACAGCCATATCGGACGTGCTGCCGACAATCAAACCGCTTTCGATATCGGTCAGCTCCGGCTCGAGTCCATAACCCACTTCAAGTCGTATCTTGCGGTCAGCCAGCGCGATCAGCAGCAGAACACCATTGTCGCGCTCCTTCCCTCCGATCCCCCATTTGTTGAATACTCGATTGGCGAAATCCTCAAGATTATCCCCTTCAAGGGATGGAATGATCAAGATGCCGATCTCGTTGGCGGTGGAATCTCTGTAGTCAATGATCCGCTGGATGATTTCCTGCTTCTCCTGCCCATCAAGCAGACCGGCAAGGTCCATGAGCGGGGAATCATACGCCGGCACGTCGAGCGCACAGGCGTGCACGACCGGCAACAGCAGTAATGCAATGATCAGTAGAATTCTGCAGCGCATGATAACTTAGTTCGATTCGAATGCTTCCTTCACGCTCGGAGCTGTTTCCGCTCCCGCGGTCGCCTTGAAGTACTCCTTCTCATACGGATACCCGAAAAACGACCCGGCAATCAGGGCCGCCACGCCGCGCTGTCGATACGTATTGTACTCGCGAACGGTTTCGTTGAAGAGCCTGCGCTCCTGGGCAATCCTGTTCTCAGTGCCTTCCAGTTGCGTCATCAGATTCTGGTAGGTCTGTTCTCCCTTGAAATCGGGGTAAGCCTCCACGACGACATTGATGTAGGAATTCAGCCGCTGAGATAGCTGCGTCGCAAGTGAATCAAGCAGCGCCGGGTTTTGCTGGTTGAGCGCCTGCTGCGCTGTTCCCTGCAAGTCGATCACACGTTGCCGCAATTCGGTCACCTCTACCAGCGTGCTCTTCTGTCGTTTCATGAAATTGTCTACCGCAGCAACGAGATTCGGTACCAGATCAAGTCGACGCTGATAGACGTTCTCGACCTGCGACCACTTCTCATCCACAGCCTGTGAGCGGTCTATCAACCCACCACGGGCGCTCCAGATCCACATACCGAGGCCAATGGCCACGATCAGTATCACCGCTATGACGATCCCTGCCACTTTCATTTCCAAACTCCGCTTTCAGATGTTCTGTAGCTATGTCGACATTTGACTCTTCGCATTTCCACCCTCACTAACGGCAGTAAACATAAGTGCATTCACCACCGGTAACAAGCGGGAACTGGTCTAGAGATTGGGGTATTTGCGGTGAGGAACGAGGGGATTATCGCTTCAATTTGGCCTGCAGTACCGCATTTTCCGGATCAGCGGCGAGCGCCTTGCTCCAGGCGTCACGCGCCTCCTCGGTGTGACCCAGGGCGGCATGGATATCGCCGAGATGTTCGGTGACGACCGGGTCGTCGGGCACAAGTGTCACTGCCTTGCGAATCTGTGCGAGCGCCTCTGAATAGCGCCCCAGCTTGTAGAGCACCCAGGCGTAACTATCCAGGTAAGCCCCGTTGTCCGGTTCGGCTCCCACTGCCTTCTCGATCATGACCAATGCTTCATCAAGCCTCTCCCCCTTGTCGGCAAGCATATAGCCCAGGTAGTTCAGAGTTGGATGGTGGTGGGGATTCAATGACAGGAGCAGCTCAAACGCCTCCACTGCCTTGTCGAACTCGCCCAATTTCTCATACTCGGCACCTGTTTGGAACAGCGCTCTGACGGTGTCGCCGCCATTTTCCACGACTTGCCGCAAAACGACAATTGCCGAATCCGACATCTGCTTCTCGGAAAGGAGTTGCGCCATAAAGAGCCGAATGTTGTTCTGATCATCGCGTACCTGGCCAAGCGCCGTCTCAAGCACTTTCATCGCGCTGTCCGGCATCTCCTGCCTTTGCAGAATGAATGCCAGATTGGTCCAACCATCCGGCACGGTCGAGTCGGCAGCGATCAGATGATCGAAATAGACTCGCGCGGAGTCGTAATTCTCCTGCTGGATTGCATAGCGCCCCAGATAGAAGAGGGCATAACGGTTCTCCGCATCGACCGACAGTATCTTGTCGAAGAAACGTTGTGCGACATCCGGCATATTCTCTCGCATCAGCACGATGGCGATTCGCTGCAGCACATCAATATCAAGTTCATCATCCTTCAGACTCAATATCCGATCCGCGACAATCCGCACCGAATCTTTGTTGTCTTCGATATTGTAGCTTTCGAGCAGTTGCGCGAGCAGGAGCGGATCTCTCGGATGCAGAGTGATCCCGCGACTCAATGCCTGCTTGGCTGCCTCGTGGTGCCCCGCCTGGTGGAGATAGAGCGCGTATTGCCCATACTTCTGCGGATTATTCTGATCGAGATCGAGTGAGGATTTCATGAACGCGGCTGCCGAATCATACATCTGCGAGCCGGCGTACATTTCGGCGATCCGTTCAAACAGGTCTGCGTTCATCGAGTATTGCGCCGCCCGGCGGAAGTAGCTGCCGGCGCGATTGATATCATTTGCCTGCGCGGCATAGAGTCCGAGGTTGTAATTGAAATTCACATCCGTCGAGTCCTGCTCCCATCCCTGCTGATAGGCGGCCTCGGCCTTTTCATGTTGCCCCAGTTCTCGGAAGGCATCACCCATCAAGCCGTAGACCTTGCTGTCTTTTCCCTTGATCGGCAGCAGGGTTTCGAGCGCCTGTGAAGGGCGATTGAGATTCAGGTAGAGTACTCCCAGCGAGAGCCGGATATCGTACGAAGTCGGCTCATACGAGAGCGCCTGCTCATATTCTCGCACCGCTGCGTCAAACGCGTGCTCCTGTTCATAGATCGTGGCGTTTACGAAATGGTCGTAAGCCGCTTCGTTGATCTCGGGGGCGGGCGCCGGAGGCGGCGCAGGAACCTTACCCTTCGCCGGCGTGCTCATGACATCATTCTGCTGCGACTGTGAAGCACAGCCGGTAAAGATGAGCATCGTCAGGCTCAGGCAGAGCAGAGCCGCGAATATCCTCAGGTTGAATTGACGCATTGAGTATCGCAAAACTATTTCGTTACCTTGCCTTTCACCTTGTAGAAACCACGCTTTCCGACCTTGAGGAGGTACTCACCCGCAACGGCGAGCTTGATCGTGTGGTCCTCTACTTTATCGCCGTCGATCGAAACACCAC
>JBECKX010000139.1:0-18745 GCA_040235515.1 Candidatus Zixiibacteriota bacterium
TGAGGTCGTGAACCTACAGGTAAGCGATTCAGTAGAGACATAAAAATCTCTCTTTAGGACGCCCCTTCCATCCCACGCAGGTGGAAGGGGCGTTCGCCTTTTGGGGGGCTTTGATGGGGGAAGGATCCATCTCATTTGTAGGTCAAGCCCTCCTGGGGCTTGACAGTCCTGAAGCCACGGCGTGTCACGCCTCAAGAAGGCGTTACCTACCTAGCCGGGTCGCCCACAGCTTGCTGTGGGGGATCTTAAGGGGAATTGCATCGTTGCCAGGACTTTGACACCATGACGATTGTGGTACCGTACGCTTCCTGACCTTTAGTTGTTACAGCGCCGAGTCGTTTTTTCGCAAATCAGCCACGTGCGGCTTCCTGCCGAAACATATTGCGGAAGCTCGTGCAAAGCTTTGTGTCAAGCCCCAAGAGGGCTTGACCTACTCTGACACCCGAGCTGTATCTGAAGTCACGTTTCAATTGGTATGGAGTGAACCCACAGCAAGCTGTGGGCGACCCAGTCCATAGTTTCTGGATCTTTAGTAGTCAAGCCCTAGGTCCGAACCCGTGAGGTTCGGACAACTTTAGCGTTCCTTCGGATGTCGGCAATGAACGGGTTCCGACCTGCTCGACTGTTCCCCCCTCTCCCACTTGTGGGAGAGGGGCCGGGGGTCAGGGCGAATAGGCGGATTCGACCTGCTCGGCGAAAGAGCGGCTCCTGAATCTCCCCGAATCGCCTTGCATTTACCCGATATTTGCTTAGAATTTCTAAGCGTAGAATCTTTCGAGAGCTACATCTTTGAACATTGAGAACCCGCTTAGCCACAATGGTGCAAGATGAAGAATTACGACGACATTATCTCGTGTGAAATACCGGAACAGATTCCGTTACTCCCTCTGACCTCAGCGTCAATTTTCCCCTATGCAATCGCCTCAATCCAGGTCAGGCTGGAACGTTCGATCAGGCTGCTCGAGAGCGCTTCCGATGAGAATGACATCATCGGCACGGTCATCACCAAGAAAGGCATCACAATTGTCGATAGCCTGAAGGATGTCCATGAGATTGGCGTTGCCGCCCGCATCGTTTCGAAAGTGAAGATCCCGAACAACACCTACCAATTGGTCATCCAGGGACTACGGCGTATCAAGATCAATCGCTTCATTCAGAACGAACCGTTCCTGATCGCGCATGTCGATTGTTATCCAAAAGAAGAAAATGACGAGCGCGTCATCAAGGAGAACAAACAGGAGCGTGCCCTCAGCCTCTTCCAACAGCTCACCGAATATGACAATCGCTACGCGCCGGAGATGGTTCATATCATGCACTCCAACAGCGAAGATTTCGGTCGTTTCGCGGACCTGATGGCAAGCTACCTCCATTTCGGACTGGGACAGAAGCAGTATCTCGTCTCTGCGGTCGATCAGAGTGAGCGCTACGACAGATTGATCGCGCTGCTGAAGGCGGAGGTACAAAAACTTAAGGTGGCAGTCGAGGTTGAACGGCAGGTTCGTGTCGATGTGGACCGCACCCAGCGCGAGTACTACCTGCGCCAGCAATTAGAGGCGATCAAGAAAGCCCTCGGTGAGGATCAAACCGGCAGTGATGAAGTGCAGGTCCTCAGACAAAAGTTGAGTGAGAAGACACTGCCTGAAGATGCCCGCAAGACCGCAGAACATGAGCTTGATCGACTGGCAAGTATCTCCTCGATGTCACCGGAGCACAACGTCATTCGCACCTACCTCGACTGGATTCTGGAACTTCCGTGGAATGAGTCGACCGAGGATAAGATCGACATCAAGGAGGCGCGCCGGGTCCTCGAAGAGGACCACTATGGGCTTGAAAAAGTCAAAGAGCGTATCCTGGAGTTCCTCGCGACACGCCATCGTCAGGCAAACCCGCACGGGCCGATTCTCTGCCTGGCGGGTCCTCCCGGAGTAGGCAAAACTTCTCTCGGCCACTCGATCGCGCGGGCGCTCGGCCGTAAGTTTGAGCGGATCTCCGTCGGAGGTATGCGTGATGAAGCTGAGATTCGCGGCCACAGGCGTACCTATATCGGTGCGATGCCGGGCAAGATCATACAAGAATTGCGCAATGCGGGAGTCAACAACCCGCTGTTCATGATCGATGAAATCGACAAGATGGGGAGTGACTTCCGTGGAGATCCATCATCTGCCATGCTTGAGGTCCTCGATCCGGAACAGAACAACACCTTCCGTGATCACTATCTCGATCTGCCCTTTGATCTGAGCAAAGTGTTCTTTATCACCACAGCCAATATCCTTGAGCTGATTCCCGGTCCCTTGCGCGATCGGATGGAGGTAATCGAGATTTCCGGTTATACGCCGCGCGAGAAAGTCGAGATCGCGAAGCGCTACCTGGTGCAACGCCAGATGGAATCGACCGGGCTGCGTGAGGGTGAGTTTGAAGTCAGCGATGAAGCCCTGATGGCGATCATCAGCGGCTACACCTACGAAGCCGGTGTGCGTAACCTCGAGCGCGAGATAGCGAGCCTCTGCCGCAAGAGCGTGGTGAGGATTCTCGAGGGTGGTGTGTCGAAGGTCTCGGTGACTGCGGAAAATCTGCATGAGTTCTTAGGACCGGTGAAAATCATCCAGGATGTCGCTAACCGCGAGCCGGAGGTGGGGATTGTCACAGGTCTTGCCTGGACACCGGTGGGTGGCGACTTGCTCTTCATCGAGACGATTAAGATGCCGGGCAACGGCAAGGTGCGTGTGACCGGTCGATTGGGTGAAGTAATGGGCGAATCGGTGCAGGCGGCCTACTCATTCGTGCGTTCGCGCGCATCCGAGATTGGAATCGATGCCGAAGATTTCGACAACTACGACGTGCATATTCATTTCCCGGAGGGCGCAATACCCAAGGATGGCCCCTCCGCCGGTGTGGCTGTGACAATTGCGCTGATTTCACTCTTTACGGGTCAGCCGGTCAATCACCTGGTCGCGATGACCGGCGAGGTGACCCTGCAGGGCAAAGTGCTGCCGATTGGCGGGTTGAAGGAGAAGACGCTGGCGGCGTATCGTGGTGGAATCAAGAAGGTTCTGTTCCCGGAAGCGAACATCAAGGACTTGAGCGAAATCCCGGAAGAGGTCCGTAATGGGCTTGAGATGATCCCGATCAAGTCGGTCGCAGAGGCGTTGCAGCACTCGGTCTCCAAGATCGTGCTGCCGACCGGCGAGGTTGTCGAAGCGATCGAGAATATGACACACGCGCAGCGGCGGAGTGCAAAGGAGGAGGAGTAGGGGGAATTCAGCTGAACCGTATTCCCAAAACCCTTAGCATAGAAAACGTATCTTGGTAGGGCACTGAGAATGCTCGGCATACATTAGGGATCGGGACTCTCCTTCTTACGTCCGGGGCCAGTTCCTCGTGAGTCACGACGGTGTAACCAAACGTCTTAGCATATGCTATCAGCCACCCATCGGCTCCGTCTGCAAAATCTGCTTTCGCGGCTCTTAAGAACTGCTTCTGGTCATTAACCCACCTCATTATTGCGGAGTACGCTTGAGTCACGACTTCATCATCCGTGGACACGAAGGCATGCTGAAATGGACCAATTGCCCAGTCTGCTAGCTCGTCTTTGCCTCTCATAAGCTCTTTCTTTACGCGGTCAATGCTTAAGAGTTCGCCCTGCTTCGAATGCTCGACAAGGCTATTCCAGAATCGGGGTGCCAAGTCAAATGCGTAGTATCGATGCGAAGCTTCTATAAACACGTTGGCGTCGAGTAAAAATGTGATCTTAGCCATCATCGTTTGCCGCCAAGTCCAAGCAGCTCAACATATTGATGGAAGCTCTTTCCGTACAGGCCAGTCAGCTTATACGCCTGCCCATATAGGAGACGTCCTTCACGAGCAGCTCGCGCGACGGCCGATGAAAAGCGTTTGCCCAATCGGAGATTCTGGGTTGCATAGAAATCCCCGCCTGACGATTTGCGCCTTGGCTCACGCTGCTTGTCGATGTACTGTTGGTAAAAGTCAAGAAACTGCTGTCTGCTAATTAGGCTAACATCTTGAGCGCGCCTGGCTACGACAATTTCACTTACCTTAAATCTACGGGCAAGGGTCTGAAAGCGAACTGGGGAGCGCTCAACTGCGGACCATGCGTCCTCAATCAATGTCCGCGGGACGAGGAATTCTGCAGCTACCGCGTTGCATTTCAACTCAGTCTCATCATCTGCGGGCTGTAGTCGTCTCAGATCGAACGCCGCGCTACTGCCGAAAGCTACGTGAGCCATCTCGTGAGCAAGCGTAAACATCTGCGCTGCCTTGCCATCTGCACCGTTGACGAACACAAGGGGTGCGAATTCGTCAACAAGAACAAACCCTCGAAACTCGTCGACACTCAGTTTTCTGTGAGTATTGTTGCCTACAATACCACTAACCGTAACTAGAACTCCCGCATCTTCGCAGGCATTTCTTAACGCATCTAGTGCCTTGGTCCAGCTTTGATAATGAGAAGCCCAGTCGGCGTCGAATCCCAATGCTTTTCTTAATTTCTCGGATACAAACTCCGTTCTTTCACTCAAGCTGGCGGCTCGTACGAGGGAGTTAGCCTTCACACCCTCATCACGCAGGTAATCTCTCATCCAAGCCTGCCTAAGTTGCATAATCTGGATGGTTTCAAGCAACTCTGAACTTGGCAGACTTTGCGAATCCTGTCTTACCGTCCTGAAGTGCGGGATCGGCATTGCATCCGAAGGCGGCTCATCCAGAAAGAAGTAGCCAAGTGGAGTAGATGTCATTTTCGCAAGAGATTCTACTTGGCGTAATGTAGGATGGCTCTCACTCTTCATCCAGTCCTGCAATTTCGGGAATCGCTGGCTGAGCCTCTCGATTGTCCTGCCACTACGCTGAATGGCCCACCGAAGAACACTCTGTCTTACCGGCACTCTACTCAACTAACTCTCCAGGCAGTCTTCAAAGTTCATAGTCATTAATAGCATTACCTACGCTTGTAACTAAAGCTACGATGTTTTTTTCTGTCGTCAATACTCGAAGCTCTGCACGTTCGCATAGCCCCCCCCTCACTCCCCGATTATCAACTCCGCCAACTCGCCGTGATTCTTGTTCACCCGGCTGATGTCGGCGCCTTTCTCGACACCCGGCACGATTGCATCCCCTTGCCATTGCCAAATATGGTAGTCTGTCCAGCCCTCCGGTAAGGTGGGTTGGTCAACTTCATATTCGGCAACCCACAATGGGTACTCGCTAAAATCCGCCTTCAGATGCTCATTCCAGAATTTAGCCGTTGTGTAGATAATCGGTTTGATCCCGTAGTGATTCTCCAGCAATCCCAAAAAGCGCGCGAACCTGTCTCGCAGACCGGGAGGCGTATTGTGACCAATCGTTTCGATGTCGACCACCGGCGCGAAATCACCCGGCTCCAGTGTAACATTCTGGATAAAGAACGCCGCCATCGTGTCTGGCTCATCCTCAGTCACATAGAAGTGGTACGCCCCGCGCACAAACCCTTTCTCCTTGAGAACCGGCCAGTGAGCGTCGAAGAGCGAGTCTTTGAGGTCCTCGCCTTCGGTCGCCTTGAGGAAAACAAATTTATACCCTTGTGCCGCGACCGAATCCCAGTCGATGACTCCGCTGTGGTCCGATACATCAATCCCATGCTCCAGATCCGCGACGATTTGTTCCGGTGTGCGCGGCTGCATCGTTCTATCATTCTCCCGGCTCTCTTTGTTACCGCAGGCGACCAGGCCAAATGCGGCCACGGCAGCCAGAAACAACAGAGGCGCTATCTGGCGCCACAGTGCGGAATCATGTCGCGTATCGCTCCGTCTCACAGGCATTCTCCTCACTTGAGCGTTCCCAATAGTATCACCAACCGGGCAGAGTGGTTCTGGACTTCTATACTATAGGTCGTTATTTTGCTCCTATGAGAAAACTACTTTTGTCGATTTTTCTTCTACTCTCATTGGGCAGTCCGGCGCTTGCCGCGGGAAAGGCTGATTTCTGGAATCAGCAGCGCGCAGGGACTAACTGGTTCAATAACGAACCCACGCTCGAGTGGCTGGTCGCTGCGAAGGCGGCAGGCATCGAATTCGTACGGTTGGCGCCGGCGAAGTGGTGGACGGTACAGCAGGATTTTCTTGTCGGCAACTCCGACTGCTATCAGGGGATACCTGACGAGGATATGTTCAAGCTCGATGAGGTGCTCCACTGGGCGGACTCGCTGGATATGAAGATAGTGCTGACAGCGCTTTCTCTTCCCGGGTTGCGTTGGAAGCAGCACAATAATGATTTGCTCGATCACCGCTTCTGGGAAAACCCAATTTATCAGCCGCGCGCGGCACTCTACTGGAAGCATGTCGCCAAAGCCTTTGGAGGTCATCCCTGCCTGGTTGGCTACAACATACTCAACGAACCGGTACCGGAGCGAGCACCGGCCACCGCGAGGGCGACATTTCAATCTTACCAGGAGTGGTACGAGAGCGTCAAAGACACGACGGCAGATTTGAACAGATTCTATGCAATGGCGGTGCAAAAGATTCGCGAAGTTGACAGCCTCACACCGATCATCCTCGACTGCGGTTCATGGTCCGATCCGGCAGCATTCTCCTATCTCGCGCCTGTGGATGATTCTCTGGTGCTCTACTCATTTCACATGTATGAACCGTGGGACTTTGTCAGTCGCACGAACAATGGCACCTACAAGTACCCGGAGGATTTTGCCCGCGACACGCTTGCGGCGATAGTTGCGCCGGTCGTTGCATGGCAACAGAAATATGGCGTCCCATCATCCCGGATTGTCGTCGGTGAGTTCGGCTGTTTCCGGCAAAATGAGGGCGTGGAGAAGTGGCTGGCGGATGTTATCTCCGTCTTTGATAAGCATGGCTGGCACTGGGCGTTCTACTCATTTCGCGAGGATGACTGGCCCGGCATGGATTATGAGCTTGGTACCAAGCCGCTGGGTGAAGCCTACTGGAAAGCCAAAGCGAACTACGAGACTCCGGAAGTGAAGCGCGGTCCCAACCCGATATGGGATGTGATCTCGGCCAGATTGAAACGGTAGAGGCAGGTTTATTCACATGACCAAGAGCAAAGGGCCAGACTTCTCGTGAACCTGGCCCGACTACTTTCTTCAGATAGACAGGTAACCTGAACTCACGGTAGCGGTTCAGAAATCGTATAAGTGATTTTTATTGCGAAGAACTTGATGTCAGACGGTGTAGGCGGCTGAGTCCAGGCTACTGCAAGATAATAGTAGTAGTTGTCATTATCAATCAGATCATCGGCTATGGTGTTATCAGAGATTGTTTGATAGCCCGCCGATATCCCGCTGGTGGAGGCGCTCGCAATAGTTCCGCCAGCTCCGTTGACTATACTGCGCTTAATCAGATCAAAAGAGATGTCATGTCCTCCAGCATTGTCCTGGACCAATGCCTCGACCGACACAAGAGTTGCCCCATGAGGTAACTCAGGAGTTGTGTAGAAGCTGGCAGCTGGCGTAGCGCCACCGGTGGAATAAAGATAACCGATGGTCCTGTCAAAGACGATATCCTCAAAGCGCGGAACAAAAGATGCATGTGACAATGTCAAGTAGCGAGTCGTTGTCGCAATATTCAAGTCATCAAATGTCTTAGTCCCACTAACAGTCTGAGCGTCTGAGAGGTTCATCGCGGTGCCTTCGATCTTACTAATGTTGATAGCCGCACCGGCACTGATATCGTCGTCAACGATTGTGGCATCCGCAATCTCCGTGGAGGTTACACCATCGGTCGCGATATCAAGAGTTACATCACCGCTGGCTCCTCCACCACTCAAGCCAGTCCCGGCCGTAACCGAGGAGATATCCCCGGTCGCGGCATCTGCCCAGTCAGCCTGACCGTTACCATCTGTTGCAAGCACCTGACCTGAAGTGCCATCCACGGTCGGTAACTCATATCCTGTGGACTCATCACCAACTCTGACATGAGGCATATCGACCATGAAGGTGGAATCCTGGGTCAGGTCACTATCGATCCCGAACAATACAGAGTAATCAGCATCGCTGGTCAGAGTATCAGCATAACCTGCCGTCAATGAGAAATCACCTGCCGCGACATTGTGTTTACCGCCGGCAATTGCCGAGTGCAGACCACTTGCCGTGTTGCGGCTACCGCCACTAACCACCGACGTATCCCCGCTGGCAGTGTTGGCGTGTCCACCACCCACGGCAGAACGATCGCCACTAGCCTCATTCGCTGACCCACCCCCAATTGCAGAATTACCTCCGGTGGCATCATTGCCACTGCCGCCACTCACAGTTGATCGAAACCCGCTTGCTGTATTAAGACGCCCTGCAACGAACGCTTCAGATCCAAGCGTTCCATGACCCGTTCCGATGCTAGCTCTGCCGGTAACTTCAAGATCACCGCTGACCGTTCCGCCTTTAGCACCATCTACTGACTCCACGCGATATGCATAAGGCACCGCTACAAACTCCGTGCGCGGCACAATCTCAGGGTCCGATTCTACAGCGATTCCGAGGTATCTGCCACTATCGGCAAAGACGGTGCCTGCTATCGGAGTGACAGCTCCCAGCCAGACCGAAAACAGCCCGTCGGCCGTGGAAACACTTTGCGTCTCGCTCCAGAGGGCGGTCCCCCCCGAGGCAGCATCATAGATTGTGAAGTTGACCGAGTAACTACCATTGGCTACAGGATCGCCGACACCGTCCGTGAGGAAACCCTGGTAGCTGACCTTGTCAGGAGTAGCAGCGTAGACAACTGCTGAAAGAAGGACCATAACGGCCAGAGAGGAAAGAAACGTTTGCATGCCTGCACACCTCCGAAGTGAACTTTGCGATTACTTTACTTTTACTTCGTGGGTTACTGCAAATACGTGGGGCCGGAAGACAAATGGAGCATTTGACAGAAGGCCTGTAATGTCTGTGCAGTGCCCCTATTCCATTTTCTTGTATGTCAATGAGTATACATCATAGACCGCAATTGTCAACGCTATTTCGCCGGCAGTAGCCACTGCCTATGCCTGTGCGTGATCAGGCATGACGAACGATTTTCCGAGATTTTTCGATTGGCTTCCCACTCGATATTCGCTATCTCCAAACTATAAGGGAGTACTATATCCATTTATTTTACTCCTGATTTGAAACGGAAGTAGAGGTAGTGAAATGAGAAGAGTTCGTTTCTTTGCGATCGTGTTCGCGGTCGTTGCACTGACTGCGATTGTACTAATCGCCCAGTCAGCTCCGGATAGTGCTGTTCGTGACGGCGTCTTTATCCACATCACGCATGGGACGGATAGCCCACACCATGCCTTGATGGCGTTGAAGATGGCTGAACTGATGGCAGATGATCATGATGTGCTCGTCTACTGTGACATCACCGGCGTGGAGCTGGTGCTGAAGGATGCACCTGATCTCAAGTTCGAGCCGTTCGCTTCATCTCAGACTGCGCTGAAGAATCTGCTCGATAAAGGCGCCATAGTAATGGCGTGTCCCGGTTGTTTGAAAGCGGCAGGCAAATCGGAGACTGACCTGGCGCAAGGTATCAGGATCGCCGACAAGAAGAAGTTCTTCGACTTCACCAAAGGTCGGCTTTTAAGTTTCGACTATTGAGCGCTGTCGTCTCAGCTCTGCGCTGCCGCCAGGTAATAACCACCGCTCAGCACGATTTCCATCGTATCATATTCGGCCAATTCCCGCGGAGGCAAGACCGAATGAAACTGATACGATACTTTAATGAGCGTGTAAGAACGCTCTCGATATTCGACATCAAACTGGCGCAGGGCGCCGCAATGGGTGTAGCGCTGATCATTGTCAAACTCTTTCCGCAGTTGACACAGATCGACATGGTGTGGGTCGTTGTCGCTGTCGTAATCCTCGGCGCAAGACCAACCTATGCATTCTACCTTAAGAAGTAGCCGCCGGGGCCGCGGCCCTGCAACCCATCTCCGGGCACGTTGGACAGCGCCCCACCCTTAGCAGCCACTATTGCGTAATCCGCGACTCGAGTTCATCGACTCGCTTTATCAGTCTCTCTATCGTAGCCTGCTGCTGCTTCATCGCCTCCACCAGTACCGGAGTGAGCTTACTGTAGTCGACCGACTTGTAACCCTGCTTGTCTGTCAGCACCAGTTCCGGAAAGAGCTGTTCTATCTCCTGGGCGATGAAACCGATCTGGTTGCCATCCTCGAACTCCTGCTCAGGATACTCATCAATGCGCCAATGGTATCTAACGCCTCGCAGTTTCATGACTCGTTCAAGAGCATTGTTGAGGGTAGAGACATCTGTCTTGTAGCGCTCGTCCGAACAGGCACCGATTGAACCGGTATAGCAGATATCTCCATTTACGTGAAGTGCAGTTGAAGGCGAATTCGTATTGATCCCCACACCGCCAGCAGCTCGGACTAAGAATTGGTCCGATGCAGTGGATGAAAAGTCGGCATCAGTATGGTCCGCCCAGACAAAACAGCCGGCAGAATTGGCTTTGGCGCGCCTCCCCGCAGCCAGGGAGTAGATTCCCTCCGCCTCATTCAGTTGGCCACCGGGAACCGTTGCGTAGTTTGCGCCGGCCAGGTTCTGGTCTCCCCCTCCAACTGTCGCTGTTTCACCATCAGCCGTGTTGTCGAGGCCTCCTGCAATCGTGGCGCCATTGGCAAATGCGGATACGGCGTTGCCATTACCACCTCCAATGGTAGCGTCGAGCAGAGTTCCGTTAACCGTATTGTTCCTCCCGCCGGAGATCGTGCTGCCGGCGGTTGCCAATGCCAGCACATTGTCTGTACCGCCTCCGATTGTCCCTGCGACCGCCTCTATGGAGTTATCACGTCCGCCTGCGATTGTGCTGTATGGGGCAAACGAGCCGACGAAATTCGATTGTCCCCCTCCCACGGTGGCCTCATCCGCATTTATCTCGTTCAACCCTCCCCCGCCCACTGTTGAACGATTACCGTCAGCCGAATTGAAGGTTCCGCCTGAAACCGTGCTATAGTCACCATCAGCAGCGTTGAATGAGCCGCCAGAGATTGTGGAGACAACACCGATGGCGGCGTTCGAGAAACCTCCCGATATCGTAGCGGAATCGCCGGCGGCGATGTTGTTGAATCCTAATACATTTGCATTCACGCCTGAGTTGCTGGCGCTCTGGCCAACTGAGATCGTATTGATGGCGCGAATATCGCCGTTCGGTCTGATCTCCGCAGTGGTGTCCGCTTCGGTAGCACCAAAGAGAGTCAAGCCATCACGATTCAACTCCGCGATCTTACTACCCACGGCACGGCCATTCGCCTTGCTGTCCTCCGGTTCGATAATTGAGACAGCGGCGACATCATTGTTGTCAACAGTGACGATTAACTGTGGATTGCCGTTGTTGTTGAGCACAACGATACCGTTACCGAGTGAATCAAAATCACTGGGGCTGATCACCAGTGGTCCCTCGATTACACCCGAGGTTGCACCATCAAGCGTGCTGACGTGGTGTGCATAGGGCACCGATACCAGGCGACTGCGTGGAACGATATCATCACCACCGACACTGATCTGGAGATAGCGCACTGAATCTGCGAATAGATCAGCCGTGACGGGAGTCGTGCTCCCGAGGATTACGTTGAATGCCCCATTGTCGACGGCAACAGCTCCGTGCGTCTCGGTCCAGAGTTGGGTGCCGCCACTTTCGGCGTCCCAGATGCTGAAGACTACGCTGACCGTCCCGGTTAGTGGGTCTCCCATGCTATCGGCGAGATAGCCCTGGTAGCTGATCAGAGTCGGCGCGGTGGCATATAGCCCGCCGGTCAGTAAAAGCAGGATTGCGGTAATGGTTAGCAGAGTTCTCACTGATGCCCTCCGACGATGTAGTATTGAAGATTTATCATCTGCTTGCTTGCGTTTGATCAGAGAGCAGCGACTCCAATAGCTCCTTAATCTCGCTCAGCTCTGATTTCATGCTGTCGTTTTCTTTCTTGAGGTCCTTTATCGCCTCTACCAGCGCCGGGGTAAGACGACCATAGTCCACCGACTTGTAGCCCTGCTTATCCGTCATTACAACCTCGGGAAACAGCGGTTCGATTTCCTGCGCAATGAAACCGATCTGGTTGCCTTCCTCAAACCCTTTATCAGGGAAGTCATCAATCCGCCAGCGGTAGTTGACGCCTCGCAGCTTCATGACTCGTTCCAGGGCGTTGTTGAGTGTAGAGATATCTGTCTTATAACGCTCATCTGAACAGGCACCGATAGTACCGGTGTAGCAGATGTTACCACCTACATGAAGTTTCTCGGACGGAGATAATGTGCTTATCCCGACGGCTCCTGACGTGGTGATCAGGAAATCCTTGTTGGCCGTTTGCGACTCAAGTTGGAGTGCGGTACTTGACCCGGAACTGTATTGCTTGAATGCCCAGTGTCGTTCCATTTCCAGATAGAGGATAACATTTCCGCTGCCCTCCTCCGATTTGATGTGCATTGCCCCATTCGGAGAGGCTGTGTTGATTCCGACACCACCGCCCGCTCTTACCAGGAATTGGTTCGGTCCTGTCGCGTTGAAGCTCGCATCGGTAGAATCTCCCCAGACAAAACAACCCGCGAAAGTTGCAAATGCCTTTCTGCCGGCTGTGAGTGAGTAGTTTCCACCTGCAATGTTGCCTCTGCCACCGGGGACGCATGCCCAGGGAGCGAGCGCGCTGTTATCCTCACCACCGCCCACTGTCGCAAAGCTTTGCGATGCGCTGTTACCAAATCCGCCACCGATAATCGCGTGATCTCCGCTAACCTCACTGTTTTCACCCCCACCAATGCTTGAGTGACTACCTGCGTTGATATTGCCAGCTCCCACTACGAAGCCGTTAAGGCCGCTGTTATCATTGGAACCTGCTCCAACTGTCAGATTGTTATGTATCAATCCACCGAATGCTTTGTCTACGGAATAGGTCTTATAGGCGTAGGGAGAACTCATTAGTAGCGTCCTCGGAGTGATCTCCGGATCAGATTCAACCTGAATGCCCAGATATCGATTTCCGAAGTTTTCAAAAATAGCGAATGGGAGGTAGTAGCCATCCTCCCCGAGGGCTGCACTGAAAAAGCCGTTTTCGGTGGTCACCAGTTCTATCTCGCTCCATATGTTGGTGCCCCCAACTTTAGCGTCATAAATCGTGAATGTCACAGTGTAGGTCCCGTCAGGCAGGGGATCCCCCGCAGCGTCGGTGAGGAGTCCCTGGAAACTGATGTGCGGATAATCTGCGGCAGATGCCAGGCTGCATGCGATAAAGAACAGTAGAGTTAGTGTGACTATGATGTTACGCACTTTCGGTACCTCCAAGAATTACCGGGATAATGAGCAGGGGGTTATCCTCGCTGAGGATTATCTTCCCGTGACGATGATCATGAAGTCGTTGTCGACTGCTGAGTAGCTTCCATTCGTGATGTATAACTCGATCGTATCATCCGTTCCGGTGATGTTCACCGACACCAGCCTGGCAGCGGATGCACTGGTCGGATGGCTGTCGATCTCCGGGGTAGCAGTGACACAAACTTTAGTGGGGGATGAATCCATCACTATGGTGTAGTTGCCGGCGGAGTTCCTGGTGACAGACTCTATTCCGAACTCATCCTGAATGACTCCCGCGCCGTTGACAATTGCCCAGGCGACGATACTGTTATCTTTGTAGCGTTCACCGATGCCGATAGTTTTGGATTCGCCGGCTTGCCTTATTATGTTCACCCCATTCGTAGCACTGATAGTAAACTGATTGTCAGCGGTCGAACTCGTTCCCGCAGATCCATCGCCCCATACGAAGGAGAAGTCGTGATTAGCGGTTGCGTTATTGCCGGCTGCAAATGAAACGAGCCCGTTGGCCTTGTTGGATAATCCGCCGGGCACGGTAGCATAAGAGGTAGTAGCCTTATTCGTGTATCCGCCACTCACCGTCGAGTAGTTACCATTTGCCGAGTCTTGTACTCCCCCTCCCACGGTTGCTCCCGTGGCACTGGCATAGTTGTTTGTGCCACCCGCAAGAGTTGTCGAGGTTCCGGTTGCATCATTGCTACTCCCGCCACCAACGAAGCTGGCCGAGCCGCTTGCGGTGTTCGAGCTACCGCCCGCAACGGTACTCCCGCCAGCACCTGAAGCGGTATTGAAGTAACCTCCTCCAACAACCCCACCGCTCGATGAGACTACATTGCTCTGTCCACCGCCTATTGATCCAAACAGCTGCGAGACCATGTTTGCCTCACCTCCGGCAATTACTCCCCAAGTTCCTGATGCGCCAACGCCGTTGCTGCTCCCCCCACCTATAACAGATAGATTTGTCGCGGCGCCGTTGGATGATCCACCTCCAACTACGGCACCTCCTCCGCTTGCAGTGTTTCCAGCACCCCCTGAGATAGTTGCCACATTCCCACTAGCAGTATTTCCATATCCACCTGACACTGTCGCCGAGTCGCCATCTGCTGAGTTGTTGAATCCAATCACATTGGCAAAATCACCGGGGTTAGTGTTGTTCTCACCAACCGAGATAGTCTTTCTTGCGTTGATACTGCCATCAGGACGAACTTCAGCCGTAGTATCCGCCTCAGTCGCACCAAAGAGGGTCAAGCCGTCGCGATTCAGCTCGGCTATCTTGCTACCCACCGCACGGCCATTGGCTTTGCTGTCCTCCGGTTCGATGATTGAGACAGAGGCCACATCATCGCTGCCGATAGTAACTATCAACTGTGGGTTGCCGTTGTTGTTCAGCACAACGATACCATTACCGAGCGAATCGAAGTCACTCGGGCTGATCACCAGCGGTCCCTCGATTACACCTGCGCTGGCGCCGTCAAGCGTGCTGACATGATGCGCATACGGCACCGACACGAGGCGACTGCGCGGAGTGATGACATCCCCTCCGACACTGATCTGTAGATAGCGCACTGAATCGGCGAAGAGATCAGCCGTGACAGGAGTTGTACTTCCGAGGATTACATTGAATGCGCCAGCATCGACAGCAACTGTGGCGTGCGTTTCAGTCCAAAGTTGCGTGCCGCCACTCTCGGCGTCCCAGATGCTGAAGGCAATACTGAAGCTGCCGGTCAATGGGTCACCCATATCATCAGCGAGGTAGCCCTGGTAACTGATCAACGTGGGGGCCGAGGCAAATGCCGCTGAAGTGAGCAACAGCAAGAGAGCCAGAGTGGGCAGAAAAATTCGCATACGCATACCCTCCTTAGGAAGCGCGGTAGAAAGAAAACGGAGTCCGAATGAGTAGGGGAGCAGACCTCTGCGCGTCGGGGGAGAAAAACCAAAGGTACAAGACGTGCGCCACCCCTATTGTCGATAATATGCCCCAATTGAGTCTATGAATTGATACCTCCATTATAGCCCCAAATCAGCCATTGTCAACCATTTTGAGCCTGTTAAATCGGCGCACCGAGGCGGGCTGGTTCCGGCGACGGGAAGCGAAGCTCCGGCCATTTCCCCCTTTACTTGCCCCGATTCTTTCGTATACTCTCTAGTCTACACTGGAGGTCGTGGCAATGGCGAATACAGAGAGTCAACATCAGGCAAAACCCCGCGGATTATCGGGAATCAAGAATATCATCGCAGTCGCTTCCGGTAAGGGTGGCGTGGGAAAATCAACCGTTTCATCCAATCTGGCGGTTGCGCTGCGCCAGACCGGCGCAACGGTGGGTCTGATGGATGCCGATATCTACGGCCCCAGCCAGCCCGGCATGATGGGGGCACAGCGGAAACAACCCGATGTTCAGGGGGATCTGTTGGTCCCGGCCGAGAACTGGGGGGTAAAATTCGTCTCGATGGGGCTGCTGCTCGACTCCGACGGGCCGGTGATCTGGCGTGCTCCGATGGCAATGAAAATCATCCAGCAGTTCATTGGCAATGTGGATTGGGGCTACCTGGACTATCTGCTGATCGATCTGCCGCCGGGGACCGGGGATGTCCAGTTGACACTCGCCCAGCAGGCGCAGCTTTCCGGTGCGATAATTGTCACGACTCCGCAGCAGGTGGCCCTCGGCGTTGCTGCCAAGGGTCTTAAGATGTTCGAGCAGGTTAACGTTCCGATTGTCGGAATCATCGAGAATATGAGCGGATTCACCTGTGAACATTGCGGCAAAGTCACCGAAGTCTTCAAAGTCGGTGGGGGTGAGAAAATGGCGAAGAGCCTGGGAGTGCCATATCTTGGCGCAATCCCGCTCGATCCGGAGATTGTAGCTTCCGGCGATACCGGCAAACCGGTGCTCGCGAATGGAAACGAGTCGACGGCCGCGAAATCGTTCATGCAGGTGGCTGAGACCGTGAAGAGTAAGATTGACATGATGCGTGCCCAGACCGCCGCCAGTGAACCAGAACAGATTGAGTTGCGCAAGACGGGTGAGATGGTTGTCACGTGGCCTGATGGGAAGGTCAGTACTTACGACCCGCGCACGCTGAGGCTCAACTGTCCGTGCGCCGCGTGCGTGAATGAGGACACCGGCAAGCGGATGATCACTGCCACTCAGGTTCCGCTCGATATCAAGGTGAAGAGCTTCGATATGGTGGGCCGCTACGCGGTGGCGATCCATTTCAGCGATGGGCACAATACAGGTTTGTATTCGTTCAAGTATTTGAGAGAGTTACCGGGAGCCGATTCGGCTTCTTCGTTTGATGTATAACCGACTCTAGCCGGGTGTCTCACCCACCGGGTGGGATTCACTCGTTCTGAATAGTAACCAGCCCCACCTGAAAGGTGGGCCACCGACTCGCTGACCATCGGCGAGCACGCGCGTAATGAGATGAGGCATAGACCATGACTGATGCAACGACCAATACTCAGGAAATCAAGATAACCGCGCAGCTTTTCCCCGATCCCGATATCTGTATCTTCCGCGTCGATCGGCCGGTCTTTCCGGGTGGATCATTCGACTGCAAGAATCAGGAGATGGCGGAGGGCTCACCGCTACTGGAGGCGATCTATGCGCTCGGTGGGATCCGGGAAATCTTCATCAGCGGAGACAGCCTGACGATCGCCAAAGACTCCGATTCAGAATGGCAGGTGCTGGGCAAGGAGGTCGGCCGCATCATTCGCGAACAGATTCGTTCCGGAAAGCCGATGTTGAAGGAAGACCTCAAGCAGCCGGCACGACCCGATGAGGAAATCAAGAGGATCATCGACGAACTGTTTGCCGAGTCGATCAATCCGGCGATCTCGTCGCATGGCGGCTATGTGAAGTGCCTCGGTGTGAAGGATGGTAATGTCCATCTGGAGCTTGGGGGTGGTTGCCAGGGCTGTGCGGCCTCCTCGCAGACTCTCAAGTTTGGAATCGAGCGGGCTATTCGCGACCGCGTCCCGGAGGTCGGCGAGATCATCGATGTTACCGACCATGGCTCCGGTGAGAATCCGTATTATAGCTGAGCACCACCAATCACTATGTGATTGACTGCCGCTGCTATCAAGCTATAGACTTGAGCGACTTGGACATATCCGGGCCGCTCTTCTTTCTTAAGGGAGGACGATGATTAACAAACCAATTGACCAGATTGAGCGCGAAGATATTGAGTTGAGCTTACTGATCTAGAAACTGCCTCAAAACCGGTGAAGTACCGAGTTTGTACCGGATACATCTACTCTGAGATAGATGCTTGATAAGTTGTCGTGCAAGTTAGCCTTAGAGGAACTCTGGCTGAAAGCGCACACTTCATTGCATCTTAGACACACGTTTCTCTATTTGCAAGACTCTGCCAAGCAACAGCTTCACCAACCCCTCGAATTTTCTTCCAAATCGCTTGACTTGGGGTGTCTCAGCCATATATTACACCCTCGGAAGTCACTGAGTGATAACGTGTTAACAAGATGTTAACAGGTTGTGGATAACTGTCTTCCTCGAGGGAGCTTAGTGATTTTTGACCGAACTCGGGCAGTATCGGGAAGCTACGAAAGCAGATCATTTTCTACATAGTCTTAGATTTTCTAAGGGCGTAGTATCTCTCATACATTTCTGCCGTTTAAAAACTTAAAGATCTCCTATTTCAATGACTTATGGGGTTGAATTATGCAGGAAAGAGTAGAAGCACTTTGGGACCAATGTCTGTCCCGCCTTTCCCGGGAAGTCAACAGACAGACTTTCCACACCTGGCTCAAGCCCACCTCCGTCGAGTATGTCGACGACCATACCTTCAACATTCTTGTTCCGAACAATTTCGCCGCCGGCTGGATTTCAGAGCGATTCGCCGCAAAGATCCGTCAGGCGATAGCTGCTACCTCGGACAACTCCTGGGAGTTTGGCTTCAAAGTCAAACAGATGCCGGTCCAGGCCGATATTTTCCATTCCGAGACGAACGGCAATGGAAATGGTACAGCTACCCGGAACGAATCATTCGAGGCGGTATCGCGCAGCAACGGCAACCACAATGGTAATCATTGCCGTCTGAACCCGAGATATGTCTTTGACAAGTTTATAGTGGGCGACACCAACCAATTCGCTTACGCGGCTTGTGAGGCAGTCTCGGAAGCTCTCGGCGAGAACCGCTACAATCCGCTTTTTATCTATGGTGGTGTCGGACTTGGCAAGACCCACCTGATCCAGGCAATCGGTAACTCGGTTCTCGAAACCGATGGCAGCAAGAAGGTTATGTACGTCACCAGTGAGGAATTCACTAACGACTTCATTCGTTCACTCGGCACCAAGTCGACGCATGAATTCGTTACGCGTTACCGTACGGTCGATCTGCTGCTGCTCGACGATATTCAGTTTTTCACCGGCAAAGAGTCTACGCAGGAGCAGTTCTTTCATACCTTCAATGCCCTGCACCAGGAG
>JBECKX010000152.1:0-4398 GCA_040235515.1 Candidatus Zixiibacteriota bacterium
CACTGCGATCGATCCACCAGATGATGCAGGAATTGCCGGAGTCAAGCCACTGAGGCAGGTGTCCCTTAACGCCAGGGTGCCGACATTGCTCTCATTAAGCCAGTGATGACAGATTTATCCCTCAAGCAGCGAATAAAGGACCTCGCAGGACTTCGCTTCAACCTGCTGACGACCGCCGGCAGATTCGGACAGCAGCCGTATCGCTGTTACAACTGGTTGTTGCAGACGCAGCGCTGGAGCTCAGAACGGCTACGCGAGCATCAGTGGGAGAGACTCACGGCGCTGCTCAAACATGTCTACGAGAACACTGAGTTTTACCGGGAACGATTCAAAGCCCTCGGGGCGACGCCTGCGGACTTCAAGAGCTTCGCTGATCTACGGCAACTCCCCTACCTGACCAAGGAGGATGTGCGGCAAAATCTCGATAAGTTGAAGTGCACTGGATTTGACAAGCTGCGGCCGTTTCAGATTCGTACCGGCGGGTCGAGCGGCGCACCGATCAAGCTGTTCAAGAGTCGTGAATGTGAGCACATGCGAAAGGCGGCGCAGTGGCGATCGTTTGCCTGGGGTGGAGTTGATTTTCGCGCCATGCATATCACGATCGACAATACCTTTAGCTTTGCCGGAATTGACTACCCGTGGTGGGTCGATCATCGGCGTCGGACGATCCTGGTAAAGACGTTTCGGATGGATGACGAGATGTTCGAACGCTACCTGGAGCTTCACCGGCGCTACCAGCCGCAATACTACTTCGGCTCGATCAGTTTTTACCGTCTGTTGGGTGAGTATCTGGAAGAGCACGGAGTAACCGATATTCGTCCGCAGGCGATCTTCCTGGTCGGCGAGACCGTGTCACCGGAGGACAGGGTGAAGCTGCGACAGTGGTTCGGATGCGATCCGTATGACTTCTATGGATTGCGGGAGAATGCCGCGTCGGCGGCGGAGTGCGAGAAGTTCAACATGCATATCAACGCTGAATACACATACGTTGAGTTCGAGAGCGGTGGCAGGCCGGCGCAACCGGGACAATTGGCGGATATCATCGGTACCAATCTTTACAACTATGCCACACCTGTGATCAGGTACAAGACTGAGGATATGGGATCGTGGCACGATCTGAAGTGTTCCTGCGGCCGTGCTCACCCGGTGATGAAGATCGAGGGTGGCAGGAGCCGCGACTATCTGACGACGAGAAACGGCAAGGTCTTCGTGACCTGGCACATGATTCAATTGATCGATGAAAACATCGGCGTACGCGCGCTGCAACTGCATCAGGTTGATATCGACAACGTCACGCTGCGTCTCGTGCGCCGTGAGGGCTTTACTGAGGCGGACGAGAGGACGATATTGGAGACACTGAAGAAGATCACGCGCGGGGAGCTTCAATTCAACATCGAGTATGTCGAGCAGATCCCTCGCACAGAATTGGGAAAATTCTTGTTCGTGAAATCAGATTTGCGCAGGCAGTAGCTACCGCTGTGCTTCGGTCTACCGACCGTTCAGCCGCCGAATCGCCTCGTAGACCGCGCAGAAGTCCTTGAACCGATCAGAGTCATTCATCAACTCATCGTAGAGCTTTCGGGCAGCGGCTCCCAACTCCGACTTTGCGCCGAGCGAGCTAGCCAACTCCTCGAGGTAGCCCAGGTCTTTGTGGATAAGTTCGGCTTTAAAATGCGGGGTGTAGTCGCGTTCGACCAGGCGCTGTTGTTTGGCAGCCATAACACCGGACTTGCCGCCGCCGAGGCTGAAGATCTCGATAGCCGCCTGCGTCTCGATCCCTGCCTGTTCGGCAAGGAACAGCGCTTCGGCGATGGCTGACATGAAGGCGCCGAGCAGCATGTTGTTGATCAGCTTGAAGCGGGTTGCCGAGCCGGGCTCAGGAAGGTAGAACACGTGATCACCAACCAGCTCCAGCAGCGGCCGCGAAGCGGCATAGACGCTTTCCTCACCGCTGGCTACCACGACGAGTTTGCCAGTGGTGGCCGGCACGACGCTACCGAGTACGGGGGCCTCGAGGTAGTGCGCTCCTCTTGTGGCGACCTGCTCATGGAATTCGAGCACGCGTTCGAAGTGGTTGGTGGTGGTGTCGATGATCGTCTTGCCGGCGCAGTCGGCGCTGAGGAGGCCATCAGCTCCGTTGAGTACGGCGTCAACCGCGTCGGAATCAAACAGGCAGACGAATACGACATCGCACTCCTCGATCAAATGCCTCGGGCTGTCGGCGATTGCCGCGTCGAATTGTTCCGCCCGGCTGCGATTGCGATTCCAGAGCAGCAGGTTTAATCCTTCGGCGCGGAGATGTGTTACGATTGCTGATCCGAGATAACCTAATCCGGCGAAACCAACCTTCATGCTTTCAACTTCCAGATGCTAGAGTGTATCACAAAATGAGTTATTGAGAAGCAGCTAAGGTCACCCTTCCTCGCAACTCGATTGGATTGACGCGAATCTCACCCCATGAGCTGCGAGTAAGACTCGTACGGAATAATCGGCCAGGTTTCCGTTTCAAGAATTCCTTTCGCATTGATTTGCGTGGCGATCCTGAATGCGACGCCCTGGTCGGCTGCTTCAAAGATGGCGATGTAGTCGTAGCGGCCGAGCGTCGCGAACAATTGCTCGACCCTTACCTTGTTGTCGGAGAAAGAATCAAGGGAGTGACTCACAGCGTTTGCCAGATCGTCGCGGTGCTCCTTCTTGGCACCCGGATTGATGTTCAGGGCCATCATGAACTGCGCCATAGCTACCTCCTAATTTCCGAACTCTGTAATCAACATAGTCGACCCTGCCGATGTTTACAAATGGAATCGACACCGGAAATGGCGCCGCGGGGGTGAATCCGTGGCTTGTACACACGGGGAGTATCTGGTATTATCAAGGGGCGGTAGAACATTTTGCGGGAGAATGAACTGTGGATGGTGAAATCAAAAAGATCGTGGTCGCTTCGGATGGCACCGGCCGTACCGCGCAGCGGCTCCTCGATGCGGTGTTGTCACAGTATGAGCATGAGGATGTGGACTATGACATCGTCAAGGTTTATCCGAAGGTGACCAGCCATGAGGCAGTCGATAAAGTGGTTTCGGAGATCGATGACGAGTACCTCGTCGTGTATTCGGTGATATCGCAGGAACTGGGAACCTATTTCCATGAAGTGCTGGAGCGGAATGGCATACTGCATCTCAACGTCCTGCGACCGATGATCAAGACGCTGTCGAAATTCCTGGGAGTCCACCCCGCCTACCGGCCCGGACTGCTGCAGATCATCGATGACAATTACTACAGCAAGCTGGACGCGATCGGTTTTACGGTGCAACACGATGACGGCCGCGGCAACCGGATCGAGGATGCCGAAGTGGTACTTGTGGGGTTGTCGCGCACGTGCAAGACGCCGATCAGCATGTACCTGGCGTGCAATTATGGATATCGCGTGGCGAATATTCCGATCGTTCCTGATGAGGACCTTAAACCCGCCCTGCTCCGTCGGCTCGCCAGAGTTGACCGCAAGGTGATCATGGGGTTGATGGTTGATGCGAATGAGCTGGTCAGGATTCGCGAGGAGCGTGCTGGAGTGTTGATGGGGAGTATGGAGTCGGTGTCGCAACTCAGCGACTATCATGATATCACGCGCGTACGCACTGAACTGAGGTTTTGTCGCCAGCTTTTCGGCGAACAGGAGTGGGAGCACATCGACGTCACGCGCCGCGCAATCGAGGAAGTATCGGGAGAGATTCTGCGAGAGCTGGGGTTATCGACAGAAAGAATTCGCGGGACCGGCGAGTAAGGCCGGCGGTTTAATCCTCCAGCAGGATAGCCCAACGCTCATGGTCGCGCCAGCGGCCGCCGATTTTTTTGAACCTCTTGGAGTAGCCCTCCATCTTGAATCCACAGCGCATCACCAATGCAATCGCCTGTTTGTTTTGTTGCTGAATGTTAGCCTCCAGCCGGTGGAGTTTCAGGCGCCGCTTGGCATAGCGCAATACGAGATTGAGGCCTTCTGTCATCAGCCCCATTCCGGCAAAGTCCTTCGCGACAAAGAACTGAACATTCCCACACTGGAAATCTTCGCGCATGATATTCCTGATCAGCAGGACGCCGACGATGGCTTTCGTCTCCAGATCACACACGAGGAAAGCCTTGGAGTCGTGGCGGCGTGAATCTTTCAGAAACTGGTCGATTTCTTCGGGGGTAGACGGCACCGTGATCCAGGGATGGTGAATCGGTTTACCGGTGCGAGCGATCTCAAGCAGCTCGTCGGTGTCGGTTGCTCGCGGTTTGCGGATATAGACGCGCTTGCCTGCCTCGATAGCGGAACGCGCGATTTTCTGGGCAGCCTTGCTCAATACCATATTGCGCGAATTTAGTGATCCTGCGGCGAACATCAAGCGCAATTTCGCGGTTCGG
>JBECKX010000180.1:0-3691 GCA_040235515.1 Candidatus Zixiibacteriota bacterium
ACTTTCGATCACAATCAGACCGATTTCCCGATCACCGGAGCACATGTCGGGCTACCGTGTCTCGCCTGCCACTCTAGCGGTTATTCCGGCACCTCGAGCTTCTGCTATGAATGTCATCAGAGTGACTTCGAGAGCGTGAGCGACCCGAACCATCTCAGCAACGGATTCTCATTTGACTGTACCGAGTGCCACAACACGTCCGCGTGGAGCCCATCCACATTTGATCACAACCAGACCGGCTTTGCTCTGACCGGCGCCCACCTGCTGCTGCAATGCCTCGATTGTCACAGTGGTGGCTATACCGGTACTGCAAGCCAGTGCTATGCCTGCCACCAAGCTGACTATGACGGAACCGGTGACCCCAATCATGCGGCCGCGAATTTTCCGACAACCTGTGAGACCTGTCACTCAACCACAGCGTGGCAGCCCGCAGATTGGGATCATGACACGCAACACTTCCCGATCTATTCGGGGGCGCACCGCGACAAATGGAACGAGTGCTCGGACTGTCATGTCGTCCCAACCGATTTCAGTGCTTTCGAGTGCATTCTCTGCCACGAGCACAACCAAAGCGAGACCGACAGTAAACATCGCGAAGTCAACGACTACGAGTACAGCAGCGTTGCCTGTCTGAATTGTCACCCGCAAGGAAGGCACTAGTCGTGTCGGTTGAATTCTACACAGTACCGCAGCGGCAGCCGGCTACCTCAACACGTCCCGTACTCCTGATATTGGTTTTCATCCTGATCGCTGCGTGCGGAATCATCAATGCAGAAACGCAAACGGAGCGGTTCCGGGTGAGATACCGCTCAAGCGACCGCATCTATGTTGAGGGTGGAAAGTCCCAGGGCCTGGTGGAAGGAACGCTACTCACAGTCTCAGGACCCGATTCCGCCAGAGTGAGACTCAAGGTAGTCTACGCATCCGACCGTTCTGCGTCCTGCATAGTGATTTCCGGTGCAGAAAAGATCGAGCGGGGAGACTGGCTGCAGGTGGTGGAATGGGGGAAATCACCCGAGGTTGCACCAGTAGAGGCGGATTCAGAAACCGTAACCGTCAACGAACCGGCACACTCCCCTGAAATTGCCGCCGAGCCTGCACGGAGCACACGTTCCGGCCTGACTGCGCGAACCTCAGGATCAGTGTCGCTTCAATGGTACTCGTGGCAGGACAACACAGCGGCTGATCTCGATTTCGATCAATCCACCCTGCGTTTGCACTTCAGGGCGGAAGATATCGGTGGGCGGCCGTGGGCTGTGCGGATCAGGTCGCGCGGACAATATGATCAACGCAATCGCGACTACGGCACCGGCGCACCCGACAACGAATTCGTCAATCGGCTCTACGAAGCTTCACTCAAGTATGGCGCCGACGAATCGAATCTCGAATTTCAGCTCGGCAGGATACTCCCGCGCCGCCTCTCTCGCGTCGGTTATGTCGATGGTGCGACCGTCGATTTCCGCATGGCGGAGGCGTGGCATGTCGGCGTACTCGCGGGTGCCAAACCGCGCTGGCAGTTCCGAGACGAGCAGATGACTTTTCAAAAATACGGCACCTACCTGGGCTTCGAACGGGGCAGCTACAGTACGACCTTTCTGGAACAATACTTCGCCTTCGCCGGCGAGTACCGTGGTAGCGAGATCAGTCGCGAGTTCTTTCACCTGCGTGGACGCGTACAGAGCGGGGCGGGTTGGTCAATATCTCACCAAATGGATGTCGACCTGAATCGCGGCTGGCGACTTGATAAGGCCGACTCCCGCGTCGAGATCACGAATCTTTACTTAAGCGCACGCCATAAGCTGAGCAGGGTTCTCTCCGTCACCGCGACATACGATAGCCGTCAGAACTACTGGACCTACGAACAACAATCCACCGCCGACAGCCTGTTCGATGATGAACTACGCCGCGGGGTGCGCGGAAGTGTGCATCTGCGATTGCCGTACCAACTCAACCTGCATACGCAGATTGGCTATCGAGACAACTCCGGCGGCGGTGCGGGTACGGTCTCCCACTCGACATATCTCAGCAAGAGCAACCTCCTTACACCGAGATCAATGTTGAGCGTGAGGTTTTCCGGGTTCAATGGCCCGGTCAACGATGGCTATTCATACGCCATCAGGGTGAATCAGGATATCCGGCGGACAATCATCCTTGCCGCAGGCTACGGCGCTTACTCCTACACAGCGCAATCGATCGATCAGGAAAGGATCAGCCGCTGGTGGGAGGGGTCTATTCGGGTTGACCTCCCCTACGCGCTGTTCGCACATGGACGCTACCAGCACAGCTACGGTGACGACCTGGATGGCAACACCTTGCAGGTCGAGCTGGGCAAAAGGTTCTGAGGGGAGACGAGACGATGCTTGAATCAGGCTTGCTCTGGCTGATCACAATCGCGATTTGCGCCTTGATCATCGCTCTCTACTGGCGCAAATTCCGCAAAGAGCGAGAACGCGCCGCAAGACGTCGTGAGGAAGCGCGGGCGCTCGGTATTGACAAACCCCGATCGCAGTTCCCTTTCATCAACGCGGCCCTCTGTATTGGCTGCGGTAGTTGTGTAACTGCCTGTCCGGAGGGGGATGTCCTGGGCGTCGTGTGGGGGACCGCGGCGATTATCAACGGCGAACGATGCGTCGGCCACGGCTATTGTGAAGCCGCTTGCCCGGTCGGGGCACTCAAGGTTGGGTTGGGGGATGTCTCCACTCGCCCCGACATCCCGATCCTGAACGACTGCTACGAAACGACTGTTCCAGGGTTGTTCATCGCCGGTGAACTCACCGGAATCTCGCTGATCCGTAATGCCGTAACCCACGGCACTGCAGTGGTCGAGGAGATCGTGCGCCGGCTCCGATCGAAGAAATCCGAGGATGTCGGCGCTGCTTATGACATCATCATCGTAGGCGCAGGCCCGGCTGGAATAACCGCCGCACTCAAAGCGCATGAATCGGGACTGAAGTACCTGCTGATAGATCAGGGCGAGTTAGGCGGCACAATCAGTCATTATCCGAGACGCAAGCTCGTGATGACGCAGCCGATCGAACTGCCGCTCTTCGGACAGCTCAAGAAGGATGAATACAGTAAAGAGTTCCTGATGGATCTGTGGCACAAAGTGCACTCTGACTATGATCTGAACTTCCATGGCGGCGAGAAACTGGAAGAGGTATCGCGGGAAAGCGATGGTTTCGCAGTGACAACCAGCCGCAACTCGTATCGAACAACCTATCTGCTGCTTGCGTTAGGGCGACGCGGAACGCCACGTCGTTTGGATGTGGATGGCGAGGAGTTGCCGAAGGTGATGTATCAACTGGTGGATGCTCAAGCCTATAACGGCATGGACCTGCTGGTTTTGGGTGGTGGAGACAGTGCGGTGGAAGCCGCGGTCGGGCTTTCTCGGCAAAACGGTAATCGGGTCACGATCTCCTATCGGCGCGAGGGATTCAGCCGGGTGAAAAAGAAGAACGAAGAGAGGATCAATGAAGCGATCAGGGCCGGTAAAGTGAAACCGATCTTCAACTCCAACGTGACAAAGATAACCTCCACGGAGGTGACACTTTCCACCCCCGAAGGAGAGCTGACATTGACCAACGATTATCTCTTCGTTTTTGCCGGAGGGATTCCGCCCTATGAGCAACTCAAGAGTTTCGGAATCGAGTTCGGCGGCGAGATTAGAAAAACGCAACTACCCCAGGCAGCC
>JBECKX010000003.1:0-31599 GCA_040235515.1 Candidatus Zixiibacteriota bacterium
CTTGAGCACTGCGACCAATGTCGTGAAGCCGCGCTGCTGTTACAGCGATATGCTGTTACGGGCACGGCGCCTCTTCCGGATGCACCAGCCAGTTGGATCACCCGCGCGCAGGCGATTGCCGCTGAAGCGAAGGTAGGCTCCAGAGTGGTAGATCGCGCCAGGCGTTTGACGAATCGCCTCGCACAGGTTGTGTTCGATTCCTGGCAAAGCCCGAGTCCGGTGGGAGTACGCGGCATGGAGACGACTTCCGATCGCCGCCTTCGGTTTAGAGCTGACAACTTCAGTCTCGACCTGCGAGCCGAACAAGGTGGAAAGCACTGGTCTTTCATTGCGCAGGTTCGCAAAAAAATCGACACGGTCGCCAGGCTATCGGTCGACGGCAAAACCATTGAAGCCAATGATCTCGGTTTGTATGAATGGACCTCCGGCAAACCCGCCCGCCACATTACAGTTCTCATGGATGACACAGAGATTGAGATTCCGGAGCTGACGTGGAAAAAACCAAAGTCGACATAGCTGTTGAAGTATTCCTTCGCACCGGAAAGCTGACTGACTACCCGGCGGAGGAGATTGCGACCGCTTGCGACTCAGAAATCCAGAATCAGGCGCGCAAGTCATTCGCAGCCGCGCTGAAATCAGCCAGAAAATTCGCCGCTAAAGCCGCCAGGCATGGCGGTATCCTGCATGGAACCGCTCAGAGAACGCTTGCGCGCATGCTCCACATGAGCGGGCATCATGAGGAAGCACTTAAGTCCTACTTAGCTGCACGCAGCTTTTATGCACGCGACAGGTCTCTTCGTGGCAAGATCGACCGCGCGCTGACCGACGTTTACATGTACCTGGGAGACTACAAGCGTTCCCGCAAGCATGCCCGGCAGGCGATCCAGACCTTCGAACGCCTTGGCGCCGATTCCGATCTGGCGATGAGCCGTGTCAACTACGCGAACCTCCTCCATCGACAGGACCGGCATCTGGAAGCCGAAAAGCTCTACCGGCAGGCCGCGGAGTACTTCAAAGGCAATGGCAATAAGGTTGCGGCGGCCAAGTGCTACTACAACCGCGCCAACACGCTCGTGCAGTTGTTCAAGCTTCCGGAAGCAGAGGCACTCTATAGCGAGGCTATCACGATATATGAGGAAGAAGGATTTGACCTTGACGCCAATGATGCCCGTTACGGGATTGCGTGGTTGAGAATGTTGCAGGGTCAATTTCATATTGCACTGCTGCAACTTGCAGATTGCGAACGAGCATTCCGCGAGGGCGGCGACCCGCGTGGAGAAGCACTCTGTAAACTTGACCGGGCGGAGGTTTATGTCGGTCTCGGGCTTTACGAGGATGCCGACGAATGTGCCCGCTCTGCGGAACGAGACTTTAAGAAACTCGGGCTCGACTACGAGCGCGCCAAATCGCACCTCTTCCGCAGCCAGGCGCTGGCAGCGCTGCATCGACCCGGTGAGGCACGCAGAAGCTTGAAGCGCTCAGCCGCGACTTTTGCGGAGCAGGAAAACTGGGGCTTTTTGGGGGCCGCACAATTGCTCGAGGCGGGCCTGCACACCGACGATACCGCCAAACGATTGAAGGCCTTGCGGCGCGCGCAAAGCAGTTTCGAGCGCGCTCAACTTCCGCTCTGGCAGGCAGTCTGTGATCTGCAGCAATCCTCCGAGCCACAACTGGCCGATTCCGCGCTTGAGCGGCTGGCTCACAACCGCGCCGCGCAGGCGGTGCCACACATTTTCGCAGGCTGGAAGACTACGCTCGGTGATCGCGAGCAGAAGCAGGGGAGAGTCACGAAGGCGCGAGAATTCTGGCGCGAGGCGGCCGATCGGCTCGACCTGATTCGCGCTCAACTTCCACCGGTGGAGCTACGCACTTCGTGGGGACGACAGCTCAACCAACCACACCTGCGCTTGATCGAGGCAACCCTCGAGAGTGACCCCGACAACGCCGCTGTCTGGGCGGAGCGGCACAAAACAGCAGGGGTTTGGGCTCCGCTGCGCCTCGGTGCGGAAGGGGATGAAGTGCGCCGCAGCGTGCAGACCGCGCTCAATGACCTCGCACAGCAGGTGTCCGCAATCTCGGGACAGATTGGTGGCGGGGGTGGAGAACGCAACCTCGCGACAAATACAAGAAGCAAGGTGCTCTCGGAGCTTCAACGCAAAATTCGCGAACAGATGATTCGCCTTGAACAAAACAGTGGCAAAGACGAGACTGACAATAAGTTGCTGCTTTCGCAATTGCGGAGTGAATCACGCAATCTCCCCATAGTCCAGTTCCATCTGGCAGAATCGGACATTATCGCATTCGTTCACTTCGCTGGTCAGACCAGAGTAGTCCGTATAGTTGATGGGAGAAGTTGGCTCAGGCAAGCTCTGATGCGCTGGCGGTTTATCCTCGAGGGAGAGATCCTGGCGGTTCACCTCGCCGAAAAAAGTGAAAGTTCTATCGAGGAGAGCCTGGTCAGTGAACTGGGCGAAAGGCTCTGGAAACCACTTGAGATACCTTTAAGCGCCAGCAGGGTTTTGATTCTACCTGAAGGTGAGCTGGCGAATCTTCCCTGGAAGGCGATGCTGATCGATGGCGAGCCGTTGCTGAGTCGTCACCACCTGGTGCTGGCACCCAGCTTCCGCCACTACCTGGCGGCCAGGGCGAGCCGAAGCAAGTCACGTTCGATTACGATACACCGTGGTAAGGCTGATGACCTTCCTGCCATCGACCGTGAACTTGAGTCTCTCAAGCGTGGCATTGACAAAAGTGTTGTCTGCCATTATTCTTCAAGCAGGAGTGATTGGCCGGAATCTGATTCGGCCAATATCTGGCACTATGCCGGACACGCTGTGCTGCGCGACGACAATCCGTTTTACTCATACTTGGTACTTACTGACGGCCCACTCTTCGCGGCTGATTTTCGTTTGAAGCAATGCAAAGTCAATCTCGTGACGCTGGCTGCCTGTCGCTCCGGTGAACATGTGGCCCTGCCGGGTGAAGAAGCGACCGGATTAGTTCGATCATTACTAGAGATGGGAGCCCGCAACGTAATCGCGGGTCTCTGGCCTGTCTCGGATGAAGCGACCGCACTCTGGATGGAGGAATTCTACTCCAGGCACCTGGGGGGGCGGAGCATTGAGGATGCGGTTCGATCAGCGGCGCTCGCCGTTCGGGAGCGCTACTCGTCCAGCTATTACTGGGGGGCCTTTTCGCTATTTGGAGCAGGAAACTGAAGGAGCACCGATATGTATAGAAGAATTTCCACCACAACCACCGTTCTACTCAGCCTATTCCTGCTCACCTGCCTGTATGGTTCACCTGCGGCAGCGCAGGGACATGGCGAGTATGCAGACAACCAGCTCGTCTGCGAATTGAATATCGGCTACGATATCGAGTATATCAATCAGACCTACGGTACGTCGGTAGTCGGAATCATTTTCCAGTCAGGGTCCTACTTGCTTGCGGTACAGCCCGGGCCTGATCTGGAGGTCCTCGCTGCCACAATTTCGCAGGATCCGGCGGTGCTTTATTGCAGCCCCAACTACTATCTTGACGCACCTGAGCCGTTCCAGCGCAGCACACCGTTTCTTGACAACCAGTTCACCGGTGATTTCGATAATCAACCTGCCGCACAGGTATTGGATCAGTCGGGTGCGACGGCCATCTCGGATGGTTCAGCCGTCAAGATCGCCATTATCGACAGTGGCATCAACTTCACCCACCCCGAGTTCGCCGCCAGAAGCGGTAATGTCGCTTCGGGATGGGACTTTGTCGACAACGACCCGAATGCCTTCGATGAAGCGGGCGGCCCGGCATCGGGACACGGCACCTTCATCGCCGGAGTTGTCAAGCTTTTCGCCCCCGGTGCGGAAATTCGGGCATATCGCGTACTCGACACTCTCGGCCGTAGTGACGGTTTCCGGATCGCTCAGGCGGTAGTTCGCGCTACCAACGATGGCTGCCGGGTAATAAACCTCAGTCTCGGCATGCGCGGGCGCAACGATGCTCTGGATGATGCCCTGCACTATGCGCAGGATAATGATGTGATCATCGTGGCAGCAGCCGGTAATGACTCCAGCGACATCCAGGATCTGGATATCTTTCCGGCGAATCGCGCCTACACCCTCGCCGTTTCTGCAGTTGACAGCGTCAACATAAAAGCCGACTTCTCCAACTTCGGGAACAAGGTCGACCTTTGCAGTCCCGGGACTCAGATCTATGCGCCTTACCTGGATTCACTCTATGCATGGTGGGACGGTACCAGTTTTGCCGCGCCGTTCACAACAGCGGTCGTGGCGACGATGTTAGCTCTAGATCCTGACCTGACCTACTCCGGTATCCGCGAGATCCTGCGGAGTACCGCCGATGACATCGATCCGCTCAATCCGAACTACGAAGGCCTGTTGGGCAGAGGGGTAATTAACCCGGTAGCTGCACTCAGCCTGGTTGATGGAACCAACTGCGGCGATGTCAATTTTGATGGCGCGGTGTCGATCGGTGACGCCGTCTGGGTAATCAACTATGTCTTCGGGAGCGGTGCTCCACCCTTCAGCGTGGCCAAAGCGGACACTGACTGCAACGGAGAAGTCTCCATCGGCGATGCCGTTCACCTGGTGAATTACATCTTTGGCGCCGGTCAGATACCGTGCGGCTCGTGCCAGTGAGGTAACCCGACCGGCCACCAGTCAGGACTATTGATCAGCAATTGATCGGGACGAGGTTAACGACCTCGTCCCTTTTTATTTGGATTGCGAGCGAACTGCCCGCCATGTCGTTCCTCTGAATACCCCGGAATCAAAAAACCTGGATATTTTCTGCCATTATACTGTACGGCAAACGGGGAGTATCTGCTCTGCTTTAGTGAAACAACTGCCGCTGTTGCCGGGCTCAATCAGTGACTCTATAGGAGAAAATGATGCCAGGAAAGAAGAGTTTTGTCGGTGCAATTCTTGTCGCCTCATTTGCCGTTCTGTCGCTATTGATCTCCGGCTGCAGCAGCGGCGACAGCACCAGCCCGGTTGCGCCGAACACGCCGATCCTGAGCCAGTCGCAGGGAGCGGCTGACGGCTACCAGGTGAAAGTGAACTTCGCCGCCCGGATCGAGACCGTTGATCAGAATATGCGTCAGCTTACGTTTTACGGTCGACCCGATACGGTCGAGGCATTGCAGAACGCGGAAATCATTCAACTCCAGGCGGGGGTTGAGACTCAATCGCAGTTCGGTGAGATAGTAGCAGGTGACTCCGCACACGTATATGCGTATAGAAATGGCAGTGCACACAGCTACGCTTACCGCATCTGCGTAGTTGCTCCCCAGGAAGGCTGCGAGTATGACGTGGCGTTTCGTGGGATTATTGAGTCAATCGATTACGCCAATGCAACCTTGACTGTTGAGGGTCGACCGGAGCTTATCCAGATCACGGTTGAAACCGAGATCTGGACAGTGGTTCCACACCAGATCGGTTCGACTCTCTCCGAGAACTCACCCGCGTGCGAGGAATCGCGCTACCGCTACAAAGAGGATCAGCACATCCTGCTCGAGATCACCGATCTCCAGGTCGGGGATGAAATCGAAGTGAGAGCTGACTATGATGAGGTGGACATCCTGTCGGCAGTAAAGATAAAACTGGCCACCGAGTGCGATAATCGCAGTGTGATGTTCGAAAGCACGGTTGCGACTATCGACTATGATGCCGGCATCATCACCTTCACCGATCAGCAATGGATTGGAACGATTTGTCCCAACGCTATTCTGCTAAACAGCGATGGTGAACCGCTCGCGTTAGGGGAGATTGTCGTCGGCGACATGGTAGCGGTCAAAGGCTATCCGTTAGAGGACGGCACACTCCGCATCTGCAGGCTTACGCTGCTTGCAATTTAAACCTCTGAGGGTCATCCAACGACGGCGGCACAGCATGCCCGGTAGCACCGTCATTGAAGACCCTGGGCGGGTGATTTGGTTGGTCATCCGCCCCCTTCTTTTGCTCCGGGGATACGTCCCATTGTCAAGAGAGCAGGTACGGCGAGTCTTGCCTACCTGCTCTCGGTCATTTATCGATCGATTCCGATCATGCGCGATCACATATGCAATCACACGTGCAATCAGGGGATTCTACGGCTCGGGCGCCCAGATCAGGCCAAACGAATTTCTTCCCACCGGTATCGTATTCACGATCTCCTGGGTCGCGGTATCGATCACCAATACCGACCCGCGCTGGTTCATGTCATTGACACAGGCGACATATACCCTGCTGCCGTCACCCGAGACTGTGGCACCGAATGGACGGTTGGTGGGGGAGGTCAGCTCCTTGACTACGCTGCGCGTGGTAAGGTCCACGACGACGACGGTGTTACCATACTGGGTCGCAACGTAGAGGTAGTGATCGTCCGGAGTAACAGCCATCAAGGTCGGTCCTGCCGGCTGGATGGTGGCAGTGACCGGGATCATTACCGAATCCACCACGCGCCGCTGCGAGATATCGATGATGCGCAGTTGCTTTGCGTGCAGACAGGCGGCATACGCCTCGGTGTTGGCGTGATTGGTGTTTACGCCGTAGGGTCCATAATAGCTGTTGCCTGACGGCTCATAGAAGTTCTCCGGATCGGCATCGAGCGAGAAGAGGTGGACCGAATCCGCATCGGTATAGATGAAGGTGACATTGTCTGAATTCAGGCTCGCAGCAATCACGATCTTGCCGTCATGTGTGATCTTCAAATCATGCGTCGACGCCCCGGTGCCGAATTGATCAACCAGGGAGAGATCGCTCAACTGATACTTGTAGATATTTCCCGGCGTTGTCCCTGCACTGAAGTCGCAGACATAGCCATATTGCCCATCCTTGGTGACTGCGATCGCGGTCGGGATCACACTCCCCGGCACATTCACCGATTGCTCGAAACTGTTGCTGGCCGCATCATAGCGCGCGATGGCGCCGCCGGCGAGTAACGCTCGAGTCACGGCATAATACTTCTCCGCATTCGGGTCGATTTCAAGATAGTGCGGATCAAGCACGCCGGCAGGGATCGAATCGATGCGGAGCAATGTGCGGGTATCATACTCGAAGATCGTGGCATCGGTCTGATTTGCCACGAAGAGGCGACCGTAGGGATTGGTGTTGTCGAGGCAATTGGCGCAGGGTCCGCGACCACCACCGAACATATAATAGATCAGGTAGGCGGCATCGCCGATATTCACGCGACCATCACAGTTGACATCCCCACCCGATTCGTCGAACGGGACTGTTCCACCCGCGAAGAGGTAATTGACCAGGAAAACAGCGTCACTGACATCAACCAGGCCACTGTTGTCCAGATCACCACACGCGGCCTGCGTTGCTCCCAGGGCGAAAGCCTCTGAAACAAAAATTGGTGTTAACAATAGTGTGATCAGCAGCGCGATAGTGCCTGTCAGGTTAGCGAATAGTCGAGACATTAATCTGCTCCTCGTAAGTGCCGGGCAAAGGGGTTGTTTCGAAATTGTCCGATGAATGTAACTGCACCGGGATAAACCGGGTACACGAGATCAAGAACGCATGAAGATCAAAGATGTTCAACACGGTCAGGACCACTGGAGTCCGGCTCAGCCGCGGATGCTATGATTTAAGCGGTACTTGACATTGCGGATTCTTAATCGATTCAAATTCTCCACAATGAACTACTAATATAGCGCATTAGCGGATTCTGTCAACCGGCGGCATACCCCGGCCTGCGGCTTCCAAATTATCGAGAATTTGGAGCTACACAGTGTACGATTTGCGCCGCGGTGGCACTCGGTAAGGTAGCGGTAGAGTAACCACCACAGCGGCGGGTTGCCCGTTCGACCGGGATTGGACCTGTTGCCACGCGCTATTCAGCTTCCTGACATGTCGTTGCCTACCAGCCATTGCCAGCAGGACCCGATTACTTTAGAGAGAGAAACTTACTCACCAGCAGCTCCACCACTATCAGGAGGTAGGAAAGTATGAAAAATCCTTACTGCGGATTTGTCGCGGCAGCCGTACTGGCGGCAATGCTATTATTCGCCCCGGCGGCCAACGCCACGATTCACGAGATCCATGTCGGCAACTTCTTCTTCACGCCGGCCAATACCGTTGTCACACAGGGAGATACGGTGCGCTGGATCCTGGATGCCGGCTTCCATTCGACGACGTCCGACCCCAGCTCACCGAAGACCTGGGATTCCGGCTCATCGAGCACGGTCGGGATCCTTTTCGAGTTGGAATTCACCCTGGCAGACCCGCCCGGCGACTATCCGTACCACTGTTCGGTTCACCCGGTCTCGATGCTCGACACTCTACACGTGGTAGCAGCGCCAGCCGCCGGCCCGGCGACAGCTTACGCCTTCACGCTCGATGAAGCTCAGGCGGATGCCTGCAGCGGCACCGGCAGTTTGGCGGTCGGTTCCGGCTCGGCGATTCTCAGTGCCGACAGCAGCGAACTGGAAATCGTGATCATCCATGACGTATCTGATCCGATCGACGCCCACATCCACACGGGTGCGCCGTGTGTAAGTGGAAGTATTGCATATGGTTTCGCCAGTGCGACCAGCCCCATCATCGATACTGTACCGCTCACGAGTCAGATGCTCGCTGACCTGATTGCGGGCAATCTTTATGTCAACATCCACTCCAGCACTTTCACCGCCGGTGAAATCCGCGGTCAGATTGCCAATGTCGAGTGCGCATGTAACAGTGGAGATGCCGACGGAAGCGGCGCCATCTCGATCGGTGATGCGGTCTACCTGATCAATTTCATCTTCGGAGGCGGTCCGGCACCGGTCTGTCCTTAGCGGAGAAATAAAATCCGTTGAGTTTTCTCAATCGGGTCGGCTCTGCTTGGAGTCTACTGACTGAACCCACTACCTATTGATCTAACACTCTACTCTGAGAAGTGCCGCGGAGACGGGCGTGGATATCCACGCCCGTTTTCTATTTCTATCTCGTTCGATGATCACATTCTCGCGGTTGTGGCTGAGCGGTTGCGGTGCCAGCCAGGCCCGTCCCCAAAGTTGTTGTTGACTCTGACCGGTGCGGCCACTTGATTTCCCGATGGTCAATAGCGCCCGGAGCAATCCCATGGCACCTAAAGCACTATTGATTATTGTAAGGAAACAAATGGGAAAACAAGCCACCGGGACTTCGTGCTGAACCTTGCAGGTTCGCCAGAAGCAATGCATGCTGTTCGTAGGCGATTTCCCGCTGGGAGGAGTAGAGAAAATGGCCTGTATGACTCAGACGACCAGTAGGGTCCTCAGTCTGATCTGTGTTTTGCTCGCAGCGATGCTGCTGGGGGGGTGTTCTTCACCGCCTGATCAAGAGATGCAAAGCGCACAAGACGCCGTCTCCCAGGCCCGCGAGATGGGCGCCGAGGAATATGTGCCTGAACAATTCCGCGCTCTCGCTGACAGCTTGAACGCCGCGATGGCGGAAAAGCAAGAGCAGGATGAGAAATTCGCGTTGTTCCGCAGCTATGGCGACGCCAAGATGAAGTTCGAGAAGGTTCAGCAGATGGCCGGGGAAGTCAACAAGAAGGCTGACGCGCAGCGGGAGATGGTCAAACAGGAAGTGATGGCCATGGTTGACAACGTCGGACAGATGGTCGAGCAGGCCAAGACCGCGCTGAGCAAAGCCCCCAAGGGGAAAGACAACAAGGCCGAACTGGAGTTGATCAAGAACGAACTCAATGGCCTGGCTGCAAGTTATGAGGAAGCACGCGCTGACATCGAGAATGGTGAGTTCGGTTCGGCCAAAGCCAAACTTGACTCAGTCCTGGAAGGCACTCAGCGTATAATAGATGAGATAACGGCGGCGCGCGGCGGACGTTAGTCAACGCCATTACTCTTTACCTTGATCTGCAGGACGAATAGATAGCAGACTCGGGTAATCGAGCGAACTCGATTTCCGTGATCTGACCGGATCGACCAGGGGAGCCGCCCGAAATCGTTGTGCGGCTCCCTTGTTCATTGGAGTTACTTCAGAATGAAGCCGAGATTTCGCAACTACCTTTACCGGGGCGTACGGTACGCTCTCGGGGTCCTCGTGGGCGGAGGTATCCTCACCCTAACCTCGTGTGCAGAACCGCCGACGCAAAGTCTGGAGTCAGCGCGCGCCTCGCTTGAGGAGGCGGCTCTATCGGGGGCATTGGACTACGCCGAGCCGAGTTATCGTGCTGCAGAAGCGCTGTTGCGCTCCGGCTGGTTGGAGATGGCTCGCCAGAACGGGCGGATCTTCGCATTCCGGAACTACCAGGATGCTGATTCGCTGCTCGCGCTCGCGCGAGAGTGGGCCGAAAAGGCAGCGCGGCAGGCCTCCGATAGCCTTGCGACCTTGCAGGGTGGGGTCGGGAGCGTTATCCCGCTGGTGGAACAGCAACTGGAGCAGTGGGAGAGTGCGCTCGAGGGCTCCCTCGTTTACTACGAGGCGAAAGACGACTGGCAAAGCGCGCATCTGCAGCTTGATATTGCCCGCCGACTCACCGATCGGGAAGAGTACGAGGAGGCATTTCGTGCGGTGCAGCGGGCGCGAGCACATATCGAACATATCTCGGAGCTGGTAGACAACCATGCGGCCGATGAATCTCGCCAATTGAAGGTCTGGCGTGACTGGGTAAATCAGACAGTAAAGGAGTCACGCAGGAAAGGAACCTACGCCGTCGTCGTGGACAAAACCGCGCACAAGACGTACCTCCTGAAGGATGGCAAACTGAAGAAGAGCTACAACTCCGAGCTGGGGTATAACTCGGCGCGTCAAAAACTCTTCTCGGGTGATGCCGCGACCCCGGAAGGGAGATACAGAGTAGTCAGGGAGAGACACAAGGGAAGTCAGTTTTATAAGGCGTTGCTGCTTGACTACCCGAATGATGAGGACCGGCAACGGTTTGCTCACAACAAGCAGAATGGTATTATCTCGCAGCGTGCCAAAATTGGGGGATTGATCGAGATACATGGGGAGGGCGGCAAGAACCGTGACTGGACCGAGGGGTGTGTGGCGCTGACGAACAGCGATATGGACGATCTGATGAAGTATGTTTCAGAGGGTACTCCGGTCACGATCGTAAGGAAATCAGACCAATGGCCGTAAATCGAATTGCAAGACTGGTGCTGTTGCCAACGCTCTCGATCCTGGCGGTTGTACTCTTTATGCTCGCCATTACGCGGGAGCGTTCGATGGTGACGACCGACGGTGTCGATCTCGACACCCTCACGGCGAATCTGCCGCCGGAGCGCGCCAGGGCGGTGGAGGCCCTGCGCAAGGCGCGTGGTGAACTGGCCGCGATGGTGCCGAAAAAGCCATACATCGTGATCGATACCCATGCGAATCGGATCTACCTGCGGACCGAAGATAAGATATTACTGGAAGCTACCTGTTCGACCGGCTCCGGTTCGGAGTTAGTCGATCCCGAAACCGGTAAGAAGTGGCTGTTCGACACGCCGCGCGGCGTCTTTCAAATCAAGAACAAGCTGAAGGAGCCATGGTGGCGGAAGCCCGATTGGGCGTTTATCGAGGAGCAGGAGCCAATCCCCGAAAGCAACGCTGACCGGATGGACCCGAACGTGATGGGTGACTACGCGATGGGGTTCGGGGATGGCTATTTCATCCATGGGACAATCTACGAACGACTTCTGGGAGTAAACGTCACGCATGGTTGTGTCCGTCTGGGGAGTGAGGATCTGGGAAAATTCTATGATCGAACTCCGATAGGGACCTATGTATATATATTCTAAGTACCGGAAGAAGTCGAAGCGCCGCCTGGGCCGTTATATCGTGGCTCTGATCCTGCTGCTGCTTGTAGCGGCGACTTTTGCCCTGGTACCTGTTCTCCGGCACAAGGATTCTCCCCGGAGTGCGGCCGTGGAACAAACGAGCGGGTCGAAGTCATCCGCCAAGACCCCGCCGAAGGTTGAGTTTGCCGATCATGAAGCGCAACTGGAATATAAGCTCCTGCGAACCGAACTGAAGCTGGCGGAGGAGGACAAACCATACTTCGTCCTCGACTTTCGCGGTCACAAGCTGGAACTCAAGCTGAAGGGTGCCGATGTCTGGGATTATCCACTCGAAATCCCGGCGATTGACTCTGAGCAACTGGAACGCTTCGTTTTCTATTTTCGCGGTGACAACGGCAAACTGGTGCGGCCGTTGCTGGAGAAGCATCTCTTTGCAGCGCAGGATCAGACCCCCGACTCGATCCTGGCGGTAATCAGTGAGGCGACCAAGTTTGATCCGGAACTGCTTCAGCGTGAATTACCGGCGCGCTTTCAGCTCCACTGGCAGCCGGGCCTCGTGCTGGATGTCATCACCGATATCAAGGGGGAACCGAAGTCCCGCCTGGCAAATACTTTCATGGGAATAAAACATACCTTGACACACCCCTTTGGATTAACCTCAATTGTAATACATATGCCGAGTGAGAGGGCTCTGACCCTGTATCGAGCCGCCATCCCCGGATTACCAACACTGATAGTGCCACCTATGACTGAAGGCGCCTAGAGTACCTTATGCCAAACAACCGCAATCACTCCACGGGGACCGCGTTAGGGAACGTGGAGCCCCCCAGTAGGGACGCTGCGAGGAGATACATCGCTCGCCTGAAAACAGGCAACGGGTATGTTAATCTTTGCGGCAACTACAACTATCTCGAGCATGGCTACTACGCTTCGCAGGAACTCGAGATGAGCGGCGAGAGGGTCGCTCCCACCTGCAAGCAGATGCTCGATGCCTACATTACACCGTTGATGCTGCAGAAAGCGCGCGAGTCGGGAATCAGAGTGCCGGATCATTACATCACGAACGGCTACTTCGAACCGCCGGCGATCGTCGACACCATCAACCCGTTCATGTATCGACACAGCCTCGTGTTGAAGCAGGGGCATGTCGACAGGGTCGCTCGCTCACTGACCCGCAACTTCAAGTATGCCATCTGTTGCCAGGAGATTCCGGTCGATGCCAAGGTCGGTTTCTTCCGACAGGTGCTGGGATCAACGCAGGTGGCGAAGTATCGGGACGTGGCACAGGCGATCTGGAGCCGGCTGCATATCCCGCTTGCGGAAGCACGAATCGTCACGCTCGCTTCGGGCGAAATCTTGCTGAGCGATCTGTCACCACTGCCGTATCACAAGCTCAATGCACGTGAGCGCCAGCAAATCGAAGAGCAGGTGGATGAATGGCTGACATAGGCGTATTCGTCGAGCGCTACACTATCAACAGTTCGGAGCAGATGGGGGCATTGATGCGACTCGGGCAGGTTGCACATCGCCTCGGACATCGGCTTGATTTCCTGTTCCGCTCCGATATGTACAAGATCCCCGACTATGATGCGATATTCATTCGTGCCCTCACCGACCCGCTCAATTCAGCCTACATCGCCGCGCGCATCGCCGAGATGAACGGCATCAGGGTCATCGATGATCCGAACTCGATTTTCATCTGCTGCGATAAGGTCAACATGTACTCGCACCTGCAGCGGGCGGGCGTTCCGATTCCGCAGACGGTGATCCTCAAAGAGAGTGACTTGAATCCCAGGCGGGCCGAGGAAGTGTTTCAGGAACTGGGTAACCCGATTGTTCTCAAAGCTCCGAACTCCAGCTTTTCGATGTATGTCGAGAAAGTCTCGAGCCCCGAGGATTTCGTCAAAGTTGGAAATCGTTTCCTGCGGCGCGCAGATCGGATTGTGGCGCAGCGATTCGTGCAATCACAGTTTGATTGGCGCGTCGGCGTGCTTGCCGGTGAGCCACTCTACGTCTGCCAGTACGTGATCCCCAAGCGCCGCTGGAAGATTATGACCTACACCGAGGGTGGACGAGCGATCGCGGGTGCGGTCAAGGGCTTCCGAATCGAGGAAGCTGACCCGAAATTGCTGCAGCGTGCGAAGGAAGCCTCGGCGGCGATCGGAAATGGCCTCTATGGCGTTGACCTCAAACAACTCGGAGATGATTACGTGACCATCGAAGTCAATGACAATCCAACGATGTCGGAGCGTGAAGAGGACCAGGAAGCTCCCGAGTTGTACGAGCGCTTGATCCGCTACCTGGCGGGGGAGTGGGGTTAGTGGAGGAAAGCTCACCGAAGTTGCGCGGTGCCCGGACGGATGATCTCGCTGGCCTGCTCCGCCTCGAAGAACGAACCTTTTCCTCGGATCGTTTCACGCGTGATCAGTTTCGTCACCTGCTGACACGCGCCAACGCGACTGCTCTGGTTGTCACCGTCGCCGGTTCGATCGTGGCAAACGCATTCATGCTCTGGCGGTCAAACAGCAAGAAGGGGCACCTTTACACTATCGCTGTTGATCCCGATTTTCACGGAAAAGGGATCGGTAAACAACTCCTGCTGGCTTGTGAGGCCGAAGCCCGCAAACGCGGCTGCGATCAGATTATCCTTGAAGTACGTCAGGACAACACCGGCGCTATCGCCCTCTATCAAAAGCATGGTTATCAAGTTACCGGTGTGATGAAACATTACTACGAAGATAACAGCGACGCATACAAGATGACCAGGTCGCTCGCCTAACCGATCCAATCAACCGTCACCTGACACGAACCGCTTCGCTGCGACGCCCGCCCTGGTCAAGAATCAGTTTCTCAGCCACGTCATTGCTGCCCTGCACAAACTCCACAGCCGCATCGGCAACCTTGAGGAAGAAGCGCGTCTCTGACTCGGGGAACACCTCAAGCTTCGATTGACCGGTGGCCTGCACGAAAAGATGGTCACCCTCCCGCGTGACTTCGATAAAGATGCCGGCATTGAGCTGATAGGTGCCGACGTAACGCGCGTATATCTGCGGATCCACAGCAGAGAGGCGCGGGTCCAGAGCCGCGATGCGGCGTGCTTCCTCGGGCGATATCTTCTTCGCAAAACTGTCCTGTCCATTTTGGTGTATCCGCTGCGATACGACGTTGTTGTTCTCATCCCGGTCGAATTTCAGCGTCGACGAATTGTCGTGAGAATAGAAGAAGAAATCCGGCGACTCCGGTTCGATCGGCAGTGTTGGCCCTCCATCTCGCTGGGTCATCAGTTGTCCTTCACGCAGCATCACTTCGCGCACCGAGGTGTCATTTACCTGGTAATATCCCACATACTCACTCAGTCTGCTGCTCTCCAGTTTCACCGCAGCACGCTTTACCGGAATGTCGTAGGGTTTGTCAAAGAGGATCGCGGCCATCGTCAACATCATCTGACTGGTGGATGTGACATCGCTGTTGGACAGTATCGTAATGAAGATATCATCGTCAGGGAAGCGCGCGATGATCGACGCAAAGCCGTCAATTCCTCCCGTGTGCTGTTGTGTGTAGTGACCCATCAACGAGTCGACACTCCAGCCACAGGCATAGCCGCTGAGCACGGGAGTAAACATCTTCACCTTGACCGCGGTATCGAGGATCGCATCAGCATCAAGCGCCTTACTCCAGCGGTAGAGGTCGCTGGTCGTGCTGTAGAGCGCACCGGCAGCCCCGGGGACTGACGCGACGACTTCAACGGCGGCGACTTGATCCCCGACTTGATTGCGGGTGTAGCCAACGGCACGTCCTGCTGCCGGGCTGGAGTAGAACCCATATCCGGTGTTGGTCATCCCTGCCTTATCGAGGATGCGATTCTGAACCAGATCATGCCAGGTTTCGCCACTCGCTTCGCTGATCACCGCTTCGAGGATCTTGTAGTTGGAGTTGCTGTAGCTGTATTGCGAGCCGGGCTCGAATTGCAGCGGTAGCGTCATGATCGAGTTGAGTATGAAGCTCAGTGGTTTATCCTGCGTGCGCAACTCCAGGTAGTTCGGCAGGCTGGTAAAATCGGCGATCCCGGAGGTATGACTCAGTAACATATGGATTGTCACTTCACTGGCAGCGGGGTCGGGATAGTCGGGCAGGTACTTGCCGATTGGATCTGCCAGCGAGAGTTTCCCTTCCTGCTCCAGCAGCAGGACGACCGCCGCAGTGAATTGCTTTGTCACAGAGCCGATCAGATAGCGTGTATCAGGTTCGTTCTTTACCTGGTGCTCGACATCCGCAAAACCATAACCTTTGTGAACGAGAGTCTCTCCGGCTCTGGCGACGAGCACCGAGCCGTGGAACTGATTCACTGACGCGGCGGCATCGAGGTATTCATTCAATTTCTGTTGCAGATCGGCGCCGCACAACGGGGAGCAGGCTGCAAGCACGAGAATCTGCAGTACAACCACCGCGAAGCGACTTGCGGTTTGATGCGTGGGCTTACTATTCACAATCATGATTTCACTCCAAAAACTTAATCTTGACTTAGGGTTACAATGAGCTACTCATTGGTAACCAAGTATTGATAGGGAATACTAGTTATCGCCCCGGAGCAAATACTTTGTCAACGCTGCAGGGAACTCACCCTGCTGACGGCACGGTTCGCGCAGAGGACGAAGTGACCCGCTACAACTGGAGATAGAGCCCATGCCTGAATGGTTCGTCGAACTCGACTCGGTCATGCAAGCGTTGCTTGCGACAATCTTCACCTGGCTGCTCACTGCCACCGGAGCTGCCGGCGTCTTTCTGACGCGAGAAATGAGTCGTCGCACGCTCGACATGATGTTGGGATTCGCTGCAGGGGTGATGATCGCTGCCAGCTATTGGTCCTTGCTCGCCCCGGCAATCGAGATGGCCGAGGATTGGACCATCCCCGCGTGGCTGCCGGCAGTTGTTGGATTCCTCTCCGGGGCCATCTTCCTGCGACTCCTCGACCGCGTGCTCCCGCACATGCATTTTACCGCCGAAGGCCAGCACCAGGAGGGAATAGCGGTGCAGTGGCGCAAGAGCACGCTGCTGGTACTGGCAATTACTCTGCACAACTTCCCGGAGGGCCTGGCTGTCGGTGTGGCATTTGGCGCCGTGGCTCAGGGATTGCCCTCTGCCACACTGGCTGGTGCGGTCGCGCTGGCAATCGGCATCGGAATCCAGAACATGCCGGAAGGGCTTGCGGTCTCGGTTCCGCTGCGCCGGGTAGGAATCAGTAAGTTCAAATCATTCTGGTATGGCCAACTCTCCGGAGTGGTCGAACCGATCGCCGGTGTCCTGGGCGCGTGGCTGGTGATTGTTGCCGAGTCGCTGTTGCCCTACGCACTCTCATTCGCCGCCGGTGCGATGATTTTCGTAGTGGTGGAGGAACTGGTGCCTGAATCGCAGACGAGCGGGTACTCCCATGCCGCCACAATGGGCGTGATGCTTGGTTTTGCGGTCATGATGACCCTTGATGTTGCGCTCGGGTAAACCGGCTTCTCGTGATGCATCGCCGTAAACTTATCGACCTGCTGGGGCGCTACTCTCCACCAGACAGGCACCAATCGCTCACGAAGGAACGCATGACGGCATTTGTTCGGCAGTACGATGAATGCTTCGAGCGAGAACTGGCCGTAGGGCATCTCACCGGGTCAGCGCTGATCACTGATCCTGAAAAGCGCTCGATTGTGCTTGTGCTGCACAGGAAGCTCGACATGTGGTTGCAGCCGGGAGGGCATGCCGATGGCGAAAGCGATCTGGCAAAGGTCGCTGCGGTTGAAGCGCTGGAGGAAACCGGCATCTCCAACCTCAAACAGGTTTCGGCTGAAATTTTCGATCTTGATATTCACCCCATCCCCCGCCACCGTCAGGTCCCGGAACATTTGCACTACGATGTCAGGTTCCTGTTTCAGGCGGAACCGGGCGCCGCAGTGACAACCAGTTCGGAGTCACACGACGTGCGCTGGGTCCCGATCGACGCAGTGGGGGCGTACACTCGGGAGGAGTCTATCCTTCGCATGGTACGCAAACTCTCCCGATAGCTTTCCCCGCCGCCGCAGTGCCGTTCGCGCTGCGCTCCGCAACATTCGCGAGATGCATCCGTAATCATTGAATACCGAGTGCAGCGCTGCGTCTATTTAACTACGGGGCATCTGCTCTTCAGCGCAGCACCGCATCATAGCAACAGGAGGTATGCGCTACCACGACAGGAGGTCGAAGTTGTGCGCACGCCCCATGCAGACCTTGAGATAGCGATACAAGAAACTAGAGGACGGAGGAATGGTAGCGATGTTTCTGAAACAATCAAAACGGGGATGGAGCCTGGCGGCGGTCCTGGTGCCGCTTGCGGTCGTGCTGTTGATTGCCGGGTGCAGCAGGAGCGGTAGCTCAACTCTCTCCGCTGATGCAATTCCGGTAACCACCTCAAGCGATGAAGCTCGCGAGCTTTTCCTGCAGGCGCGAGAGCTGCAGGAGAAAGTTAAGCTCACGGCATCATTTCCACTTTTGCAGAAGGCTGTCGAACTCGACCCCGACTTTGCCTATGCGCACATGCTGATGTCGCTGGGGCAACCGACAACGAAGGGGTTCTTCGAGAGCCTCGAAAAAGCTGTCAACACCGCCCACAATGCTTCGGACGGTGAACAGAAACTGATTTATGCCTTCGAAGCCGGAATCAACGGCGCACCGGTCAAGCAGGAGCGGCTGTTGAAAGAATTGGTGGCGCTTTATCCGGCTGCGGTGCGTTCACACGGCAATCTCGGTAATTTCTATTTTGGACAGCAACGATACGGTGAGGCGATCAGTGAGTACCAGCGTGCCCAGGAGATCGACGAAAACTTCTCGCAGATTTACAACCAGCTCGGCTACTCCTACCGTTTCCTCGGCCGATTTGATGATGCCGAGCGCGCGTTCAAGAAGTATGTCGAACTGATCCCGGATGATCCCAATCCGTACGACTCTTACGCGGAGTTGTTGATGAAGATGGGGCGCTATGAGGAATCGAACGAGCAGTATCGCAAAGCTCTTGAGCAAGACCCCAACTTCAACAATTCCTACATCGGGATCGCGACGAACCTCAACTATCTCGGCCGTCATGACGAGGCTCGCAGTTATCTGAGCAAGCGTCTCGAATCAACTCCTGTCGTGGGAGAGAAGAGAGTGGCTCTCTTCGCCATGGCGGTTTCGTACGCGGATGAGGGAAACCTGGCGCAGGCAGTCAAGATGATCGAGCGCGAGCGCGAGATCGCTGACCAGCAACATGATATGGCGGCAGCTTCGGCAGATGTCAACCTCATGGGTAACCTTTATTACGAGATGGGGGAATACGACAAGGCTGCCGAGCGGTTTGAAGAGTCAGTTGAGCTATTCGCGCAGGCGCCTAATGTCAACGAATCGCAGATCGCCAACAACAAACTGAATCACCATTACGATATGGGCAGGGTGGAAGCTCGGCGCGGCAACCTCGAAGCAGCCCGGGAACATTACGATCAGTACCTGGCAGGGGCCAACCAGAATCAGAACCAGTTCCAGCAGTGGGCAGCCAATCAGTTGGGAGCGATAATCGCACTGCAGGAGAAGAACTGGGATAAGGCAATCACCCAGCTGAACGCCTCGAACCTCCAGAACCCCTACAATGTCTACCTGCTGGCACTGGCGCAGCAGGGGAAGGGTAACGGCGAGAAGGCGAAGGAGTATTTCGAACGCGCTTACAACAACAATGCTCTGAACAATATTCAGCAGAGCTTTGCAAGAATGTACGCACACAAATCTCTGGCCGCGTTGTGATGCTTCCTCGGTAATGATTCAAGCAACATAAACCGTAAACGGGCGCCTGATTCGGCGCCCGTTTTGTTTGCAGTTAGTCTTCGGAACCGGGCCGAATAAAACTGGGGTGGCAGGGATCGAACCTGCGACCATCTCCTTAACAGGGAGCCGCTCTGCCAGCTGAGCTACACCCCAATTTGAATTGTTGTCTGATTATCGAAGCGTCGGGGGGAGGCTACCGGGAATCCCTATCAGAGTTACTATGTGAGTTGTTATTCGTGCGTTTGGTCAAAACCAAATCCACCTCGTGATAAAGTAGCCGACTGAAGCGGTTCTTTCGGAACCACTATAACAAGATTGCTTCATAGATAATATAGGGTGATCATGGAATCCGTAAAGCCATTTTTTGCGGTCCGGCCGAAGAATTCGCAACGCCGGGCCAATTGCTTATCGAACTCAGGGGTCAACGGACTCCGGAGTCGAAGCGTGTGATGATTGCAGCAATGTCACACAATTCCCGCCGTGCCCCTTCGACTGATACAACGCCCTGTCCGCCAGCTTGATCAGGTCTGCGGGGGTTCTGGTCTTTTCGCCCAGACCTGCGATACCGACACTGATCGAGTACTTGACGCTGCGCTCTTTCAGGCGAAAATGGGAAATATTCAGCTTCCGGGTCAGGCGTTCTGCTAGCGTGATCATCTGCTCAGCGGGCGTCTCAGGACAGATGATCAGGAACTCATCACCACCCAGCCGTCCGAAGATGTCATGTTTGCGGATGCTCTCCTGCACCAGCTTTGCCGAATCCATCAATAGCTGATCTCCCTCGAGGTGCCCCAGTTTATCGTTGATCTGCTTGAAGCGGTCGATGTCATAGAGAATCACCGACAGGGGGCGTTTGTAACGAAGTGCGCGGGCAAACTCCTGCTCCAGTTTGCTGATAATATGCTGACGGTTGAAGATGCCGGTCAGGAAGTCGGTTGTCGCCAGCGCATACATTTGACCGAAAAACGCACTCTCGACAGCTGATGAACGGAGAAACTTGAACAGCGCTCCACCCACCTGAATCAGGTCGCCATCTTTCAGTTCGACTTCCACCACTTTCTCTGCATTGACATAGGTACCATTCGTGGAATCGAGATCGCGCAACGTCACGCGATCACCATCGCGGGTCAGTTTGACATGCTGGCGGCTGGCGTTATCATCGTCGAGCGGTACACCGCATGTGGAGGACCTGCCGATGACCAGTGGCTCATCGTCGATTTGATAGGTCATCCCCAGAAGCGAACCGTGCATGACAACCAGCAGAGGCAACTCTCGCTCAGCTACTCCGCTCGTCCCCCCTTCAGTATGAATCGTAGTCGAAGTGTCAAATGTCACATCGTCGGTCATGTAACTACCCCAAAACTGAATTTGTGAGCTGATACGAATCGGCGAATCGTCTTATGGAGAGTGTCGACCGCCTGCGCAGATTTCTTGAGGCGGGGATAGGCAGCGATCAGCGGCAATCAGGCGGCCTGGCAAAACAGGCAGGAGTGTGGTGCTCCTGCCTGCTCAAGACTCAGCGGTTCTGATAAAATCGCCCGGTCAGTTTTTCCCGGCGAGCGGGGATGGCAACACCGGCGGCTTCTTAACCTTCTGTTCGGCGTGTTTCAACTCCATCTCCTCGACCAAAATCGGTGGAGCAATAATCGTCGCCGGCAGTTCATAGTCATTGCCGATCAGGTAATTGTAGAGGTACGGTTGATCACCCACCTCCAGAATGTCGCGCATGATGCGAACCGAGACGTCATTGAACTGCAGTCCCCGCACCGGCACCATTCTGCCATCGGCGTAGAGTTTGTAGGCTTCGAACGGCACCGTCAGTTCCTCGCCGCCGCCACGTCCGCCCATCCCTCCAAACGAAGCGGTAGGGGAATTGAGGTCTCGCAGGCGTGTTATTACCAGACCATAGTCAAGGTCGATATCCTTTGCCAGTTCCAGCAGTGACTTCTTCATGTGCTCGAGCGACGATTTCTCGCTGCTTTCGAAGATCAGGTTTGCGGGCTTGGCAGAAATTCCCCCGCCGACAGCGCCGCGTGCGCTGGCGGTTGACTCCTTCATCTTCTTGGTCGGTGCATCCCCGATCAGAAAATTGATCAGCTTGCCTTCTTTAACCAGCTGTGTGCGCCTGGCTTTGACGCCGACATCATCGACTGCATAGCTGCCGATCAACGGTTGGTCCTTGAATTTCCCCAATGTCGGATCATTGTAAACGTTGAAACTGCTCGGCAGCACCCGACGGCGCAGCTTGTTGTCGAACGCAGAGCCGCTTCCACCGAAGCGGTCACTCTCGAACAGCGGGGAGGGCATGTTCGAAACATGTTTGGCAAAGAGCTGGCGGAAGAATTCGCCGACGGCATCATCGACAAAAAGCACGGGGCCGATGTAGTCCTCGAGGGTATCACCCTTGATGATCGCGCTCATCTTCTCGGCGTTTTCGCGCGCCCAGGCGATCAATTGATCGCGCCCGGGAAGCTGCGACAGCTCGCCGGCGACGATCCGATCTTCGTTCGAGAGCTCCTGACCATCCTCGCTGCGTCCCTGCATCGACAACTGGAATCCATAAATCCTGTCACCCACCAGCGTCTTCGTGCCGGTCGAATTCAGCAGGTATTGATTGACCACCGATGCTGTCACGCGCAGTTGCGATTCGATGATCTCCGGGTAATCCAGAAATACCGAAGTCATATCGCGAGCGAGTTCCTCGAAGAAACCCGGATCGATATCGAATGCCTCAACTTGGTCGATATAGGTATTCGGCGGGAATTGGAGATGGTCCGCGGGGCGATCGTTGATCACGCGGTTCTGCAAGTATGCGCGTTTCTTGGAAAGATTCTCGACGGCATCCTTGTAGACCCGGTCTGTCTGCAGATAGATCTTGTTTCGGATGGCGTCATAGTCGTCATCCACCGGCAGGGAGGTGTAGCTCGGTCCGAAACCGGAGAATCCGGAAACGAAGTTCGAGTTGTCGAGGCTCCAATCCCCGACGCGCAGGTCGGTCGTCAGGTAGCGACCCCGCTGCAGGCGCGAATCCAGCAGTTGCCCCAGAGTGGCGGAGACTTCCAGTTGCTGAAAGTCGTCGATGGTGTAACTGAGATAGTAGGGACGCTCAAGGTCCTCCATTACCAGATTCTTCATGTTGCGATCGAGTTCATCCCGCAACACATCAAACAGCAACTGGTTCGCTTCCTCCGCCAGAATAGCTTGAGGCTTCAGCGCGAACGCGCAGATAACTCCGATAGTAACCAGTATCGTTTTCAGGTAGAACCTCATCTCTCACCTCCGATATTCCCGGCGTCGCTTGTCTTGGTCGGCTCGTACGGTGGAGGAAGAATCGGCGGTTTCTCCTGCTCCTTAAACTTCTTTTCTACCTCAAGCTCCGATACCAGCACGCTCGGCGCCGTAGCCGATACCGGCACCCACCCCGATTCTGCGCCGCAGGTTCCGTTGAAGGTTCCGTAGTCATCCCCGGTTGCAATGATCTTGGCGAAACTCGACAACGGCGTTCCAACTATGTCGACCCCGCGAATCGGCTCCATGGGGCGATCGTCGGTGTAAACTTTATAAACCAGCAACGGGATGACCTTGAACGATTGCGGACCGAAACGATTCGTGGTCGTGAAGCCGCCGGAGATGTCGTAGAAGATCAGTCCGTATGGCTTACCCTGGTTGCGGCATTCAGCCTTGAGCATCTCCACGAGCTGATCGAAGGGATATTCCTTCGAGGATTTCACCATCAGGTTACCCTGACGCGAAACTACGTCACGCCCGCCTTGTGTTCTGCCATGACCGTTGGATTTGGTGAAACCGGCGACCGGTGAACGAGAGAGGAGGAATTCCTTGAGGACGCCATTCTTGACGACCGTCACGCGCTCAGACTGCACACCCTCATCATCATACTTGTAGTAGCCGCGCAGAAACTCACTCTGGAAATTCTCCAGCGTGGGATCATCGTAGACATCGATGAATTCAGGCAGGATCTTCTCCCCCACCTTTTTGGCGAATGTCTGCCCCTCAGTCTCTGACTTCTGCCTGTGTCCCTCGATACGGTGGCCGAAGATTTCGTGGAAATAGACGCCGGTAGCGCGATTGACGAGAATAGCCGGTCCGGCGTATGGCTCGGCGAGCGGCGCGTTGAGCAGCGCTTCCAATTCATCGATCAGGCGATGGATCGCCGCAACCACGACCTCATCTCCCGGCAGTCCATCCGGAGTCTCGGCGTCGAACGTTTCGTAGCGATTGATTCGCATGCCATCGTCGCAGGTACCGGAGCAGTTGATCATCAAGCGGGAATAAGATTGCCCCTCCTGAATCTCCGATCCCTCACTCGATACGAAGTAGCGATTGTCGTCGGTGTGCAACACCCGAACCTCGGACGACTCGACGAATGGGTACTCTTTGAATATCTCGCTGTAGTCACGCAGGCGCTGCGACCATGAAGCCGTATCGAGTTCCGTGAACTGCACCTCACCGATATAGACGTTTGGTACTTCGCGGGAGAAGTCCGCCGAGGTATCCTCGCGCTCCACCATAACCTGTACATTGGTCCTGATCTTCGCATAACGCTCGATGGCGCTCTTGTATTCCTTGTCGGTGGCGTCCCAGATCACGGCGCGAATCGCCTTCTCAGCATCTCCGAGTGGCAATTGCGGGGAAGCGCCGAAATTGAAATCGAAGCCAAAGCCTCCCCTGATTTCGCGCGTGTTATCGAGTTCGTAGTCGCCAACTCGCAGATCGATATCGAGCAGCCGATCATGATCGACGGTTGCTTTCATGATGGCGCCGTAGCTTGCGCTGATATCGTGTTGCTTTGAATCGACGACGTGATAGCTCAGGAAGTACATCGGGATCGTATCAGCATGGCTCAGTGCTTCCACCGACCGATCCAGCTCAGCCTTCATTGCCTTCAGCAACGGCTGTGGTTCAGCTGCGTGGGCAGTAGCCGCGACCATCATCGGGATCGTGATCGCGGTCAGGGAGAGCAGGCCCGCTCTGCTCAGTAACTTCTTCCACTTCATCTCAGTAGGTTCTCCTTCTATCGCACAATGAACGGATGCTTCGCTGTAAGTGGTGTTCATCCGACCGAACACCAAAAGTACTACACTATTCGGAGGGAATAATATTCAGTTTTACGCAGAAATGCAGGTGATATGTGGTGCGGGTTTCGAAAGCGCGGTTGCGAGCGTCAGAATCCAAAGACCGTGATTTCGCTGCGCGCCGACTCTGCGATGTAAATATGGCGCGCTTCCTGATCAACGGCGATCGCCAGCGGCTGTTCCAGGCTGCGATCTTGCGGGTATACCAGCTTCAACCGACCAGCAAGATCATAGACGAATACCTTGCCGCTTACCTGATCAAGCAGATGGATTCGCATCACCGGCTCTGGATCAGGATACTGTTCCGACTTGATGGCATGATCAACGGCCAGGAACTGGACAGGATGCCGCAGTTTCGTGTGAGTTGGCTTCTCCAGCTCGATAATCTGGTTTCCCTCCAGCTTGACCGCTTTGCCGGCGGTTGCCCCGAGCCAGAGGCTGCTGTCCGGAGCTACGAAAGCGCAGGTTGTTCGCGCCGAGTCGGGCTTAAATGGGGATGGAGTAACCTTGAGCAGTTCGAGGAATTTGTGATAGGGCGCATCATTGAGTAGCGAGACGGAAACGATGTAGTTGGTCACTTCGTCCACGACGGTGATCGCCTCCGGTGTGACACTGATATGTGACGGTGTCACTCGCGCACTGCGCCCCGGATACCAGGCCACGGATGCGACGTAATATCCCTCGTGGTCATAGATACCGATCAGCTCGTTTGTCTGGTCCGCAGCAACGAAGAAGGAGTCGGTGACCGCTATCTGAGCCGGGACCAGCGTGTCAGGTCGTTGCAGCCGCCAGTTGGCGATCAGGGCGAGGTCGGAATTGTAGAGTTGGACAATTGGCTGCTCGATAAAGCTGACGTAGAGTGTCCCGGAGAAAAACGCCAGCGAACGAGGTGTCAGGTCCTCACCGGCGTAGCGAATCGGAAAACCGGTAATCTCGGTCGGCGGGCGATCGGGGGGAAGCGGCAGGTGGTCGACGATTTCGCGCGCCACCAGACCCCGCAGCTTGAAGCGATACACCCCATAGCCCACGGCAGAGAGGACAAGAATAAGCAGCAGGAATCCTATCAACTGCCGGCGCCGCAGGATCTTCCGATGCTGCTTTCTCTGGAGTTGAATTTCCGGCAGTGCGTCGAAATCGTTTTCCACACTGCTCTTATTCGCTTTCAGCTTTTCTATTGTTGCACTCATTTCATAGATCTTGGTTTGCGACTCATTTTCGCCTCATTTATCAGGTATCGGACAGGATGGTTTCGACCTGAACCACTCGTGACCTCCGGGCTGGAAGGTGAAACATTGGGGCGGGCAGGGCAGTCTTATAGTATGGAATATAGCAACCTGCCAGAGAGGAGGTTATTGCTGTGACAAATGACTCTAAGAAATTGTATCGCTCCGACCGGAGCAAGGTGATCGCCGGCGTCTGCGGGGGAATCGGCGAATATTTCGGCATCGACCCGGTAATAGTCCGGATAGTTGCCATCGTGCTGGTCTTCGCCAAAGGAATTGGCCTGATCGCCTATGCCGCCGGCTGGATTCTGATTCCGCGAACGCCTCCGGGTCTGGTGCAGGAAGGCGAGCAGCGCCCCGAGCCCTCAGAAATGCGGAAATATATCCCGGGTTTGCTGCTGATTATCGTCGGGCTGGCGTTTCTGCTCAATAAAGTCTTCTGGTGGTTCAGCTGGGGCGTCTTCTGGCCGCTGATTATAATCGCTATCGGGGCTGCCATGATCTGGCGCAGCAGCACTCACCGCGAGGAAGCTAACGGAGGGGCACATGAATCCGTCGAGAGTTAACTGGGGGGTCGTGTTCATCCTGATAGGTTGCACATTCCTGGCAACCAATCTGGACTACGTCAGCGATTGGGTCTGGTGGGACCTGCTTCACTTCTGGCCGGTGCTCCTGATTGCGATTGGTATCGATCTGGTCTTCCGCAAATCGAAGCTCAAGGCTCTCAGCTATATCTCAACACTCCTGATCGTCGCGACTTTCGCTTACGTCATCTGGCTCAATGGCGGTATTCGCGGTCTGGAGGATCATACCTGGATCCATCAGGGTAAATCGGTGGCGGCGGTTGACTATGACGGCCAAACCTCCGCAGATGTAGCCTTCAAACTGGATGATGGCCGGGTCTACTACAACTCCGGCAATGATGCCTTGATACGAGTGGTCTCGCGTGACCGCAGTGGCGGAATCGGGCTCGAATCAGACTGCAACGGTTCGCAGTGCAAGGTGACCGTCACAGAACAGGAACGCCACTGGCTGGCGAGACTCGCGCGTGACTACGATCGTTATGATGACCGGGATTGGCGCTGTTACCTGAATCCGCGCACCGACTATTCGCTGACCTTTGACCTCGACAACACGGAGATCAGGTTCTTTGCCGAGGATCTCTTCGTCAAGTCGATGCGAATCGACGCCGACTACTCTGACATTCGTCTCAAATTCGGTACGCGCCAGCCGCTGACACAGATCGATATCCGCGGGCGAACTAATGATGTTGAGTTTTTCTTCCCGCAGTCGGCAGGACTGAGGCTCGCAGGTATTCATCTCAACCCGGATGCAATGCACGATCTGGGGGTCGTTGAAGAAGGCAATGCTCTTGTGTCAGACAACTACCACACGGCATCCACCAAGTTTGAGGTGGTATCGCAACTCGACAACAGTGACGTGGTAATCAAGAGATTCTGAGGAGTGTGGACGTTATCGGGGCGAATGGCATTCGCCCACTCGTACAGACAAAACTGAACCCGTATCGTCGGATACTCCATCCGACCAAGCGACGCGGCGTAAGGACGGGACTCCCGACGCCGCGTTTTTTTATGTAATACTCTGCTACTAGTAAGCTGCCCCACCCAGCGGGTGGGTTCGTTTGGTCTCTGCTACTATGCCAGCCCACCATGAATGGTGGGCCACCGATCGAGGAGATAGCATACGCGTTAGAATCGGGCAGGCGAGGCCGGCTGCCGTGCTCATGCAATGATTTCTGAAAATTCTTTTCAGGAGTTGATTCCCGCTGGCGCGGGAATGACGAGCAATGCTCTCAAACCCTGAGAGGGCTTGAGCTACACCGCAAACTTGCGAATCGCTCCATCACCTCTATGTGAATTCGAAAGCGCAGTTCCAATCAAGGTATTCGGCGTGACCTCTTCAACCTTGACCTTGATGAAATCCCCCGGCCGGGAACCGTTGTCGGGGAAAACCACGATCTTGTTGCCGTCGTTGCGCCCCATCAATTGCCCCTTATGCTTGGCCTCACCCTCGACCAGTATCTCGAAAGTCTCGCCGAGGTGAAGTTGATTGCGTTCATACGAAATCTTCCTCTGCTGATCGACGAGCCGCACCATCCGCTCGGTCTTGACTTCCTCCGGCACGGTATCGCCCAGGTTGCGTTGAGCGAGCGTACCCTTGCGTTCCGAGTACTTGAACATGAACGCGGAATCGAATTTGACCTCCGCCATTACCTCAAGTGTCTCCTCGAATTCGGCATCCGTTTCGGTCGGGAAACCCACGATCACATCGGTTGTCAGAATCAACCCCGGGATCGTCTCACGCATACGATGCGCCAGCGTCACGAACTCCTCGCGGGTGTAGGTCCGATTCATGGCGTCCAGCACGCGGCTCGAACCCGCTTGCAGCGGCAGATGAATATTGCTGCATGCCTTCGGGTTGGTAGCGACGACCTCCAGCAGCGATTCCGGAAAGTCCTTCGGGTGTGGTGATGTAAACCTGATCCGCTCGATTCCATCGATTCGGCTCACGGCGGTGATCAGCTTGGCAAAATCGAAGCCCTTGAACTTGTACGAGTTTACATTCTGTCCCAGCAGCGTCACCTGTTTGAACCCCTGCGCCGCCAGTTGTTTGACCTCGTCGATCACATTGAAGGGGTCACGACTCCGCTCACGCCCGCGCGTCATCGGCACAACACAGAAGGTGCAGTAGTTGTCGCAGCCACGCATGACGGCGATCCAGGCATTGATGCCATGCCGGTTGGTGGGGAAAACATCGGCATAGGTCTCATACTCGGAGAGCGTGAGCTTGAACTCTTTTTCGCCGGTCAGGTGCACCCGGTCGATCATCACCGGCAATGCCTTGTATGAATCAGGTCCCGCGATCATATCGACGCCGCTGTCGCCCTCGAGCAACTCCTTCTTGAGGTTCTGCGCCATACAGCCGAGGATTCCCACGATCAAATCCTTCCGCGTCTTCTTGAGAGGCAGCAGTTGTTTGACGCGGTTATGAATCTTCTGGTGGGCGTTCTCCCGGATCGCACAGGTATTGAGCAGAATGACATCCGCGTCCTCCTGTGACTCGGTGATGTGGTAGTCGTTGCGACGCAGCACCTCGCGAACGATTTCGCTGTCATATTCGTTCATCTGACAGCCATAGGTCTCAAGGTAGACTTTGCGGTTATGGGAGTTACTCTGACCGTTCATAAGATTCCGAAATCCAATGTACTCGAATTGTCCTGACACTTGCAGGTAGCCATTCTTTGCGCGCGAATAAATCCGCATCTGACCCGCCTGAGCGCGAGGACCAAGCCTCCCTCTTCAGAGGGGTGGTCCCGCCTGCTCCGCCTCAGCGGAAGTGTCGAGATCGGGGCGTGCTAATAATCAGTTGCTGCCTCCGGCGTAGTCTGCACCGAAGAAAGCTACATCCCGATCAAGGTGTCAATATACCGATAATCTTCAATCAGTCAATGAAATGGCGGGCTATCAGGTAGGGGATGATGATATAGAGAATCGTATCGCGAATCAGGTAGTAGAGAATCACTGCGACCAGCAATTTCCAGCCATAACGTTTGGCGAGGTGGGTGATGCGAGCCTTTAACTTGCCCCAGCGCCCGAGTCCTTCGGTGCCGGGTAACGGCTCCCGCAGATCCTTCTTAAATCGCCGGACGACCGCCCGGAATCCACGAACCTCCTGCTCTGGTTTCTCCTGCTCGACCTGCTCTATCTGGATCTCTTCCTCAAAATCACTCTCGACTGCCGCGTATTCGTTACTCTGCGAAGACCTCATATTTCTCCACTTTAGAAGTCAGCACCAACTTGCCATTGTTATCTTTGAACTCGCCGACGCGCTGATGCCCTTCGCGGTATTCCTCGCTGCCAACCCAACCATCGAAAGCCGCTTCGCTCTCCCAGTGGGTCATTACGATGTACTCGTTTCCTGAGGTAGGTCTCAGAATCTCGGCCTTTACAAAGCCGGGGCGGCGATCCACCGCTCGGGCGCGTGCGGCAAACATCTGCTCGAATTTCTCCCGGTAATCATCCGGTACCGTCATTCTATTCATCATCACAAACATCTATAGCTCCTCTGATTAACATCCACTAACGTTCTCAGTTCCCCCAATTTAATCCTGACTGAGTTGGTCAAGATAAACGGGCGCGCCTTTCTGTCAAGCGGAAAAGGTGGAGAATGTAGGTGTTTTATTGCTCGGTTGGGTCAGGACAGGGGATAGCGGCTACCGGTGAGAGTTTGCTACGATTTGGCCCGGATGAAAGTCTCAGTTCTGCCATCCGCAAGTGTACGAGTCCAGATTTGGTAGCCCTTGTCGCGAAACTTCACGATCAGAGGTTCCGGTGTGAAGGAAGAGACCAGCTTGATGATGTCGGCGTCTCCACTGTTCTGCAGGATCCTGCCGATACTCTCAAGTGGGTGGACTCCTGCATCAAGCATCTGGTCAACATCGAGAACACTCACAACCTTAGATTCTCGAAACCACTCTGGCTCGGCGACTTTTTCTTCCTCAGATCCCGGCAGCGGCTCCGACACTTCAAGTCCCAGGTCTGAGCGCAATTTCGAAACGAGCTCGGCGACCGGAATCCTGCCAATGGTGGCGACTTGACGCAGCGTGGCGACCCTGGCGATACTTCGCCTCAACAAGGGATTCTTCAGCTTCGAGAACGCGGGGGAATATTGAATCAGGATATCCTCCAGCGCGGGATGTGCTTCAAGCAGGTCGATCAATTTCGTTTCGGGTGATATCACCATACGCTTGACGGCGCCGTTCTCTCCGATGCTTTGCTTCTGGCCTAATTCGCTCATACCTCAAACTCCTCTTTGACGTAAGAGAGCAGACGCTGCTCTCCCACCAGCTTCCTTTTCTCGGTCAGGTCCTGGCTGACTTCCAGGGTGCCGAGGTATTGCCCCTCACGATCACGCAGGGCAAAATACTCGATATGAATAAAGCGGTCCTGCAGTTGGATCCAGAACGGTGCTCGCGACTGCGTACCAGCTTTGAAGTCGCGCAGTATCTGCTCGACGATATGCACACTCTTGGGAGGATGGCACATCTGTACCTTGCGCCCGAGGATGGCACGGTTGCGGTCGAAAATTCGCTCGCGACCCTGCGTGAAATAGCGAACCGTGTCATCTTTGTCGACGAAGGTCAGATCGAAGGGAATGGTATTCAGGATCTGATTCAATTCCTCTACCGTAAGGCTGCCGGATGGCAATTGGATTCGCTCGGCACCATGTGCGTGTTGCTCGGTAGCGCTCCCGGTCGCAGCCAGGCTTGCATCGGAGGGTCGCCATTCGTCGGTGGGATCGAAGAGACAGAAGCCGATCTCGATGCTCTGCTGATTGATCGAGTGCCATTCCGCATCAGTCAGCTTGTCGAGCGCCATCGGCAGCAGGATGTTTTCTTCTTTGAAGATCATCTCCTCAATGGCTTTTGCGGTCGGTTTGAAAACGACCTCTTTCAGATCGTCGAATTCATCCTGCGGGAACCGCTCCAGATCACTCAGCGCTGCGATTGACGCCTTCAACAGTTCGCGAATTTCATCATGCTTGCCCCACATCACAGTTGAAGGGCCGGTCACGCCATAACTTTCCAGTGCTGGAAAGAGCAGGTTTTCTTTCCGCCGATAATGCTTTTCTACATCCGCCAGCGCGTGGATATGCTTCTGCAGGGTGGAGAGGAGTATTCTGAATTCGTCAGTCGATTTTGCCGCATCCAGTTCCTCCAGTAGCCGGGTGAGCCCCTGAAGTT
>JBECKX010000156.1:0-30886 GCA_040235515.1 Candidatus Zixiibacteriota bacterium
CTCAACACACAGCCGCAGGAGCTCAAGTTCCCGACTGAGTTGAAGGTCAACTCGCAGCAATCTGAGAACATAGGAAGTTTCAAAGATACCCTGAAGCAATTCGTCGACTCGGTCAATGGTCTGCAGCAGCAGGCCGCCGCGGCCGAAACCGGTTTCCTAAACGGAGAAATCACCGATGTCCACCAGGTGATGGTGGCGGTGGAGGAAGCCTCGGTCGCATTCGAGCTGCTGATGGAAATCCGCAACAAGCTGCTGGAAGCCTACCAGCAGATTCAGCGGATGCCGATCTAAGCGTGGATTCGGTTCACGGATAACTCAGCGGTATCTGGCTGACGAATTGCCCTTCACGGGGAGCATGGACGCATGAAGAGGATACTCGAACACTTTTACAAAGTCATCGGCCGGATGACCCCCAGCCAGATCATCATGTTTGTAGCATTGATGGGCGGCCTGGTCCTCGGTACGATATTGATTTTTAACTGGGCCAAGAGCGAGTACTACGTGCCGCTCTACAGCAATCTCTCTGCGGAGGATGCCGGTCGCATCGTGGAAAGACTCCAGGAAATGGGGGTCTCCTACGAAATCGGCGACAAGGGCGCTTCGATCAACGTGCCCTCGAGCCAGGTCTATGAGACCCGCATGAAACTCGCCAGCGCCGGGCTACCCAGTTCGCAGAACATCGGCTACGCACTCTTCGATGAAACCAACATCGGTGTGACCGATTTCGTGCAGAAAATCAACTACCGGCGTGCCCTCGAGGGTGAACTGGCCAAGACGATCAGCGGCCTCTCGGAGATTTCCGCCGCGCGCGTGCATCTCGTTATCCCGGAAGACAAACTATTCAAAGAAGATGAAAACCCGCCGAGCGCGTCGGTCGTTGTCAAGCTCAGCGGCACCACCCTCACCCGCAGACAGGTCAACGGCATCGCCTACCTGGTTGCTTCGTCGGTGGAGGGGATGTCTGCCGAGAACGTGACCATCGTCGACTACAACGGCAACATGCTCAGTTCGCAACAGTCCGCCGATCCGGCCGCGACGCTGACCGCCAGCCAGTTCGAGATGCGCAAAAACGTCGAGAGCTACCTGGAACAGAAGGCGCAATCGCTCTTGAACAGCGTGATCGGACCGGGGCACTCGATCGTGCGTGTAACCGCCGATCTCAATTTCGAACAGAACAGCACCCAGATCGAAGAATACGATCCCGACCAGGTCGCGATCCGCTCAGAACAGCGCTCCTCCAAAGAGGGCAACGAGTCTCAGGCGGAGCCGGGTCAGCCCCCGACAACAACTATGTCAAGCTCAGATGATGCCACAGATATCATCACCAACTACGAAGTCTCACGCACCGTCCGCAACATCATCGGTGAAGTCGGCAGCATCAAACGCCTGACCGTCGCAGTGATGATCGATGGCAGCTATGAAGAAACGACCTCACCCGAGGGTGAAGTCACCGAGCAATTCATCGAGCGTTCACCGGAAGAACTGCAGCGACTCGCCGGAATCATCCAGAACGCCGTAGGCTTCGCGGAAGCCCGTAGCGATAAATTCGATATCGTCTCCGTCCCATTCAGCAAGAGCTTCCTCGAAGATAGCCGCGAGGAACTCGACACCATGTCGCAATGGAGCATGTACATCGAGTGGGGCAAGAAAATCGGACTCGTCCTTCTTCTGATCGCGCTCTTCTTCTACGGCAAGAAGAAAATGGTGAAGGTGTTCAAGGCGATTGCGGCCTACATCCCGCCACCGCCGCCACCGCAACAAATCCTGGCCGAAGAGATGATTTCGCAGAAACCACAGAAACCGAAACTGATCGATACCATGCGCGAGCAGACCAAAGGCAAGAATGAAGAGATTGCCAAAGTGATCAAGACGATCATGACGGAAAGCGAATAGTATGGCGACGATTACTTACGAGAACTTGACCCCGGTGCAGAAAGCCGCGATCGCGTTGATCGCGTTCGGTACCGAAGTCTCGGCTGAAGTGCTCAAAAGCCTCTCCGATTCCGAACTGGAACGAATCACCATCGAAATCGCAAACATGCGCGATGTGCCCGCCGAGGTCGAGGAACAGGTTGTCCGCGACTGCTACGACATCTTTCTCGCGCGTGAGTATATCTCAACCGGTGGCGTCGATTACGCACGCGATCTGCTTGAACGCGCGGTCGGCGGCAGTCGGGCCGTCGAAATTCTCAAACGCCTTGAAGGTTCACTTGTCTCGTCCGGCTTCAATCTCCTCAAGGGGATCGACCCGAAGCAGCTGGTCAACTATATCCAGAACGAGCACCCGCAAACGATCGCACTGATCATGACACAACTCTCACCGCAACAGGCGGCAGGGGTGCTGGCTGAGTTTCCGCCCGAACTGCAGTCCGAGGTCTCGATGCGTATCGCCACAATGGAAAAGATTTCACCTGAGGTGCTGAAAGATATCGAGGCCACACTCGACATGCACTTCTCAGGCTCCGTGTTCCGCGAGAGCAAACAATCTGGCGGAGCAAAGTCACTGGCGGATATCCTCAACCTCGTGGAAACCTCCGCCGAGAAACATATTCTGCAGTCACTCGAGGCCGAGAACCCCGACATGGCGGCGGAAATCAAGAACATGATGTTCGTCTTCGAGGACATCGTCCTGCTCGACGATCGTTCGATCCAGCGCCTCCTCAAAGAGATTGAAACCAAAGATATCGCCATCGCCCTCAAGGCCGCCTCCGACGAGGTCAAGAACAAGATCTACTCCAACGTCAGCGAGCGTGTCTCTGTTATGATCAAGGAAGAAATCGAGTTCATGGGGCCGATGCGCCTCTCCGATGTGGAAGCGGCACAGCAGCGAATCGTCGAAACGATCCGTCGCCTCGAGGAAGAAGGCCAACTCGTGATCTCTGGACGCGGAGGCAAGGAAGATGTCGTCGTCTAGAGTCTTCTCAAGGTTTGCCCTCGCCAGCGACAAGGTGCCCGTCGGGACCCAGGATTTCGTTACCCGCTATCGCAAGGAAGTCGAAGAGGGCTCGGAGCTGGGTCGCCGGATCAAAGAGCTTGAACAGAAGCACCAGGTCGAGCTGCGCGAAGCCTTTGACCGCGGTCGCAGGGAGGGTGAAGCAGCCGCCACCAGGGTCGGGGAACAGAAACTCCAACAATTCGATGCTCAGTTCCGACAACTGATGCAGCAGCTCGTCAGCTATCGTGAGACCCTCTACACGCAGGCGCGTCAGCAACTCTTCGAGTTTTCCTTCAAGCTGGCTAACACCATCACCACTGCGCGTGGCGAAGCGGAGGAATCCGAAGTGCTTAACACGATCGACAAATGTCTGCATGAAATCCTCGACAAGTCAAAGCTAAGGATCAGGGTGCATCCCGCCGCCGCCGGTTATGTCAAAGATCATATCGACCAGCTTGCCAATCTCGATTCGATCAACTCGACTATTTCAGTCGAGCCCGATTCGCGAATTTCTGCCGGCGGCTGCGTCATCGAAACCGATTCCGGGTCGGCCGATGCCACGCTGGAATCCCAACTGGATGAGCTGAAGCAAAGTTTACTGAAGCTCGACAGCAAATAGGCCACCATGTCGAAGCTGATCGATTTTACACCATACAGTCGAGCTATCGAACGGGTGAACCCCGTTTGCCTCGATGGTCGGGTCGCACGAGTGATCGGGCTGATCATCGAGTCAATCGGTCCCCAGGCCTCGCTGGGAGAACTCTGCAAAATCTATCGCAGGAACTATCCCGAACCGGTGCTGGCCGAGGTAGTCGGCTTCCGAGATAATTTCGTTTTGCTGATGCCTTACGGCGAACTGGAGGGGATCAATCCCGGCGCGGTCGTTCGCGCTACCGGCTCGGTGCTGCAGGTACCCGCCGGTGAACAAATGCTCGGGCGCGTTCTCAACGGCCTCGGCAAACCGATCGATGATCTGGGGCAGATTTCCACCGACACGAATCGACCAATTACCGCCAGGGCTCCACACCCGCTCAAACGTCAGCGGATCACGGAACAGCTACTCACCGGAATCACGGCAATCGACCTGTTCGCCAGCTGTGGCAAGGGACAGCGACTGGGAATCTTCGCCGGTTCCGGCGTCGGCAAATCTGTTACCCTCGGTATGATTGCCCGCTACTCCAGCGCATCGATCAACGTAATCGGTTTGATCGGAGAACGTGGGCGCGAAGTCAGAGAATTCATCGAGCATGAGTTAGGCCCCGAAGGGTTGAAGCGCTCCGTTGTCGTTGCGGTTACATCGGATGAACCCGCCCTGATGAAACTGAAGGGCGCCATGACCGCCACAGCGATCGCCGAGTATTTCCGCGATCAGGGGCATGATGTCATGTTGATGCTCGATTCTGTAACGCGCGTCGCGATGGCACAGCGGGAGATCGGTCTCGCCGTCGGTGAACCACCGGCCACCAAGGGCTACACCCCGTCCGTCTTCGCATTCTTGCCGAAACTGTTGGAACGCGCCGGGGCAGGGGAGCGTGGCTCGATCACGGGCCTCTATACGATCCTGGTGGAAGGGGATGACTTCAACGAACCGATATCAGACACCGTCAGGTCTATCCTCGATGGCCACGTCACCCTCTCGCGCCGACTTGCGCAGCGTAAACAATACCCCGCCGTGGACGTGCTCGATTCTATCTCGCGCGTGATGGTCAACATCGTGCCGAAAGAACATAGCGAAGTTGCAGGGGATGCTCGACGATTGCTGGCCACTTTTCGGGAGAACGAAGACCTGATCAACATCGGCGCCTACTCTCGCGGGTCCTCGAAAGAAATCGATACGGCAATTGCCAGGACACCGAAGATCAACGAACTCCTGCGCCAGGACCTCAGCGACCCAAAACGAGATTTCACCAAAGACCTCATGGCTCTGAAAGCGATAGTCCAGAATGAAGAAGTTCAGCTTCCGACTGCAGAAGCTGCTCCAGCTAAAGGAGCACCGAAAGCTGCAGCAACAAAAGCAATTGGCAAACGCTGAGCGTGTGCGGCGCATGGAGGAGGCCCACCAGCAGATGCTTCAGAAGAAAATGGAGCATGAAGTGGAGAGTCTCAAACTACCGCAGGACACGTCCGTTACCCTCGAAAGACACCGCAGGTCAGTCCTGTATCAGCAGAAACTTCAGGCGAACATGCAGACGCAAACCAAGGTGATCGCCAACGCCAGGCAATTCGAGGAACAGAGTCGTGAACAATTGGTGGAAGCTACCAGAAATGAGAAAATCTACCAGCGGCTCAAGGAGAAGCAACTCGAGGCTTACCTGAAGGAACTCGATCAGCTGCAACAAAAAGAAACGGATGAGATTGCCGCGAACATCAGCCGTCGCGGCGAGGACTCCTCAAAGAAAAACCCCCACCAGGATTGATGGGGGTTCTTCCTTCTGCAACGCTTCTCGCATGGCGTCTTGGGTATTTACATCATGTCAGGGTACGACCCTACTTCATCATCAACATCTTGCGAGTCTCGGTGAATTCCGATGTGCTGATGCGGTAGAAGTAAACGCCGCTCTGTACCGTGCGACCGGAAGAATCGGTTCCATCCCACACAACCCGCTTGTTGCCGGCGCTCAGTGACTCATCTATCAGTGTCGTCACCTTCTGACCGAGAACATTGTATACCGTCAGAGAAACAACCGCCGGCTTCGGCAAGTTGAATTCAATCGCGGTCGTCGGATTGAAGGGGTTCGGATAGTTCTGCGCCAGGCTGAACTCTGTCGGCAGCGCTCCACCAATGTCATCGACATCGGTTGACTGATCCACCGTGAGTTGTACATAAACCGTGTCCTGATCATCCTCGATGCTGAGCTTCGGAGTGATCTGTCTGACGATAATGATCGCCTGATAATCGCCCGGAAGCAGCGAGCCGATTTCGATATTGACGGTCACGTCGGAGGGTGATGTCCCGCTCGTCGCCGAGAGCGACATCCACGCAGAGGTCTCGGATGCGGACCAGTCGAACTCTACACCTGACGGACTACCGTTCGAGATATTGAAAGACTGCGACTCCGGATTCTCGCCCATCGCGACGAAGAAGAGCGAATCGGGGTCAAGGATGATGTCAACGTCATCGATGATCGTCACTTCAACGGCAATCGTCTGCGGCGAGTTGTCCGCTTCGGCCGAAGTGATCGTAATCGTCGCCGTGTGGGTTCCGATGTCGAGCGCAGCGGCATCGATGCTCACGTCGAATCCTGACGGAGCTGCACCGCTCGTGGCGCTCAGCCCGACCCACGTCTCCGAGGCTGCGGCGTTCCAGTTGAGGTCTCCGGTGCCGCTATTGGTCACGATGATTGTCTGGTCAGCCGGATCAGGACCGCCCTGGTAACCATCGAAGAATAGACTGTCTTCATTGAGCGTAATATGGGCTACCGCCGAGGCGATGCTGAAGGTCGCGGCATCACCGTCGCTTGCCGTACCCGGATCGGTGGCAGTGAACGTGATAGTCTCACTTCCTGACCAGTCCGCTGACGGCTTGGTAATCGTTGCCACATGGTTGCCATCGATCGTCACCGTCAAGTCGGTGTTGCCACTATATGTCCAACTGATCTCGGCATCGCTGTGGTCGGGATCCGAAACATAGTCATCCAGATCGAAGGTCGCGAATTCTGCGCCATAGGGGAGCGACTGATCCGGTATGTCCGCCACGACCGGCGGATCGTTGACCGGGGTCACCGTGAAGCTGGCGGTATCGGAATCGAACAGGCCACCCGGGTCGGTCGCGGTGAAGATAATATTGGCGCTGCCGCTGAACTCGCCGCCGGGATGAGTGACCGTAGCAACTCGGCTTCCGTCGATACTCACGCTAAAATCGCCATTGTCAGACGAAGCCGTCCAGCTCATGTCAGCATCGGCATCCTCGGCGTCAGTGACAAAGTCGTCAAGATTGATTTGTGCGAAGGTCGAGCCCTCATCGATCGTCTGGTCTCCAATCCCTGCAACCACAGGAGCGGTGTTGGAGGAGACATCGCAGCCGCCACCAATGCTGATATCACCATCACCACAGTCAACGTAGCCCGGGGTGACTGATCCACCAGCCTGCGGGGACACGACGAACACTCCCGCCGGCGGCACGAAGACCGAGTCGATATTCACGCACTGTGCGGCGGTACCGTTCGGAACCTGAAACCAGATGGTAAGCAGGTGAGCCGGTGTGCTGTGGGCCGGCAACGGAAGTGAAGGAATGAAATTCAGCATTCCAATCAAGACCTGGTTGCTGGCAGGGCGATTGTCGGTGAGCACGGTAATCGAACCACCAAAGCTCAACGCCGGACCCTGTGAAACCGAACTGATCTCGATATCTGGAGAATTGTGTTCGAAGCCGAGTGAGAAACCACCCAGCGGATCATCATTTTGAAGGTAAATCTTTACGCCGATCGAATCACCATCCGGGCTCGGTACTTCCACCGGGCACTCAACAGAAATGGTGTTGGTTGCGAAAAGTACGTCGGTCATCGCGAAGGTCGAGAATAGAGCCATCGCAACGATCATTAAGGTTGTCGTGAGCAGTTTGCGCATACGAGTGCACCTCCTACAGAAGTTTCTTCTCATCACTCCCTGTAGATGCAAACGACGTGCTAAAATCGAAATTCCCTGAATCTGAAACCTGATTTCCGTGCAGCGGTCGCAAACTGTTCTGATGCAGACTCTTGCCCGGTACCGGGAGTCGTGCCGCCGCTGCTCAATGCTTGAACAGGCACGGTTTGCTTAGTGAAGTAGTTTGCACCATAGGTGCAACTACGACGGTGCAGATTTCACTTGTTTGGCTCATTCACTCATTGTATGTAAAGCATCATAACAGCCAATTCTGCGGTTAAGAAGATGGGCGGTTCTTGATTGCTACCCCGCCCGCTTTGATTCACGTGAGACTTGTGAGGGATTCATGAAAAGCCGGAATATCCTGCAAACTAAAGCGATACTGACTCTAACGTTTGTATTCACATTACTGATACTCTCGTGTGGCGGAGAGGCCGAGGACTCCTCCAGCGATTCCACGAAAGCTGTTCCCGAAGTCTTTCAAGGCGCCGAGCAAAAAGTTGTTCAGCAACTCTTCAAGATCTGGCAAGTCGACGGACATATCGGCTCGTTCGAGGAAGCGGCGCGCATGGCCGGAGTGACAATCACCGATTCGATGCGCGCTGATATGCTGCACAAGATGGAATCTAACCTGATGATGCACGATATGGTTGCCGCTTATCGTCCTTACATATTCACCCTGACCAACCAGGAAAAACGAATCGCCGGCTATATCCGCCACTATGAACAATCCAAAGGCGAGTTCCCGCCACTCGATTCGGTCGTGGCCACCACCGGATACTCACCCGATGAAATCAAATCGCGACTCCAGTTTCTCTCGCGGCTGGAGATGTTCTATGACCTGGGCGCGCCTGACGAGTACAATCAACTTGGCTTCTCCTATGGATCAAAACTGACCAATTTCACATTTGATCTGGGGACCCACCTGCATGTCATGAAACCCGCCGGTGGCTCAGAATTCAACGCCGGTTGCGCAAAAGAGGCGCTGGTCATCGTTGCCAAAGAGTATCGTGATGGGGAAGTGACCTTTAACACCTTTGACCCCTTCTCACTGGAACCGATCACCGTCAACTTCAAGGATGGTGAGGTTGCCTCAGTCGATCCCGAAACCTCTGTCCTTTTTACGGGTGGCACCTGCGGCACCAACAACATGTTCACTTCCAGGGGGCATGCCGAAAACTACGCTGCACACTTCCCGCAGTTCCAGGGACAGAGGCTGCAAATCTTGCCTGTAGCTGATGCACTTGCCGAGGTAAAGCAGGCAGTCGCCGGAAGTAACTGAAGTAACCGGCGTGTCAATAGCCGGCCGCCCACGGTGGGGCGTCACCGGTCAAAATCTGAATGTTAGCGGGGTACTCTTGATGGAGTACCCTGCGATTGTTCCAGCCACGCTGTTCCCGCATCGCTGGTTTAAGCTCAGAAGCCAAACACCACCTGTCCCAGCAACTCGTCGGCGTCGCCTGAGAGATCGGCCCGATATTCGCTCCGCACCCGCAGCCCCTCCACCAATCCTCTACCGATTCCGAAACAGACGCGCCCTTGATATCCGTCCTCACCTTCTGGCGCATCACCGCCAAAACCGGTTGCAACTGCATCGTAGCGAACTACTCCTGTCCACCGCGCGAACGAATACGAGGCCTCCGCATAGAATCCATCAATGCTAAGTCTATTGCCAACCGCCGGAGTGAACCACTCGACGATATATTCTCCCTCGAAACGAAACCCGCCATCCTCCATAACAATCTCCGCGCCTGCGATCTGAAGGTCGGGTGAGTCGTTGCGCCCCACAGAAAAAGCATACGATCCACCGATTGCCAGAAACGAAAGCGGGGATGCCACCAATCTGCCGCCGATCGCATAATCAGGCAGCAGGGGAGTGGCGGATAGATCTTCGTCCGCGACACAGCCGAGACCGTTCACCCCGAATGCGGTCAATTCCAGGAGCTGATTACTCACTCGTATGTAACCACCATAATCATTCCAGCAATCGTGCAACGATTCCACAACGAGTGGCGTGGAGATCAGGTCGCGGTCGATCGAGGCATAGCGCTGCCAGTCCCGCCCGAACGGTACGTCGAACAACCCGCCGCCAACGCAAAGTTCAGAAATACTCCACTGGTCGTCCTGCTGCAGGGCAGGGGAGTAGATGCAGTATTCCGCCATCGCCGTGCCGAGCACAAAGGAGCCGTCATCATGGGCAATCGCCAACTCGATCGACAATTGCGTACCCGATGTTGCCGAGAGATCGACTTCTGCTTGCCCCAGGTGGAATGTCTGCTCCTCTGCTGCAGCTCCGCCAATCAACAAGTCTGCAAATCCCGTAATCTCGATCTCTGACAACTCACCGACTAAAGACTCCGAATCGGAATCCTGGGCGTTTAAGCTATTGCTACCCAACATCATAAGCGGCAGTGCGATCGCGGCGAACTTAATCAGGTTACCTCTATGCCGTAAGCTACTCATGAAAACCTCCAGAGTTGAAAAAGTAAGAGTGGTCTTACAGCTCCAAGTTTACTAAAACTAACCTGCTTTGTCGACTAAATTTGTTAATTTTTTCACATAATTTTCTGGGGTTCAGGCAGGGAGCTTCAATGTCGAGTTTCCCCGGCAGGGAAACTGCCACGATCAGCGCAACGGTGGGGTGCTGGTAAACTCGCCAATTCCTCTAGGCTGCTTCACGGTAACAGCTTATACAGCGATTCAATTCAAGTCAACACGATCCATCTCCGATACTTTCAATAGGCCTCATGACAGGCCCACTTTACTGGATGGTGTCGATGGTTGAGAAGAAACCAAGAATCAAGTGCTTTTATACGGACGTCTGTTATCTGGCTGAGGCGCTCAAGTGCTATGGCTATAAGACAGATTGCGTCCTCTATACGCCGATGACCGATCACAGCGCAACCATCGAGGAGTTCCACCGAGCGATCAATGAGTTGATCAGTCGGACGCAGAAGAGCGAGCAGGCGGCTGCCGGGTAGCCCCGTACCAGGTCGAATCCAGTAAATTTATATCCTCAGACTCGGAAAGTTTTTCTCCAAAGCAACTCCCCAACAACTACTCGAATCGCTGTAACCCCCAACTCCATAATCAGTTAGAGATTCCGCATCAGAGTTTGGCAAGGCCCTTGCTTTAACAGGAGCAGGAGAATGCCATGATTAAAGGAATTTTCAACACAGCAGCCTCGATGGTACCCCGCGAACGGAAGCAGGAGATCATCGCCAACAATTTGGCCAACTCAGAAAGCGCTGGATTCAAGAAGGACTCGCTCTTCCTGCGCGTCTTCAAGGACACCAAGCTGACCGGCAGCCAACTCGGACCGTCGTGGGAGGTCAAAATGATCGATAAAGTCTATACCAGCTTTACACCCGGCTCACTCGAACGCACCGGTCGTGACCTTGATGTCGCTTTGCAGGGTGACGGCTTCTTTGTGATTCAGACGCCACAGGGGGAAGCGTACACTCGCAACGGCGCTTTCACCATCGCACCCGATGGCACCCTGATGAATTCCGACAACATGCCGGTTCTGACAGACTCCGGTCCGGTTACGCTCCAGGGCGGTAACGTCACTATTGGCGTCGATGGCCAGATTTCGGTCGATTCCACGCCGATCGCCACGCTGCGAGTCGTTGACTTCGAAGACCACAACCAACTGAAGAAAACCGGTGATGGGCTTTTTGTCCCCGAAGCGGGAGTTCAGCCGATCGCCCTTACATCGCCCGAAGTCCACCAGGGTTACCTGGAACGTTCGAATGTCGACGTGCTCCGCGAGATGGTGGATATGATCGAGACTTACCGCAGTTTCGAGACCGGGCAGAAAATGATCCATATCCAGGACGAGACACTTGCCAAAGCCGTGAACGAGCTGGGCAAGTCTTAATGCTCTATCGAGGAACAGCAGGCAGAAGGAGTAACGATAAATGATCCGTTCACTCAGAACAGCATCTTCAGGGATGCAGGCACAACAACTCAACGTTGACAACATCGCCAACAACCTGGCCAACGTCAATACGACCGGCTTCAAGAAGGCAAAAGTTGAGTTCCAGGACATCATGTATCAATCGCTCCGCAGTCCCGGAATCACGGCCGCTTCTGGATCAACGATTCCAACCGCACTCGACGTCGGCTATGGCAGCCGCCCGGTGGCAACCACCCGCCAGTTTTCGGTAGGGGAGTTGCAGCAGACCGAGGCGCCGCTCGACATGGCGATCGAAGGCGACGGTTTCTTCCAGGTGCTGCAGCCGGACGGCACAATCGCCTATACCAGGGATGGTAGTTTCAAGCTGTCCTCCGACGGACAGTTTACCACCTCCGATGGCTACTACATGGAACCCGGAATCACGATTCCGGAGGATGCTCAGTCGATTGCAATCGGCACCGACGGCACGGTCTCCGTGATCGTCGCCGGCTCCAACGACCCGCAGGAAGTTGGCCAGATCGAACTGGCTCGCTTCATCAATCCCGCCGGTCTCTCGGCGATAGGGCACAACCTTTACGAAGAAACTCCGGCCTCTGGCGCCGCCATCGTCGGCACGCCTGATTCCGATGGCCTGGGACGCGTTACGCAGGGTTACCTCGAAATGTCAAACGTTGATGTGGTTACCGAGATGGTCAACATGATCGTCGCGCAGCGCGCCTACGAGATCAACTCGAAAATGATCCAGACCGCCGACGATATGAGCAGTCTGGTCAACAACCTCAAGAGATAAGAGCAGACGATAAAATGACCAAGCTCTCCAATCTCATCAGCAGCCTGACCGGCACGATTCTGACGACAATGTTGTGGTTAATGCTGGCGCCGGTGGACACCACTCTAGCCACCGGCTCGCTGGCCGTGGACATCGAAGCGAAACTGCGCGAGATGCTTCCCGACAACCACTTCGAGTATATAATCACGATTCCCCAGCTCAGCACGTCACTACCAACCGAGTATGACTCCCTCGCGGTTCAACTGCAGGGGGACAATCACCCGATCGGAAACTGCTGGGTTAAGCTCTATTTCTATCAGGGCGGCCGGGTGGCCAACACCGGTAACGCCGGCGTTCAGGTGCAGTGGTTTCAGCCGGTGCGCATCGCTGCACAGACAATCAAGCGTGGCGACCCGCTCAGCAAGGATATGTTCGCCGTCGTTCAGCGTGAGCTCAAGACGCTGGCTGACCCGCCTATGGCCGTCGACGCCGACCTCAATGGACTGCAGGCCTCGCGTACGATTCGCGAGGGTACCACGCTGACCGAATCGCTGGTGCAGCCGGAGCAGGTGGTCGATCGCGGTGATCGCGTTACGATCGTCTACGATAACGGCTCGCTCTTCATCACAGCGCTCGGTGAAGCTCGTGAACCCGGCAGCCGAGGACAAGTAATCCGCGTCCGCAATATCTCAACGAAAAAAACTATTTATGCCGAGGTGCAGGATGACCAGTCAGTCAAAGTCGTCAAGTAGGCTAATCGCCTGGACCTCTATTCTGATTTCCCTGCCGCTGTTGCTTGCGGCCCCGAAATCTCTCTTCGCCCAGATCGTCGGACCGGGCGGCTCGATGTTTACCGACATCAAGGCGCATCGCGTCGGTGATCTGCTTACCGTGCTGATCTATGAGAACGCCGAAGCTTCCAACGAATCAGCCCAGAAAACCGAGGAAAAGGCCGATGGTTCAACCGCCAGTTCCGGCGGTCTCGGACCCCTCAATTTCATTCCGCTGTTCGGTGCCGACTACCAGGCCGACAACAGCTACGATGGTAAAGGAACTAACTCCCGCAAGGGTTCTCTTCGTGCGCGCATGACAGTGGAAGTCGTCGCTGTGAGAAATAATGGTGACCTGGTCATCTCAGGCACGCGTGTGATCTCGATCAATACCGAAGATGAAACGATGACCCTGTCAGGAATCGTCCGCGCCGTGGACGTCGCCCCTGACAACACGGTCGAATCGTCATCCATAGGTAACGCCAGGATCGAGTACACGGGCAAGGGACCTGTCGCCAATGGCTCCAAACCGGGATTGGTCAGCAGAATCCTTAACTGGATTTTCTAAACAACAGGATCGCCGGGTCTGCGCCCGTCGGTCGGAGTGGACGTTTGCAAGTCTTTAGGCGAAAGGCCATAGGAAGGAAGGCAGCAAAATGAAACTGGTGCGCATCATCATCGCAGCACTCTTGATCTTTGTACTGGTGAACATCCTGTCGCTCATGGAAGCGAAAGCCGATGTTCGCATCAAAGACATCGCACGCATAAGCCAGACCGGCGAGTTAGACCTCGTCGGTTATGGTCTGGTGATCGGCCTGGCCGGCACAGGTGATGGAAACGGCGCGCAGTTCACCGTCCAGTCTGTCGCAAACATGCTTCAGCGCATGGGCGTGACCGTTCCCAAAGAGAAAATAAAAGTCAAGAACGTTGCCGCCGTCATGGTTACCGGTAAGCTGCCCAGCAGCGTATCGATCGGCGACAAGATAGATGTCACCGTCTCCTCCATCGGAGATGCCTCCACACTCGAGGGCGGCACACTGATCCTCACACCTCTAACCGACCGCAACGGCATTATCTATGGTTACGCCCAGGGATCCGTCTCGATCGGCGGTTTCAACGTGCAGGTAGGGGAGAACAAGATCGTCAGCAACTACACGCTCGTGGGGCGCGTGCCTAATGGCGCCAATATCGAAAGGGTTCCTCTGAGCCCGATGGATGATCCGCGCGCGGTCAAGCTGTCCCTTTATAATCCAGACTACACCACGGTCGAACGGGTGAAGGATGCCATCAATGAAGCATACCCCTCTTCCGCCACCACCGTGAACGACGGCTCGATTAGCCTGATGGTCCCGGAAGGGATGGCCGACGGTAACGGCAGAGTCGAATTCATCGCCTCCATCGAAAACCTTCTGGTCAAGCCCGATAATCGCGCCCGCGTGGTGATCAACGAGAAGACCGGCACAATCGTCGCGGGCGCCAACGTTACCATCGCCCCGATTGCGCTCGCGCATGGAAACATCACGGTCGAGATTAAGTCATATCCGGTCATCTCGCAACCCGGTCCCTTCTCAGACGGTACCACGGTGGAAACGACCGACAACTATATCAATGTCAGTGAAGAAGCCGCTCGCGTGGTTTACTTCCAGGAACGCACCGATATCTCCGAAATCGCCTCTGCGCTCAACGCGATTGGCGCATCCCCGCGCGATATCATCGCGATCTTCCAGGCTATCAAGCAAGCGGGTGCACTGCGCGCTGAATTGATCGTGCTCTAAAGAGGGAGCCATGATCAAGTTCACTCCCGACACAGCCACAAAGCCGATCGAACCGGCAAAATCACAACCCAACGAGAAAGCCGCTCAACGCCTCAAGCTCAAGCACGCGACCGAAGCGTTCGAATCGATATTCATTGCGCAGATGCTCAAGAGCATGCGCAGTTCGGCGCTCAATCCGGACTCCGAAGATGGCTTCGGCAAGGACGTCATGCTCTCCATGGCCGATGAAAGCGTCTCGAATCAGCTCGCCAAATCAGGCATGCTGGGAGTAGGGGACATCCTCTACGAACACCTGCTGCACAAGCTGGAGCTGGAGGAAGCGATGCGTCAGTCGGACGGCAGCGGGGTGTCTGATCTGAAAGTCCCCCACTACATTCCGAGGGTAGTGTCGCTGGCGCCCGACGCGACTGAAGTCGCCGGCGAAGCGGGTCACTGGAAAACGCGGTTCCGCCCGGCTATCGAGCAGGCCGCCCGCAGCAGCGAACTTCCCGCCAGGTTGATTGAAGCAGTTATTTCAGCGGAATCGGGAGGAAATCCCGGCGCCGTTTCACGTAAGGGTGCGCTCGGTCTGATGCAGTTGATGCGTGACACGGCGACCGCGGTGGGGGTAAGCGACCCGCTCGATCCAGTCCAGAACATCGCCGGCGGTGCGAAGTATCTCCGCCGGATGCTCGATCGCTTCGGCGATCTGCCGACCGCACTGGCAGCCTATAACGCCGGACCGACAGCCGTCGAACGGCATGGGGGTATGCCACCCTATTCCGAGACACGAGCTTATGTCGAACGCATAATGAAAGAGATTTCCGACGTCGAGTAGGTTAATGAATTGCCTCACTGTTCCGAAATAGAAAGTAAGAGAGGAGCCACTTTGGAACAGAAGATTTTACAACTGATCAAGCTGATAGGGGAAGAGGTAGTTATCTTTCACACATTCCTTGACTATCTCAATCAGCAGCAGGAAGCACTGGTGGCTAATGACATCGAGGCGCTCGAGCAAGTCACTGCGCAACAAGAGGAACTCGCGCAGAAAACGACCGATATCGAACAGCAGCGCCGCAACCTGGTCGCTGATATCTCAGTCGATCTGAATCGCAACCAGGATGACCTCAATCTGACCGAGTTGATGAAGCTCGTCAATGCCCAGCAGTCAGAGGAACTCCACGCATTGCAGGAGACTCTGCTCAACCTGCACACGCAGATCAGCGAACAGAAAACGCAAAACGACTTTCTGATTCGCAAATCGATGGAGTACCTCAACTCCGCAATGGTGCAGCTTGGCTTGAGTCCTTCATCCCAGTCGCAAGGCTATTCACCCGAACCGAAGCTGCCGCGCAAGACAAGATCGACTGCGCTGGTGGATAGAACGGCGTAACGGGAGGACATAGGAATGTCAGGACTATTTTTTGGTTTGGAAGTTGGAAAGCGAGCCCTGCTCGCCCAACAGCTGGCCATGAACACCAGCGGTCACAATATCGCGAATGCTTCAACGCCCGGCTACAGCCGTCAGCGAGTAAGCCTCAACGCCACGAACCCGATTGTCTACGCCTACGGCGCAATGGGTACCGGCGTTATCGTCGACAACGTCACGCACGTGCGTGATCTCTTCCTCGGAAATCAGTGGCGCCAGGACAACAGCCAGTTGAGCTATTGGTCCACGGCAAACAAATCACTCTCCCAGATTGAAAACTACTTCAACGAACCGGGCGACACCGGACTTAACCAGTTGATCACCGACTTCTGGAACTCATGGGAGAACCTCTCGACCAATCCCTCGGCGCGTACCGCCGTGGTTGAGAAAGCCAATGTGATGGTCAACGCCTTCCATGAGCACGCCGCCCAGCTCGAGGATATGCGCACCAACCTGGATGACGATATCCGAAACCGCGTTGAACAAATCAATCTCCTGGCCGAGCAGATTGCCGGTCTCAACAAGGAAATCGCCCGCACCGAACTGACCGGGACGATGGCCAACGACATGCGTGATCGGCGTGATCTGCTGGTGGACCAGCTGTCCAACTACGCCGACGTCAAGATATATCAGCGCAACAACGGCGCCGTGGCCGTCCACCTGGGGTCGATGGCGCTGGTGGATGGTGCGAGTCATATGTCACTCGCGACCAAGACCGTCTCGGACGGCAGCCGCACGATCACCAAAACGATCTGGCAGGGTACCGACTTCGAAGTGAAATTCGAGGGTGGTGAACTCTATGCGCTCCAACAGTTGCGTGACAAAGTAGTCCCGCAATTCCAGAAAGATCTCGATCAACTCGCCGCGACGATAGCTACCCAGGTCAATGCGATTCATGTCGCCGGCTACGATGAGTACGCCAACCCCGGTGTGAATTTCTTTGATCCGAATGGCACCACGGCAAGCTCGATGGCGATCAATCCCGACCTGATCGATGACGCCGGATTGGTGGCGGCTTCACTCTCAGGCGAACCCGGTGATACACGCAATGCCCAGGCAATCAGCGAACTGCGATACGCCCGCGTGATGTCATCCGGTTCGTTGACCATCAACGAATTCTATGCCGGGTTTGTCGCCAATGTCGGAATCAGGAGCAAAGAATCAGAAGATCTCGCAGCTAACTACACCCTGCTGACGACACAGCTTGAGAATGCCAAGCAGTCGATCCAGGGTGTCTCGATAGATGAAGAAATGACAAACATGATCAAGAACCAGCGTGCCTACGAGGCCGCTGCGCGTGTGATCACGTTCGTGGACTCCGCGCTGGAAACAGTTATCAGCGGAATGGGAATCACCCGTTAGGGTTGGCCATAACACGACCGGTAGTTAACAGGGAAGCAGCACAGGCCATGAGCGGCCAGTAACATAACCACGGAGGGTGGGGTGCTCATTTTAACACGGAAGTTAGGTGAGTCCATCAACATCGGAGACAATATCAAGGTAACGGTTCTCGGCATCTACGGCCGGCAGGTTCGCCTTGGTATCGACGCGCCGTTGAAGGTGGTAGTTCATCGCGAAGAAGTTTACGTCAAGATTCAAAATGAGAATCGTAAGGCGGCACAAGCGGGCAAGAAGGATCTGATGTCGGTTGTTTCGATGCTCAAGGACAAATTCAAAGGCGAAATGAAAGACAGCGACAAGAAATCAAGCCTCGAATACCGCAAGTCGCGTGGCAAGGGCAACAAGAACGACAAGGACGAGGAGAACGAGGCGCGGCGCGATAACAATCGCTGATACCGCAGAACGCCCAACCGGCGCAGCAACAGTTCTCAAGGAAGTGAATTGAAGATTTGATTTGAATAGGAAGGGTAACGGTAAGGACACCATGAAAAGCAATGCTAACGGACCGGTAAAATCAGGCAACACACAGGGACAGGACAACAACGAATCCACGGTATCACTTCCAGTCGGCTGCGATCAGGACTTCGTCTACTACGAAGACTAGCTGCAGCGCAAGTGTGCCGGGAGATCAAGGACACAAGGATTAGAGCAGAGTGACCAGAGAAGAGAATAGAGAAGCAATATGCGCGTAACCCAGGACATGATTGCCAATCAGGTTATCTTTAACCTGAGCAATACCATCGAACGGTTCCTCAAGATCCAGAATATGATGTCGACCAATCGTCGCATCAACAAACCATCGGATGATCCCGTTGGCACGATCAAGGATCTCTCCTACCGCGAACGCCTGGCGGAGATATCGCAGTTCAAGGCCAATATCTCGATCGGACAAACCTGGGTCTCCACAACCGATGTCGCGCTCAATGACGTGAATGTCGGGCTGCGCGAAGCCTACTCGATCGCGGTCGAAATGGCCAACGATACCTACGACGCGACCGCGCGTAACTCGGCAGCCAACGAAATCGCCTCTATCCTCGACCAGGCGCTCGCCGCCGGAAACTCGCAGCTGCAAAGCAGCTACATCTTCTCCGGCTACCGCACCCGGACCGAGCCATTCTCGCGCTCCGCAAGCGGCGTGACCTACATGGGGGACAACGGACAAATCAATTACACGATCGACTCGCGTGCAAAGGTACAGGTGAACACGATCGGCTCCCGGATCTTTACCTCGCCATTCCAGGCGATCGGCGCCGAATCGAACGTACATCTCGGTATCGTCGGCACAACACCTCTGGCGAGCCTCCATAACGGCAACGGCATCGACCAGTCACCCGGTATATTTACCGTCGTCGACAACAACACCGGTACCAGCGTTGATATCGATATCTCCCTGGCAACCGGCGTCAGCGACGCGATTTCACTGATCAATGCACAGTTGGCAGGTGCCGGGCTGACCAACATCACCGCCTCGATTGGCATCGAGGGGAACAACCTGAAGCTGGAAGCGACCAGCGTTCCCACGATTACGACCTCGACCCCGCTGAAGAATCTCAACAACGGCAACGGTATCGATCAATCGCCCGGAGAGTTCGTCATTCGCAACGGCTCTGACTCGATAAACTTCACAGTCGACGTCAGCAGCGCGTCCACGGTCGGTGATGTCATCAGCGCAATCAACTCGGCTCTCAGCGGCGCGGGCGTCAGCAACGTGACAGCATCTCTCAATACCGCGGGTACTGGAATCGCGATCACGGACACCAATGGCATCCCGCTCGGCTTGCGCGTCGAGGATTCAGCCCCGACGGAGTTCACCGCGGCGAACCTCGGCATTGTCGGCCTGATCGCAACCGACCTGCAGGGTACAGATCTGAATCCGCGTCCCGATTTTACCGTGAAGGAGTTCGGCGCGGGTTCGACCGCCAGCGATCTCGGCATTGCCGGTGATTTTCACTTCAACAAGGCGGGGGATGCGCTAGAGCCTCAGTTGCTGCCGACGTCACTGCTCTCGCAGTTCCAGAACGGACTCGGGATCCCGGGCGGCGAGTTCAAAATCTCGCAGGGGAGTCAAACCGTCTCCTTCAACACTCAAGCAGCCGGGATAACAACTGTACAGGATCTGCTCGATGCGATCAATAACTCGGCGCTCGATGTTACCGCGTCGATCAACGACGCAGGCACCGGAATCCAGATCGTCAACGATGACCCTTCACGCACGCTGATCGTCAACAACGGCGATGGCAGCACCGCCGCGACAAATCTGGGGATCAATGATTCGGCTGATGTACTCGGTACGCTGATGTTTCTCGTGGATGCACTGCGGAGAAACGACCGCGAATCGGTGGAAACGGCCATCGGTACACTCGACAAAGCCCTCAACAAAGTACTCGACGAGCGTGCGTCGGCAGGCGCGAAGGTCATCCGCATGGAAACGACCTTCAGCCGACTCGAACAATCGGAGTTGAGCTACACCAGCTTGCTCTCGGATGTGGAGGATGCCGACATCACTCAACTCGTAACCGACCTGGCAATGCAGGAAAATGCTTATAACGCGGCTCTTCAATCAGCCGCCCGGATAGTCCAGCCGTCACTATTGGATTTTTTAAGGTGAGTTAACATGGAGTTAAACACAAGACAGTTCGGAGTGCTTGAAGTATCCGAAGACGAATTCATCCACGCCCCGAAGGGACTGCTTGGATTCGAAGGATTCGAGCGCTTCGTGATGGTAGATCATGAGGACTCGCGCCCGTTTCGCTGGTTGCAGAGCGTCGACGCGCCCGAGCTCTCCTTCGTGATCGTCAGTCCCGCAGTCTTCTTTCAGGACTATCGGGTAGTGGTCAATGCCAAGGAAGTAGCGGATATCAAGGTCAATCGACCGGAGGACGTTGACGTCTACGTCATCGTCACGGTTCCGGAAGATATCAACCAGATGACCGCCAATCTGCAGGGACCAATCCTGCTCAATCGTCGCGAGAACCTGCTCAAACAGCTAGTTCTTACCGACAGTGCCTACTCGGTTCAGCACTCGATCGTCAAACAGCTCGAGCGCAACCGGAATCTGGTGGCCACTGCAAAGGCCACTCCAATGGAGATTTCCTCGGCGAAGTAGCGGATAGCTGCTCTCACTTTCGGGGATCTCGAGGATTGTCAGTTCGCATGATGCGTAATCAGGCAAATAGGAGATTGCATGGATACCAGCTTGGAAACCACTACGGCGACTGCCTCTAGCCGCCACGCCGATTCCGAACAGACGGATCGAGCCCCGGTTCTGCTCGAACAAGCCACCCAGCTTATCGCCGCAGGGAAACTGAAGGAGGCTGCCGCGATTCTCGAACAGGCCGTCGCCGCCGCACCGAAGTCGCTCGACCTGCAGATATCCACGGCCTTCCTGAACGTGAAAATCGGCGACACCGATTCAGCTCGCAAGCACCTGCAGGCGGCGCTCAGACTCCGTACCGATAATCCCGACGCCCTGCACAACCTCGCGGTCCTCCTGACGGCAGTCGGGGAGTTTGAAGAGGCAAAACAGTGTCTGCACAAGCTGCTGGTACTCGACAATCAGAACATTGACATCTATAACGATCTGGCGGTCATCGAAGCCGAGAGTGGAAATATCGCGGGGGCTGAACACGCCTTTACTCAGGGCATGCAGTTGCGGAGCGTCAACAAGAAGATCTTCCACAACTACTTAGATTTCTGCAAGCAGACAAACAACCAGAGTGGATTCGACACCGCCTGTGCGGCCTACCGCAAACATTGGCACGTCGATCCGCCGATTACCTGGGATTCCAACCTTAAAGGATAAACCTCCGGCCGTGGCGCCGGAGATATGAGGGCTGACAATTCGCAGCAGGACAAATCAAAATGGCCAATAAGAAAACTGGAAAATCGAAAAACTCATCAACCGGAACCGGCAAGAAAACGGCGCGCAAGAAGAAGGCTGCCACGCCTCGATCCGCCGGGTCGGCAGGGCGGGCAAAAACGACAAAACAGGCAGCCGTCGCGAAAACAACCGGCGCCGTCGACTTCGTAGCAGCCCTGACTCACTTCGACAAGAACGATCTCAACAAAGCATGGCAATCCTGCTGCGGGCTGCATGACTCACCTGAGGTTCGCTCCGAACAGTCGACCGACAACATCCTCTTCGCCGCATACCTTGCCACCAGCGTTGGAAAACACCCGATAGCGCACGATCTGCTCGATGTCGCGGTTGGACGCGGCGCGGATGACATCACCCTCGCGTTCGTGGCTGGAGCGATCGAATTGAATTTCAATCGGCCTGAGCTGGCGCTTGAGCACGCGAAACATGGGCTGTCACTCATTGCCGTCGCCGGCACTTTTGCGAGCAACTGGCTCAAACTCGACCAGGCCCTCCCCGGGTTTTATTTCCTGGCCGGCAGGGCCAACTATGACCTGGCCAGACTTGAGGAAGCCGCCGAAGCTTTTGAAAAATATCTCCGTCGCCGGCCGAACTCTGAACAGGGATACCTCCGTCTGGCAACCGTGCGCAAAGCCCAGGGCAAGATTAGCGAAGCCAGCTCGGCGGTAGCAGAGGGGATCAAACTCTGCAAGAGCCATCGCGAACTCGATAAACTCAATGCTCTGCTTCAGAATCATGAGACTATCTCACTCTGCATGATCGTGAAAAACGAAGAGCAGATGCTGGGCCAGTGTCTTGAGAGCGTCAAGGACGTCGTGGATGAAATCATCATCGTCGATACCGGTTCGGAGGATTGCACCGTCGAAATCGCCGAGAGCTACGGCGCCAAAGTCTTTCACCATAAATGGGAAAATGATTTCTCCAAACATCGCAATCAGTCGCTTGAGTATGCTACGTCAGACTGGATCCTGATCCTCGACGCCGACGAAGAGCTTCTGAAAGATGATATCGAAAAACTGCGTCAGGCAACTTTCCAGAAAGCTTATGACGCCATCTCCGTGTCGGTACACAATAAACACCTCCGCACAGGAGAGGTTACCTCATTCCTCCCTTCGACTCGTCTCTGGAGGAGCAAGCTCGGCGCCCGCTACGAGGGGATAGTCCACAATGAACTGCGCTTGCCCCCCAATGTGAAGATCCTCCGTGCCGATATCAGGATCATCCACTACGGCTACGGACTCGATTGGGAGAAGATGAAGAAGAAGATCGCCCGCAGTAAGGCGCTTCTCCTCAAGCAGCTCGAAGAGAATCCCAACAACGCCTTCGCCAACTTCAATCTCGCGCAGCTGATTCGCGGCGAGTATAAACACCCACCCAAAGAGGCCTGCGAGGAAATCCTCAAATATGCCGGTCGGGTGGTGGAGCAGACCTCACCGACGGAACGGGGTCAGCGGCACCTGCACCTGATGGCGCTTGATCAGATCAGCTCCGCCTATATCCACATGCACGAATATGAAAAGGCGGAGGAGGTCGCGCTTCGAGCACTCGAGTATGATCCGAACTACCTCGACCCGATGTTTTCGCTCGGCAATATCTACGCCGGTCAGCGGAAGATGGAGTTAGCCAAACAGGCGTACAACGACTACATCGAGGCAGCTGACAAGTATGATCCCGGTGAAGAGACTACCGCGTTCATTCTTCTACACGGTTCGAGTCAGCCCCGAGCCTGCTTCAATCTCGGATTGGTGCATGAAGAGTTAGGGGAGAACAAGGAGGCTGAGCAGGCGTTCAAGCGCATCTTCGATTATATCGAGACGTTCCAGGATGTTTATGCACACCTCGCGTTGGTGACCCTGCGCCAGGGCAAATTCGACGAATCGGAACAGCACGCCAGAAAGCGACTGGCGCAGAACGACGACGACAACAATGCCCGCCAGTTGCTTGCACGCGCCTGCTACCGGCAGCAGAAGTATGACCTTGCTCGTACCGCCTGCAGGGAACTGCTGCAACGCAACAGTGCCGACACGATCGCGATGGAATTGTTGATCTCGGTCGAACGCAGCGCCGGAGATGATGATGCCGCACTGCTTCTGATCGAAGAACTGCTTTCGGTGGAACCCGACAACTATACTGCCCTGAGCGAGAAAGCGGATATCTTCATCGCGCAAAATGAACCCGATAAAGCACTGGCGCTCTACCACCGGCTCAATCAGATCAAGCCGCGCGATGCAGAAATCATCAACGATATGGCCAATTGCCATTTCCGCCTCAATGAGTTCGAGGAAGCTGTGCGCTACTACAGCGAAGCACTGGCAATCTCACCTCAGCTCACACCCGCTCTGCGCAACCTTGGCCTTACCTACTTCAAGCTCGGTGAGTCGGACAAGGCGATCGAGAAGCTGGCCAATTATCTCGACTACAGCCAGGAAGATTCAGACATCCTCTATCTGATCGCCCGGCTTCATTTTGACCGCGGCAACTTCGAGGATGCCGCTCGTTACGTCGAACGCTGTTTGCAGTTGAATCCGACTTCCGCCGAATTGGTGGCGTTGCTGGCGGATTGTTATCTGAAGCAGGGTCATCTCAAGAGCGCGTTGCTGGGCTATCAGAAGGCGCTTGCGATCGATCCCGCCTTCTCACCCGCCGCCGAAATGATAGAGAATATCAAGCAGGCCGGGAGAGAAGACACCGCCGCTGAAGAGACCGAGGAGCCGGTAGAGAAGTAAGTTCCTGTGCCGATGCACGATAAGTTCCCGCCCCCACGGGAGTGGCCAACTTCTGCCCAGTTGCTGCTAAACCGGGGCTCTCAACACCGCCGAATCTGGGGGAAAATCAAACAGTGAAACACCCGGCCGCGGGGTGCGGGTCAACCGCGTCCACGCCACACGCTTAGCTGGTGCGGCGCGTTTTTGCGTCGAAACTGCTCACTTTTAGCCCGTTAAGGGCAAAGAAAATTCCGCCGAAAATCAGTAGCAGACGCAGTTCCAGGCCGATTTTGGCTCAAGCAATAAACGCTTGGAACCGATACTGTTAGAGAAGAGGCGGCCTGCGCGATTGCAGCGTTCGGGCCGGCTGAACTGCCTAAAAGGGCAACGACGAATACCTCCCACTAGCCGGGGAGGAGATCGCGGCTAGAAGGTCGCACATGCTCCGACCTTAGCGAACATCGGAAGTGGCTGAAATGACGAGAGCACACAAAGCACAATGAAAGTAAGTCGGAAAGGAAATCCGACAGGGACTTTCAAGGAGGATCCGTAATGGCTCTACGCATTAACCACAACATTGCCGCACTGGATGCCCAGCGTAACCTGGCTATGACTACACGTTCCATGAGTGGTGTCATGGAGAAGCTGTCTTCAGGTTATCGTATCAACAAAGCGTCCGATGATCCGGCGGGTCTGGTCATTTCCGAGCAGTTCCGTGCTCAGATTGCCGGCCTCAACCGCGCGATTCAGAACTCAGAGGGCTCGATCAACATGATCCAGACCGCTGAGGGATCGCTCAACGAGATCAACTCTTTGCTCGTTTCCATGCGTGAGTTGGCGATTCACGCCGCGAACGAAGGATTCAACGATGCCAACCAGCTGGCAGCTGACCAGGCAGAAATCGAAAACGCGATCAAGACGATCGACCGTATCGCTGCCAACACTCAGTTCGGTACCAAGAAGCTCCTCGATGGCACCAAGGACAATATCGCGACTATTACTACCGCGAATTCCTCCGGCCTCACCATCGTCCAGAGCGGCTTGTCCTCAGGTAGCCACTCGATTACCGCTACCAAGACCGCCGATGCCAGCGCTTCGCTGAACACGACTTCTCTCGGTATCTCGCTCAGCAGCTCAGGCAATCCGAACAACCTCGAAGAGAAGATCCACAACCTGAACGTGCTTCAGGCCTCAGCCGGCGCCGAGAAGGATTCTGCTGATGTGGCTATTACAGACGCGTTTGGTAACGGCCTCCAGGTCGCTGCCACAGCCGACTACGCCACCATCAACAGCGCCGCCTCAACCGTCGCCGCCGCTACAACGTCACAGGCTGGTACCTACACCATCGTTCTCAACTACCAGGAGAACAATGAGTCGGTGACCGGTGACCAGACGTTGCAGATCGCGATCGCTTCAAGTGATACCCGCGCCAACATCATTGACAAGTGGAACCAGGCCATCGCCAACAACGCTGCGCTGGCCGGCAAGGTTACCGCTGCCACATACTCCGTCAGCGGTGGTGGTACCGGTATCCAGTTCCGTTCCGTCAACAAGGGTGCGCAGTACTCCCTGAAGATGACTTCGGCCTCGACCGATGCCACAACTAACTACATGGGCATGGGCTCCTCACGCTCAAGCCGTGGCGTTAGCTTGAACGTTCTCAACTTCACCGTCACAACGGCGAAGAACACCAACACGACCGCCAACGCTACTGTCGGCGCTGCAACTTACTCGTCAATGTCAACTCTGGCTACGGCGATTCAGACTGCGCTTAACTCAGCGTTCGGTACCGTCTCCGACGGTTCAGGTTCGTCAACGACCAACGACGTGGATGTCCAGGCGGTTGATAACAAGCTCCGCTTCTTCACCTACGACGAAGGTTCCGATTACAAGATCAAGCACAACTCTACCGGTAACGAGACCGAGCGTCTTTACAACGTTCTCGGCCTCTCGGTCGATACCCTCGCCATCTCCGGTACCGATGCGCTGGTCAACTTCGACGGCTTTACCAGCACTGTCACATCAGTGAAGTACGGTTCAACTTCTAACGTCACGCTTTACAACAAGGCGGCGGGAGAAGCCGGCCGTGGTAGCGTCGACCTTGTCATCGACAAGGCGTCGAACGGCATCAACATCGGCAACCTGTTGCTCGATGTCAAAGCCGCGAAATTCGACGTTCGTCTCGATGGTGGCCCGGCCACGTCAGTGACCGCCGGTAAGGATGCCACGATCTATGACGCCGATCGTTCCGAATCCCTCAAGATTCGCTACAGCCTGACCTCACAGGGTGGTTCCGAAACCATCTCCAACACCGATCAGTCGCTCGTCTTCCAGATCGGTGCCAACGTCGGTCAGACTGCTTCAATCGGTCTGCGCAACATGGCTGCCTCAGCGCTCGGTAAGGACGTTGCCGGTAACATGTTCGCAAGCCTCGCCGATATCAATGTCGAGACCGTCCAGGGCGCACAGGATGCCCAGGCCCTTATCGACAAGGCGATTGATGAGGTTACCAACGCTCGCGGTACTCTCGGTTCGTTCCAGAAGAACACGCTCGAATCGAACCTGCGTAACCTCCGCGTTGCGTCACAGAATCTGTCCGCTTCAGAGTCCGGCATTCGTGACACCGATATGGCCGAAGCCATGTCCGAGTTCACGAAGTACCAGATCCTGATGCAGGCTGGTACGGCCATGCTGGCTCAGGGCAACCAGATGCCGCAGATCGTACTTTCGCTGTTCGGATAATTCTAATAGACACGCTCTTGGGCGGGCCGCGTAATCCTCAGATTGCGCGCCCGCCTCGAGCACCTGTGAGGTGATCTCATGTCAGACCAAAGCGTAAACTTGCCGGGGGTCAAAGTGAGTGTCGCTCAGCCGACTTCACCGCGTTCCCTTCCGGCGGATGCGTCGCCGAACATGGATGCTCGGGTGCAAAAGAAACAGGCCGCGTCGTCTGATTCACTCCGAAGCGAAAAACAGAGTGAAGCACAAGGCGAGTCCCGTAAAGGGCTTCTCGATCGTGACCTGTTGGAAGAACAGATTAGCGAAGCCAATAGAGAGTACGAAAGACGTAATATCTCCATTAGCTTTATGATCGACGAGGATTCTGAAGCCCTCGTCATCAAAGTCATGGATACGAATACTGATAAAGTTATCCGGCAAATTCCACCGGATGAAATACTTGCCATTCGGAGGCAAATGCATGAGGTGCTCGGAGGAATCTTCGACACCCAGGCATAAACAGAAAGACAGTTTTGCACATAGGACTGCTGGTCGGGTGCTTCCGATCAAGACCTCAGTACCTCTGAGGCATCCGACCAGATTTTAAGTTGGAATTCAGTAGGAGACAACCCCACTATGCCCGGATTATCAGGCTCGATAGACGGACTTAACTCAGGATTGGATACAGCCAGTATCGTTGAGGCCTTACTGCTGTATGACAATAACCGAGTTACGCTGCTTGAGTATGACCAAACCGTCAAGACCAATCAGATCTCAACCTACCAGTCTATCAACACAAAACTCCTGGCGTTTCAGACGCAAGCAGCCCTGCTTTCTCGCGCGGACACCTATGACTCGACAAAAGTCTCCGTCTCGAACGAAGATTATCTGACCGCGATCGCAGGTGACAACGTCGCCCCCGGCAGCTATTCCATCAGCGTGGCTGCTCTCGCGCAGAACCACCAGATCGCATCACAGGGGTTCAGCGACCAGGAAGCCGCCAACCTCGGAACGGGCACGATTACCATCAAGGTGGGCAGTGGCTCGGAAAAGACAATTACGATTGGCAGCGACAGCAGTAGCCTCGAGAGCATCCGCGACGCCATCAACGCCGCCAATGCAGGCGTTACGGCATCGATCATCAACGACGGCACCGATGCCAACTCCTATCGCCTGCTCCTGAGCGCCGATAAGACCGGAGCGAAGAACAAGATTACCTTCAGTTCCTCGCTGTCAGGAGAAAAGCAGTTAGACTTCACAACCGCACAATTTGATGAGGTAGAGAAGACTTCATTTTCGGCACTCGCCTCCTCGAACCCGACGATCGGTACCACCGCATCCTACACGGGCAATGAAAACAAAACCTACACATTCACCGTCCGTGGCAACGGTACCCAGACTGTCGGCAATGGCGATATTACCGTCGACTGGACCGACGGCACAAACTCCGGCTCGATCCTGGTCAGTTCGGCAGACACCGAAGTAGAACTGACCGGTGCAGGGTCCGACGGGCTGAAACTGCAGTTTTCCGCCGGGGAACTGGTGGCGGGAGATACATTCTCCGTCCAGACTTTCGCGCCGCTCCTGCAAAGCGCGCAGGATGCCAAAATCACGCTCGGCTCGACCGCCGGCGGCGGCTCGCCCATCACGGTTTCCAGTGAATCCAACCTGGTGGACAACCTGATCAGCGGTGTTACCCTGAATCTCAAGAAAGTCTCGAACGGCGAGAAAATAAATATCGTAGCAGAACGCGACATTGAGGGAATCGAGCAGAAGCTCAATGACTTTATCGATAAATTCAATGACGTGATCGGGGCAATCGACGAGCAGTTCAAGTTCGACCCCGATAACCCGGATGAGGCGGGGATACTCTTCGGCGATAACACCCTTATCACCGTACAGAATTCGCTGCGCAGTAACGTGACTTCGCGCGTGAGCGGACTCGATTCCGAGTTCAAGATGCTGGCCGCGATCGGTATACGCATGGGCCAAACCGGAAAGCTCTCTGTGGTCAGCCCATCCAAACTGCGCGAGGCGCTCGAGAATAACCTCGATGATGTGCGACGTCTGCTGGCAGCATCGGGCAGTTCAAGCAACAGCAAAGTATCTTTCCTCTCGATGGGGAGCAAGACGAAGGTCTCGGAAGACGGCTACGATGTGGAGATCACGCAGGCGGCGCGTCGCGGCTACATGCAGGGCGCATCGATCGCCAACCCGTCCTCCACACCCATCACAATCGACGCGTCCAACAAGAACATTGCGCTCCGTGTCGATGGTGTTCTCTCCAATACGATCACGCTCGACGAGGGCACCTACGACTCCTGGCAGGAACTTGCCGATGAGCTGCAGCAGAAGATCAATGCCGACAGCAAAATCGGGAAGCTCGGGGTTGAAGTGACGTTCGTTGACAACGGCAGCAACGGCCACCTGACCTTCACCAGCGGTTCCTACGGCAGCTCTTCGAAGGTCGAGCTGCAGACAGGTGTGTCGGACAATGCCCACACTCTCCTGGGACTCTCAGGAGCATCACTCTTCGCCGGGCTCAACGTCGAGGGCACGATCAACGGCGAGGAGGCTACCGGCCTCGGTCAGATCCTCACCGGAAAGGATGACAACGCGAACACCGCCGGTCTTAAACTCCTGGTCGAGCTGACCTCGGCTGACCTCGGTGACTCGGCGGAAGCTACCGTTTCGGTGTTCCGCGGCATCGCTTCACAGATTCAAAGCTTTGCAGATACAGTAACGAAGAGCATCGATGGCACCCTTGCCCGCAGGACCTCCGCGCTGCAGGCGCAGATCGAGGATATCAAGGGTCGCGTCGAAAGTCAGAATGAGAGAATCGAACTGAAACGCCAACGTCTGCTCCAGCGCTTCCAGGAAATGGAGGACGTCCTCGGACAGCTCGGCTCTCAGTCGTCATATCTCACGGCGCAACTCGAACAGCTCTCCAATAACTTCAAGCAGATTGTGAGCAACGGGAATAGGTAATCATGAAGAAGAAACTCTCCTCCTACCAACGAGCACAGGTCAACGGCGCTTCACAGCAAGAACTGATCTTGATGTGTTACCGTGGCGCGATCAACTACCTGAATGAAGCGAACAAATCCTTGGAGGCAGGGGAGGTGGAGCGTTTTTCCGAGTTTCTGGAAAAAGCCCACCGTGTCGTATTTCATCTTTACACTACCCTCGATATGGAAAAAGGCGGCGAGATAGCTGAGAAACTGGCAGACCTCTACAGCTATATCATCAATCAACTCTATCTGCTCAATGCGACCAAGAACGCCGATATCTTCAACAGCGTTCTGAAAGTCCTCAACAACCTCAAGGAGGGATGGGAACAGCTTGGTCGGGAGCAGCCGGAACCAGAAGAAGACAGCGCGATCACAGCAGAAACGCCGCAACTAGCGACCGTGCAGGGCGCATCTGTTTCGGTCCAGATTTGAGGGACGAATGAACTACAGTGATGTCACCAAGCTTGAGGCCCGACTGGTGGCGGGACTGAAAGAAGAGTACTCCTTTTATCAGTCGCTCTTTATCATCGTTGATAAACAGCGCGACCACATCAAGTACGATAAAGATCAGAAGATCGTCGACTTGTATGGAGAGGTCGAACGGATCACCAAACGCATCACGGAATCCGAACAGACCATCGCTACGTTAAGGCAGCAGAATCCTGAGCTCTTCAATCTCGCCGCGACCGCGCCGGAAGTGCGCCGGCTGGTCAACTCGATCACGACGTTGATCTCGAAGACCCTCAAGCTTGTTCGGGAGAATGAAGAGACGGCGTCAGCCAAGTATGACGCAATCAAGCAGCAACTGCAGGAACTGCAGCGGGGAAGAAAAATCGCCGATTACTTACAAACTCCGCAGGAATCACCGCAATTTGTCGATAAAAGAAATTAGGGGACTGGAACATTATGAGAATTGACGATCCACTGGACATCTTTCGGTCACTGAGGCACGATATGAACGATTCACGCATCAAATCGAAGGAGGATAACGCGAAAGCGAAGTCCACCCAGGAG
>JBECKX010000163.1:0-9366 GCA_040235515.1 Candidatus Zixiibacteriota bacterium
GCCTGATGAAGTCAGACTTCTACCAAAACATCAAGCTGGGCTCAGCCAAGCGTAACGCCGTCGGTCAGGTTGAGGCATTCGAGTTCGCCGTCACGGCAGACCTCAACTACGACGCGACCGTTGAAGAAAACGAGTTCAAGGACACCCCTGCGAACGATATGCAGTTGAGCAGTACTGTCCTGAACGAAGATGAAGATTACTACAACTACGATATAGAAGACTACCTCTCTGAAGAGGACTTCTCAAGGTAAGGAGCGGGAAGAGAGCCGGAGGCATAGATGGATATAAAAGACCCTAAAACACAGAAACTGCTTTTGGCAGCGCTGGTGGTGATCCTGGCGGTCTACTTCTGGCACTCGAAAATATACGAGCCGGCCAGTGCGCGTCTCGAATCCCAGCGTGCCAGCTACGAAGCAGTCATGACCAATCTCAAGACAATTGAGCTGAAAGCCAAATCGCTCACTGGTCTGCGCAAGGAATACGACCGGCTTCTCAATCGCTATCAGAGTATTGAGCAGTTGCTGCCGGAAGAAGAACAGGTACCTGACTTCCTCTTCCAGTTGCACTCAGCTTCCATGCTCTCGCAAGCACAGGTGGAAGAGGTCAGCCCGCAGCCATCAGGTGGTGAGGCATTCTATAACACCTCGGAATATGGCGTCAAGTTCACCGGCACCTTCCATGAACTCGGTAGGTTCATGGCCGCCGTCGCGAACTTCCCATTCATAACGAACGTCTCACGTCTCACCATGAAGGGTCTGCCGCCGAACGAAATCATGTCGGTCAACGCTGATCGCCGCAAGAAGCAGGGCGAGTACGATGATCGTTCGCTCGAAGCCGATTTCTATCTCTCGACTTACTACGTGAAGCCGAACGAGAAACTGAAAGGCGTGCAGTTTGACGAGGAGGCCCTCAATGAGAACTAGAACCAACAGTCCAATCATGAGAGCCACTAAGACAACTATGATGAATAACGCTATCAGCATAAAGGCACTCCTCATCGGAATCGCCGTACTCCTGGCCGCATCATCGGTTGTGGCATCCGCCGCCGTCAAGGTCACCAACCTGACGATGGAGAAGATGTCACAGTTCACCGAACTGACCGTCGTCTGCGACGGCCCGGCCGAGTTCGAGCACCAGATCGTCAAGGCAACCGATGACAAACCGTACCGCATCGTCGTTGACGTGAAGGGCGCAGTGCATGCACTGCCGCAACATAACTTCAGCGCGTTGCCGTCCGGTACGATCAGCCGCATTCGCACATCGCAATTCTCGAGCGATCCTGACGTGGTCAGAATCGTCGTCGATGCCGCCAGCAAACTCACCTATAAGGTGAAGGGTGGCAACAATACATTCACACTCGACATTGCCACCCCGACCGACGACAACTTCACGCTCTGGTCGGCAGTACCGGTGTCCCAAACCCCGGAACTGGCACAGGCAAAAGTCGTGACCGGGCAGCCGACGAAGCCCGCGGGTATGCCTGCGATCGAAGGCAACGAAGCCAATGCTCCCAAGGTCGATTACAGCGATCCTGCCAAGAAGGATTTGCGCCTCGGAAGCAAGCCCCCGGTCGAGTCCGGTTCGGGCAACGCCGCAGCCGGCGACATGAAGCAGGAGAAGAAGGACTCTCCGAAGATGGCCGATTCAATGGCCCAACCGAAGAGTTCCGGCACGACCTCGGAGAAGATGTCCGAGCAGAAGCCGGAAATGAAGTCCGCTTCAACTGCCGCTACCAAGGAATCTGAGCAGATGCCTGCGGTGGCCAAGCCCTCCTCGGTGCCCGATATGGCGACCCCGGATCTGTTGACCTTCGTCTATGGTGATACCAGTTCGAAGTCGACCGCTGCGGATAAGCCCGCGGATAAAGCCGCAGATAAGGCCGCAAGTAAGCCGGCCGGCAAGTCTGCCGAGAAGCAGAGCGCTGAAATGGCTACCGCGGTGAAGCAGGAGACGCCGAAGGCTGGTTCAGAGATGCCCGCTAGTTCGATGTCCGGCAATTCAATGTCCGGCAATTCGATGTCCGCCAAATCGACGTCAGACAAGACGAGTGATGCGGCGGCTGAAATGAAGTCAGCGAAGAAGTCTGAGCAGGCACCTGCCACAACTCCGAAGATGGCTCAGGCGGATAAGATGATGAACGATAAGCCGAACGCAGCCGAGCATAACGAAAAGCCGGGCGGCTCTGAAATTGGTGAAGTCGCCGACGCTTTCGCGAACGAGCCGGTCAACGATGAGGCGCGCGCCAAGAGTGATAAGGTGCGTGAGAAGTATCGTTCGAATCTCCAACAACAGAATGCTCAAGAGCCCGCCGGAAAGCAGGATACCGCCGAATCATCGGCGCAATCCAGCGGCGTGCCGAAATCGAAGATAGACCGCATCCGTGAAAAGTATAAGCGCGGAATCAAGTTCGCCGTCGACGAGCAGGATGAACGCCGTCAGGAATACCTCGACGAGCAGGAGACGGAAGACTTTGCCGACACGCAGCGGAACGTCGGGCCTTACAACGAATTCCTGCCGGAGCGCGAAATCGTTGTCTACAACAGCGGCGGACGGGTCGACCCGTTTGCTCCTCTGATCGAGGATGCCGTTGCCGCCAGCGAACCGCAGCGCCTGCCGGATGTCGAAGCTCTGCGCCTCGTCGGTGTTCTGCTCGATGAAGGCGATGACCGCGGTCTCTTCCAGGATTTCAACGGCTACTACTACATCCTCAGGGAGGGTGACTCGGTCAAGAATGGCTATCTGCTCTCGATCGCCGAGGATCGAGCCACATTCCAGATCCGTCAGTACGGCTGGAACCGTCAGGTCGCACTCGATTTAGAGAATAAATACTAGGAATAAGTGAGGTAGGGATGATACGGAAAACACTCCATAACACGACGCTGGCATCACTGGTAGCAGTCTTCATGCTGTTCGCCATCGTGCCGACGACGTTCGCTGATGATGATCCGTCGGCTCCGATCAAGAACCTCAGCTTCCAGAACGCTGAGATCCGATCGGTGCTCAACTTCCTGGCGGATTACGGACAAGTAAACATCGTGACGTCACCTGATGTTCAGGGAACTGTCACTCTCAGCCTCAAGCGGGTAACCTGGCGTGAAGCGCTCAATATTCTCGCCAAGACCTATTCGCTGACCGCGGTCGAAGAACCGGAATATATCCGCGTCGTCCCGACCGAGAAGTATCTCGAAGAGGTATCGCGCTGGGAGAAGCACAAATTCGAGCAGGAGAAGATGATCGATCTCGAGACCGAAGTGATGCAGATCGACAACGCCTCCGCCGAAGACCTGCGCAAGACTGTTACACCGCTCCTCACCGAGCGTGGTAAGGTCCAGGTTGATCAGCGCACCAATAACCTCGTCGTGCGCGACGTTCCGAAGAACGTTGAACGCATCGGCGCACTGGTTGAAAAGCTCGATCACGCCACCGATCAGATCAAGATCGCTACGCAGATGATCGAGGTGTCAACCTCCAAGCTGGAAGAGTACGGAATCGACTGGGGTTCGACCGGTTACAAGATCACGACCTCCGGTAAGGAATACAACCAGGAATCAAGCGTGGATCTTAATCGCGTGACTGATCCCTCAGGCACGTTCAAGTTCTCGACGATCCAGGATGGCTGGACGCTCGAAGCCACTCTCTCGGCCCTGGTTTCCGATGGCCATGGAAAGGTCGTAGCTCATCCCGAGATCACGACCGTCAACAATAAAGAAGCCCGTATCCAGATGGGACAGAAGGTCCCGATCAAGCAGTTCGACGAGGCGGGCAATGTTGTTATCACGTTTGAGGAAGTGGGTACGCTTCTGCGCGTGACCCCGCACATCACCGATGGCAACAAGATTTTGATGGACCTCAATCCTGAGCGCAGTTCATACCAGTTCGACCCGAATGGTGTGATTATCAATACCAGTAACGCTCAAACCCAGATTGTGGTCGAGAATGGGCAGACTGCGGTAATCGGCGGTCTTACGACCGAAGACCTGATCAACAACAAGACAGGTGTGCCGATTCTTAAGGACATTCCTCTGCTTGGCGCCTTGTTCACCTATGAGCAGAAGCGAGTGGAGAATCGCGATCTCGTTATCTTCGTCACCCCGACCATCGTGTCAGCAGCTGATATGACCGACATGGGCGGCATGGGCGATGAGGGCAACTAACGAAACTGCGTATTTAAGAAATATCTACTCAGTCTGAGCAGGGAGATAACAGAACTATGCTTAACAGTTCAACGAATAAAGCGTTTCTCACAATCGCCTCAGCGCTTCTGATCATAGCAGCGTTGTTCCTGGTGAGTGGCTGCGGCGAGTCCGGCAGTTCCACCAAGGTGGGTGGAGAAACTCAGATAACGATTGACGAGTTTACATCCACTCCGTCAACCGAAATCGAACTTGGTCAAACCACGGTCGTCGAGGTGTCCCTCGTCGACAAGGAAGGCAACCTCCTTCCGAGCGAGGAAGTCTCATTCAGTGTGAGCCCTGCCTCCGCGGGGTACTTCACTCCGACCAGTGCCGTGACCAATGCCGACGGTATCGCCGCCAGCGTGTTTACCTCGACAGCTCAAGGTACGGCTACGCTCTCGGCCAAGGCCGGTTCAGCCGAACGTCACATTTCGCTGGCGATTACCGATGGCTCCGTGTCATCAGATCGTCTGATGCTCGAAATGTCACCCTCGCTGGCAACCGCCAATGGCACCGATGTCGTCGATATTCTCCTTACGGCGCTCGATGGCAACGGCAATGCAGTTCCCGATGGTACGATCATCGAACTGACAGCCGGTGAGAAGTTCCGTGATGCCAACTCTGACGGTCACTGGACCGAGGGTGTCGACGAACTTTTGAGCGACTATAACTTCAATGGCACCTGGGACCCGGTGGGCAATATTCCGCGCAGCGTGACCACTTCCGGTGGTAATGCTACCGCCCAGTATCAGGTCGGGCATGTGGCCACAACAGCCTATATCCATGCCACGATGACCGATGCCAACGGCACCGAGTTTACCGAAGTTCCGCTTCGTCTGCGTGCCAGCACCAACGTCGCCTCGATTACCCTCACCCACGACGGTGAGGACCTGAGAGTGCGCGGCGTCGGCGGTATCGAATTCTCAAAGGTCACCACAGTGGCTTACGACGAGTTCGGCAACACGGTTCCTGATGGAATTCCGATCGATCTCTATATCACCGCCGGTCCGGGTGGTGGCGAAAATATCAATAACCAGGGCACCGGTCCGGTCACGGTTTACACCGACGCCACCGGTTCCTGCGAATTCACGGTTTATTCCGGCACGATCAGTGGTACCATCCGCTGTCAGGCCGCCTATGGTACGGTACTCTCGCAGGTGACGCATCTGACCGTAAACGCAGGTCCGCCGGTATACATGACCGTCGGCGCGGTAAACTGCAATCTGCGTTCATGGGATATCATGAATGTGGCTAACGAGATCGGAGTCAGTGTGGTCGACGTCTGGGGTAATCCGGTTCCGGATTCGACCTCGGTCTGGTTCAGCACTGAAGAAGGCTTCGTGATCGCCCAGGATCTCACCGGCGACGGTACAGAAAAAGGTATCGCGCAATCGACCTGGTACTCCGGTAATCCTCGCAATGATGGCATTGTCCACATCTACGTGGAGACCGGCGGTGGAACGCTGAAGGATACGGTGAGCTTCATCAGCTCCGGACCCGCTACTTCAACTCAGGTTCTTGAGTATCCCGAGACACTTGTCGCGGATGGCCAGACCAAAGGAACGATCATCGTCTACGTCACCGACATCAATGACAACTTTGTCGTGGCAGGCACTGAAGTCGCCTTTGAGTACCACTACGGGGTAATTCCCAATACGATCACCTCTGACGGCTGCTATGGATCAATTGCCAAGACGCAGTATACGTCCGAGGTGCTTGATCGCGACTACTCACCGGTTTCGCCGGATGACGGCATAGGCGCCACCTCCATAGTTTCCGTTCAGTCGGGTGGCATTCTTGGACCGCAGTCGACTTTCACGACCCTGTTCCTGACCGGGGATACTTACATCAAGAATTCTTCGGTTGATATCGAGTCGGAAGTCGAGCCAAGCACGACCGTGCCGTTCACGATTACGGTCAAGGATCGTCCAGGCAACCCGCTGGGTGGACACTCGTTGACGGTCTCTACCAGCAACGGTACTCTCAGTACCACTTCCGTCGTCACGAACCAGTATGGTGAGGCGGGACTCTTCTTCACCGCTCCGGGTGTCGAAGGTGCTGCGGTGATCACGGTCACCGACAATGACCCGCGCGGCAACGTGAGCTTTGCTAAGAAGATCAAGATCAAGTACGCGGAGTAATTCCTCTCACTTGATTTTCTGATAAGGAGCCTCCGCGAATTGGGCGTGTGAAGCTCAACACAACGCACTATCAAGGCCTCGCTTTGCAGCGAGGCCTTTCTTTTTCAACCCTGGAGCCGATTCGTCGATCTTGCGAGGAGAAGAGCTGCCGCCGGTCAAAAGGTTTGACTAGAACTATTGAGCAGCTTTTATTTGGAGCCACGATGCTCATTCATGAACTGATTTTTGACTCTGCCGAAAAGCATGCCGAGCGGACCGCCTTCTGGGTGAGATCCGGCAGCGAGCTCCAGCCGATGACCTATGCCCAACTGGTTGAACATATCAAAATTGTCGCGGCCGGTATCGTCAAGCTGGGTCTGAAGCCGGGCGAGCGGGTCGGGCTCTACGCCACCAATAAACCGGAATGGGCGATCACCTATCTGGCGATCCTCGCCGCAGGCGGGGTGGTCGTTCCGCTCGATCCCAATCTCAAGCTGCTTGAACTGCGCGGTATTATCGCCCGCGCCGGAATGAAGTATCTATTCAGCGATTGGGTTAACTTCGATGACCTGCAAGAACTGCAAACGATTGCTGATCCCTATCCCGACATGATCCTGGTTGACCGTCTCGATATCGGTCCCCCGGAAGAACGCGACGGTCTCTCGCTCACCAAGCTGCACGAACTTGGGAAAAAACTGACCTACAAGCCGACGAATCGGAAGCCGGAAGACCTGGCCCTGCTAATCTTCACTTCAGGCACCATGGGCGATTCCAAGGGTGTGATGCTCTCACATGAAAACATCGTCGCCGACATCGAAGCTGTGCGCGGTCGACTCGATATCGGTCCCGAGGATCGTTTCCTCTCGGTTCTGCCGCTGTTCCATACCTTCGAAATGACCTGCGGGATGATCTATCCCCTGGCGCAGGGGGCATCGATCCTCTATGCCCGCACACTCAAGTCGAGTGAAATCATGAATGATATCAAACGCATCGGCGTGACATTGATGTGCGGCGTCCCGCTTCTCTACGAGAAAATGTATGCGGGCATGCTCCGTGCTCTCGAGAAGAAACCGAAAGCGGCACAGCTCTACGTTGACCTTGGCCAGAAGTTCTCTGACGTCTCCAAATCGCTCTTCAACAAGGCCGCCGGCAGGATCATTTTCAAGTCGCTGCGCAAGAAGGCGGGCCTCGACTCGATCAGGCTGTTCATCTCAGGAGGCGCGGCGATCGATCCAAATATCTCACGATTCTTCAATAATCTCGGTATCACGCTGCTGCAGGGCTATGGTCTGTCAGAGACCTCCCCCGTGCTCTCCGTAAACTGCGCCGCCGACAACAACTATTCGTCGGTGGGCGAACCGTTGCCAGGAGTCGATGTCAAAATCCTGAAGCCGAACGAGAAGGGAATCGGGGAGATTGCAGTCAAGGGTAAGATGATCATGATGGGGTACTTCGAAAACCCCGATGCTACCGCTGCCGTAATGAAGGACGGTTACTTCGCCACCGGTGATCTTGGTTTGATTGATGCCAAAGGACATATCCATATCACCGGCCGCAAGAAGAATGTGATCGTTACTCCGGCCGGAAAAAATATCTACCCGGAGGAAATCGAAGCGGTTATCGATGCCTCACCCCTTGTGCTGGAGTGTGCGGTCGTACCACGCAAGAAGAGCACCGGGCAGGAACCGATAGCGGTGGTCGTGCCTGATTTTGATTTCCTCAAAGAACGCTTTCCCGATGAAAAACTTTCCGACGAGGAATTGCGCCAGTTGATGCGCCTTGAGGTGTCCGAAATCTGCGAACAACTCTCCGATTACAAGCGCATCAAGGATGTCATCGTCCTCACCGAAGAACTCCCCAAGACCTCCACCCGCAAGATCAAACGCTTCGCCCTGATCGACTCGCTGCAACAGTTAGGCGAGATTTAGCCGCACACAACTGAAACTGCAGCCACTCGGGAGACTACTGCCTGAACCCGCGATTCAACCGGAGAAGCCACAACCACAGATATCCAGCCTCGTCCGCCCGTTGAGTGGGGTGTCAACGACCGTAGATAGGCAGTACCCCAGCTAACAGGCGGTTTTCTTTTGCCTGCTCCCGCCAAACGTACCTGCCGTAGCTTGGCTTTGCCGTCCCCAACCCCCAACTTACCCGCAAAATGACTTACCAGGAGCTACTCATGACGGTAAAATCCTACGGCATCAAGGTATCCACCACCGGTGACGGTGATATCCTTGACCTGACTCCCAAAGTCTCTGAAGCCGCGCTGAAATCGGGAATCAACGACGGCACCGTGCTAACCTTCGTCCCCGGGTCAACCGCAGCCATCACTACTATCGAGTATGAGCCGGGATTGCAGAAGGATATCCCGCGGCTCTTCGAGAAACTGATCCCCTCGAATGTCAATTATGAGCACGACAAGACCTGGGGGGATGGCAACGGTTTCTCTCACCTGCGTGCTGCCCTCGTCGGTGCATCATTCACTTGTCCCCTCGCCGGGGGACGCCTTGTGCTCGGTACCTGGCAGCAAATCGTTCTGCTGGAGTTCGACAACCGCAACCGCCAGCGCGAAATTGTTGTCCAGGTCATAGGGGAGTAAGCGGGGCGATTGCGAGTGCGTCACGGACCTTCCGGAAGATTGCCGCATTCCACGGGGAACAGATTGGCCGCCAAATTGTTAATTCAACCGGTATGAGTGATGCGCTTACTATTATTGTCCTGATCGGTGTCTTCGTCTTTTACATCTTCTGGATGCGGAAGGGCGGAGGCTGACGCTAACCCCCCTTGCGAAATCGGTCGATTTCGCCCTCCCCCGCCCGTCAGTTTTACCAACCGGCGCCACAGCCGAATCACTGCGTAAATACTGCGCAAGGTGCGAAAATCAGCGACTATTCTATTGACTTTAGCGCCGTTTCTGTTAGCATACATAGCTGCCCCAGAGCAGCATAGAATTTATAAATAGACCGATTCTTTATTAGTTGGAGATGATGAAGTATGGCCTACGAGACTCTATCCGCGCAGTCAGCCGCCAAGGTCGGCTTTTCAGACATTACAGATGAAAAAGTGTTCGA
>JBECKX010000170.1:0-4732 GCA_040235515.1 Candidatus Zixiibacteriota bacterium
ATAAACTACCGCAAACGGGGTGGTGTGCTGAACCGGCTTAAGCAACTGATGTCGCTTGACACCGACGAGCTTTCTCTCTCCGAACAGCTTCCGGCACCGGAATCGACACAGCCCGATTCGCAATATGAGTCGAGTCGAGCACAGTTGCGACTGGCTGAATTGATGGCGGACTTGCCGGACCGTCAGCGTGAGGCATTCCTGCTCCACAAGCTGGAGGGCTTGAGCTATAAGGAGATAGCCGAGGAGTTGGGTCTTTCGCTGCCCGCTGTTGAGTCGCTGATTCACCGCGCCAAGATCAGGCTTCAGGAGAAGCTGGTTAAAAAAACGAGGCGGTTGCGCAAGAAAGCTGGAGGGTGATTTGTCTAATCGAACGGAGGAAGGATGATGCAAGAAGTCAGATGCACAGAGATTGAGGAGAGGCTGATCGAGTTCGCCGAGGGAAAGCTCCCCGAGGAGACCGAGCGCCGTTATGTCGCGCATCTTGAAGCGTGCCCGCTCTGTGCCGAACTGGTGGCTGAAGCGCGGGCTATCTTCGCTCCTGCAGATCCTGCCGTTGCAGAGAACGCTCCCGATACCCTCTGGCGCGCAATCCAAACGAAATTGAATCGAATCGACAAGGGTCGCCTCAAGCAGCCTACCCTGCTCTCCACCCGGCGGCCCTTTGTCAGTTCGCTGCTTTCGTACTCCCTGCGCGGGTTGGGTGCCGCCGCCGCTCTGCTGGTGGGCATCTATCTGGGCAGCGGTTCGAGCGAAACCGCCGAATCATCGGAGTTGAGCTACGAGGACCAACTGGTGGAATATTATGCGGCCGCGTTCCAGGCGGAATCAGCTATGCCCGTGGGTGAAGTTATCACTGAATTCGGGGAGGCGGGACAATGAAGATCAAGACTCTGGTATACCTGGTAATTGCGCTGATCCTGATCAATGTGGCCGCGCTGGCGACGATCGCGTACCAGAAGTTTTCGCGGCCCGACCGATCGGAATTTTTTGACAAATTCCGCCGGGGGAACCGTACGCCGGAGGATATGCCTCCGCCCGATTTCCGTCTTACCGATGAAGAGCGCGAGGCGATGGCCAGGGCGAGGGATAATTTCGAGGAGAATGTCAGGCCGCTGTTGGACTCGCTGGCGGATGTTCGTAAGGCCTTGTTCGTTGAGCTGCGGCTCGATGAGCCCGACTCGGCGATCGTGAATTCGATGATCGAGGAACAGGGCGTGCTACAGACGAAGATTCAGAAGCGACTGGTTAATCGCTTTCTCGCAGACCGCGATCTGATAGAACCGAAGCATCGCGAAGGTCTCTTGAGGATCATCGAGCAACGTTCCCGCGGATCACACTTCTGGGGTCGCGGTAAGTTTGGGGGTGGAAAACAGCACAGGTCAGACGTCGAACCTGATCGCGAGTCGGAGCGCTAGTCGAGTTGATGAGACGGCTCAAGAACATCAGAGGGATAGCGGGGCTCTGCCGGGAACGATATCATGACCGCCAGGCTACAACGCACTGGACCAAGAGATGAAAACTACATTCAACATGAGACTGAGGAGATTTGAGATGACCTGGAAGAAAGCAACCATGATCACGCTGGCGCTACTGCTGATCGTTTCAGCAATACCGCTTGTGGCTCAGAACAACGACAACGACGACCTCGACGACTATGGAGAACTGGGCTGGGGTGAATTCAATGGAGACGAATTCGACTTCTTCGCACAGCAGCAGCCGATGGATGAGGACGCCGGCCCCGGATGGCGGGGACGCTTCAGCGAGATGCGCAAACAGATTCCCGACGAATTGAAGCTCACCGACGAGCAGCGTGAGAAGATGCGCAATTTGCGGCTTCAGCATCAGAAGGAGATGGTTCCGATGCGTGCCGACCTGAAGGTACTGCGGATCGAGTTGCGTGAGTTGATGGGTAATGATGCCAACCAGTCTGCGCTCAACAACAAGATTGAGCAGATCGGCAAGATGCGCACCGAAATCGAGAAGAAGCGCGTGGCGCACATGCTTGCGATGCGCAGTGTGCTGACCAAGGAACAGCAGGAAGCGTTCAAGGGTATGGGCCTGCGCGGTGGACACGGCGGCTGGGGCGATCGATTCGGCGGTCGCGGTAATCGTGGATTCGGCAAGAGCTTCGGCGGTAATCGTGGCGAGTGCGACGGCGACGGGCCTCATGGACCTCGCGGTGGAGGTCGAGGCTGGTAAGCAAGCTTGCACCAAAAGTTACTTCCAGAAGTTGGTGATGGTTCTGAGCAGCGACATCTGGACTTAACCTCCTGTAACAACGCATCCGCCGACCGCGGGTGCGTTTTTTTTGCTGGCAAGTCGCTGTGCCGGAGCTGATCAGCGTCTGATTAGTTGCAGTTTGGCAAACCTCGCAAGGAGTGTCTTGGTGCCGGCGTAGGTAAATCGGACTTCGAACTCGGTATGCTCGCCGGAGCCGCTGCGTTTGAGGACCGCGCCCTCACCCCAGCGTGGATGGTTGACGATCGAGCCGACGCGGATTACGGAGTAGGGATCTGATTTTCCGTTGGTGGGGGACTCGATGTACTCGGTGCTGACCCGTCCACCCGGCTGCATCAACGTAAAGCGCTGTGCTTCCACGACCTCATCCGGAATCTCGTCGACGAAGCGGGAGCGCATCGAGAGGCGCTCGCCGAAGCGTGAACGGGAGAGGGCGTAGGTGACGGCGAGGTAGCGCTTTGCGCGTGTCATGCCGACGTAAAAGAGCCTGCGCTCCTCTTCGAGTTGATCGGGGTCATCGACCGTGCGGGAGAGCGGGAAGAGTCCCTCCTCCAATCCAGCGATGAACACCGAGTCAAACTCAAGACCCTTGGCGCCGTGCAGAGTCATCAGGGTTACGGCATCGGTATCGGGATCCCAGTTGTCGAGGTCGGTATAAAGAGAGATCTCGGAGAGGAACTCCGGGATTGTCGCTTCGGGGTGTTCACCGGCGTATTCCCCCGCGGAACTGGCCAACTCCTCGATGTTTTCGAGGCGGCCCTCTGTTCCGGAGGGATCCTGCTCTTTGAGATCAGCATTGATGCCCGATTTCTCCGCCACCAGGTTGAAGAACGGCTCCATCGGCATCGATTCGCTTTGAAGTGTGAAGTACCTGATCATCTCCGCGAAACGATGGAGTTTCTTGGTGACGGCAGAGGAGAGTTGCTGCAGGCGGTGAGCATTGGAGATCAATTCAAGGAGTGAGGACTCCTCGTCGCGCGCGATCTCTTCGAGTTTCTGCAAGGTTGCATCACCGATTCCGCGACGCGGGTAGTTGATGATCCTGCGGAAGCTGACATCGTCACCGGGATTGGTGATCAGTCTGATGTAGGCCAGCAGGTCTTTGATTTCCTTCCGTTGATAAAAGCGAATGCCACCGACAATCCGGTACGGGATAAATCGACGTTTTAGCGATTCCTCCAGAACACGTGACTGGGCGTTGGTACGATAGAGGATCGCAATCTCGCTGCGCGGACAGCCGTGCTCGACTAGTTTCTCGATTTGATCGGTGATCCGCTCAGCTTCATCGCGGTCGTTCTCGGTAATGAACAGCTTCACCGGTTCGCCGTGATCCCCCACGCTGAAGAGAGTTTTGCCTTTACGCTGGCGGTTATTGGCGACGACGGCGGAGGCGGCTTTGAGAATCGCCTGCGTCGATCGATAGTTTTGTTCCAACCGGATGATTTTGCAGCTGGGGAAGTCTTTCTCGAAGTTGAGGATATTATTGATGTTGGCGCCGCGCCAACCGTAGATCGATTGATCCTCATCGCCGACCGCGAAGATGTTGTTGTGGCCCTGCGAGAGCAGCTTAGCCATCATGTACTGCGCGCGGTTGGTATCCTGGTATTCATCGATCAGCAGGAACTTGTAACGCCCCTGCAGATGAGAGCGTACCTGTTCATCCTCCCGCAGCAGCTTGACGGAGAGAAACAGTAGGTCATCGAAGTCGACAGCGCCGGCAGCCTGCAGGCGGTTCTGATATCGCTCGTAGACGCGCGCCGCTCTTTCGGTGATGAAATTCGATGCCAGTTTGTGGTACTCGCTCACACCAACCAGTTCAGATTTTGCATCGGAGATCAGTGAACGCATCACCCGTGGCACGACCGTCTTGGGGTCGAGGTTGGTTTCCGTGATGCAGTTCTTTACGAGGCTGAGGACATCCTCTTCATCGTAGATCGTGAAATTCCGTTTCAGTCCGATTCGTTCACCATAGAACCGCAACAGGCGCGAGGCGAACGAGTGGAATGTTGACATCTGCATTCTGCGCTCATCGACCTCGGTGAGTCGACAGATACGTTCTCGCATTTCGCCGGCGGCTTTGTTGGTGAAGGTCACGGCGAGGATCTCTTCCGGTGATGCGTGCTGATGCGAGAGCAAATAGGCCACCCGGGAGGTCAGGACACGAGTTTTGCCGCTACCGGCACCGGCGAGTACCAGCAGCGGTCCCGCGACATGGGTAACCGCTTCGAGCTGCGGCGGGTTGAGTCCTGCGATGATTTTGTCTTGACCATTCATGGGGACGCCAATATACTTCGGGTCGCTCCTAATTCAAGAAGGAATTCTGGATAATTCTAATCTTTGACGTTACAAGATCGATTGATAGTCATTCAGCATAGTCATTCATCATCGTTGCCCTACCATCCACTCAGATGAGCCAAGATTTTTACGATTCACTGGCAGTTGTCTACGACCTGAAAGTTGACTGGCAAAACCGGTCGCGGCTCGAGTCGAAGTT
>JBECKX010000173.1:0-15340 GCA_040235515.1 Candidatus Zixiibacteriota bacterium
TCAGACTTACCGAGTAACTCGTGCGGGTCTTCATAGTAAGTGATGGCTTTCTGGATATCTCCTTCAAGTCCATGCACCGCCAGATTCATCTTGGCCAGGCGGATGGTGGTCGCGTTTTTTTCCAGACCCCGGAAAGTGAGTTTCTCGACCGGGTTTTCATCACGCCGCTCCACGAACCTGGCGCTCTGTACAAACATCCCACCGGAGCCACAAGCTGGATCTAAAACAGTGCCGCCCTCCGGCTCAAGGACATTGGCAATAAGTGACACCAGCGAAACGGGGGTGAAGAACTCACCGTTATCGTGTGCCTTAAGATCGGCAAATTGAGTCAGGAAGTACTCATAGATGCGACCGAACACATCACCGGATGCTTTCTTTAGTTCTTCGGGATTTAGCGTACGAAGCAATTGCCCCAGGACGGCGTTGTCCAATTCCTGATACTCGTTCTTAGGCAGAACACCGCGAAGATTGTCATAATCGGACTCGATAGACTCCATCGCTTCAATGATAGCTTTGGCGCGATCATCGCTATCGGTCAACGCCACGAGGTAGTCAAACTGCGCCTTCGGTCGAACGAAGATTGCGCTTTTCTGAGAGAAGTCTTCCTTGATCAGCTCTCGAACCTTGCCTCCGCGTTTGGGCAGGCCGGGTTCGATTTGTTCCTTCACCACAAGGAACCGGCGATAGGCATGTCGAAGGAAAATCAAGCCCATTACCGGAAGGAAATACTCATTACTCGCATAGTTGGAATTGGCCCGAAGAGTGTCGGCGGCATTCCAAAGTCGTTTCTCTATTGCTTCAATATGCTCAAGGTGGGCCATACTACCTGCTTCCCCCAAAATGCTTTTTCAGTAGTTGTTTGCCTTGATCCCCCAGGTCCTGAAGCAGGTCCTCAATCTGTTTCAACGCCAAAGGCGATGGCTTTGAACGGCCGTTTTCCCAACGATTGATCGTGGGAAAAGAAACCCCCAGCTTCTGAGCAAGCTTCTCCTGCGTCAGCCCCAACGTTTGACGCAGCTGAAATATCAAATCAGCCGAATCGGTGTTGGGGCCATTACTTTGAGATTTCAATATGTCTCTCCTGATTGGGGCCTCCGGGATCGGTCATCACATGCTATAACAAACGTTATAAAACTCCTGTTGTCAAGGGTTTGTTGAAGAATGTGAGATTGGCCTGATTTGGGCAAAAAAACGAGGACTTAAGAACAAGTCTTAAGCCCTCTTGGGGTGTGTTCCCATTCAACCTGTCGCATTTGATTGACAATTGAAGGAGAAACGGTGGCCTGAAATGGATTCCAGGCCGGGAAAGAACTAATCGATGGATTTCAGTAGTGCCCCTGCTCGACGCTCGAGGTTTACCCGAACATCGGTGTGGGGCAGCTGACGAGCGTGGGCAGTAAGTCCCTGCACCATGCCCCAGAGTGTGGAGACGTCGTCACCTTCATTTCGACCAGTTCGCCATCCGGCGATGATCTCCAAACCGGTGAATGGCTTCTCCTTGAACCATTCAGTGACTTTGTCCAGATTGTCACCGACTTTCAGCCGTGTGGCTTCGTCGACTCCTCGGGTGATTGCCTCGGTAGCCATGCGATTCTCCACAAATCGGTTCAGAGCCGGTAAGGCGTCAGACCGAAAGCGGTCTATTGCCTTTGACCGATGGACAATCTTCAGTTCCTGGACCTGCTCGGCACCCCACACAATGTGGTTGCCACAGACATAGTTATACAGGAATGTGGTAAGGCCGAATGTGCAAGCCCCCGTTTCCGAGTTCCAGCAGAAGAATCCACGGCCGAGCTTGGCATTGCCGACCTCGATGGGATTCTCGTCGTTTACGAAGAACGCGAACATATCGCGATCAGAGGCATACAGGCCTGCGTTGTCGGACCCTCCGTTATTTCGGGCGGGCGGCACTCGCCAGCCCGTCCCTTCAACGGCGTCTTTCAAAGAAGCCACTACGTCTGCATCCCAGATACGTCCGTACTTCGGTCCAGTGAATGCCGACACGACTCGGTCTCCGGTTCCGCTTCGAAACAACAGCTTTGCCTGAGTGTCTCGCTTGTCAAGGCTGTGCCTGAGACATTCAATTACTGTTTCTGGCGGCAACGTGCGAAGGTATTTCGCAGGTGCGCCAACGGCGGTGCAGAGTTGGTTGAAAGACCAATTGGTCAGAATGGCTGGTTCTTCGGAGCCGTTCAGGGCTATGCCCGAATGACCGGTGACATCGAGATGGACCTCTGGAAGTCCGCGCACCTTTTCCTCGGATGCGTCCTTAAGACGCTGAGTAAAGATCTGCAGACTGTCCAGGTCGTGGAACCTCTCGTCAGGTGGTCGGATGCACCATTGACGATGAGCATCATATAGATTCGAAGACATCATTACCTCCATGTTTGAATTTCTGTTTGGGATTTCTGTTAGGAGAAAGGCGAGCCTGCAAATACTAGCCCGCTCATCCCCTCCAACGTCGGCAGGGTTCTGCGAATTCGCAGTTGCCGCATTGCCACCCGTAGTTGGGGTGATAGTAGCCACTGCTTATTGATCTGCAGACCGACTTGGCAAGGTGAAAGAACCGGACCATGTCTGACTTGTCTCGGAGCACCTCGACTGACTGTAGTCGTGGATTCTTAGTCTTGGTGACAACATCAATTCGCAGGTTCGGCTCGCGGTCATAGAGAATGCGATAGGCATACCCATAGGCCGTGAGTTGCAAGTGATTCAGGATCGTAAGATTGTCATAGGCTCGGGCCGCTGTCTTGGTCTCGACAACGGTGTCCTCGGCTTCGAGAAGATCGAAGTAGCCATCAAGTGGCAATCCCAGATCTTCACCGGTTTCGAGGTCGACAAGCGGCACACGAAACGGAACCTCCGTGTCGTTAACCGGCTTGCCTCGGTAGCCCCTGACATAGGCGCTGGCGAGTTTTCCTCCGACTTGTACTACGTCTTCGAGTGACTCGCCATTTTTGAACCTCAACTTCTCCTCAGCCTGCGCGCGTAGGTCTGCTGTCAGAATCCTGGCAACATCCTCAGCACTCGGAGACGAACCGTTCTTCCTGCGTTTGTGCCACCATTCAACTGCGGCGTGAAATGCGGTGCCAAGCGCCAATTCAATTGGCTTGAATGGGCGTGGCAGCTTGTCCACATACACGAAGCGGTATTTGAGCGGACACATCAGGTAGAGGTTGATCTGCGATACTGAGACATGATCTGTTGGATGACCGTTCCGATTGGTATTCAAAACGGCACCTCCTCGGCCGGCTTGGCTGCGTTGACCATCTCGTCGATCAGGATGCTCGCTTTGCCTTTGGTTATCTGTTCCAACGACTCGACACCAGCTTTCTCAAGCAGGTGTCGGTGAGCGTCGTCGCCTTCGATCTGCCGTTCGGCCAGGAGCCGGAATAAGTACCGGCGCTGAGCATCGGTCATAGGAGAATCGGAGCTGCTTGATTGCTCTGACTCGGCCTGTGGCCTTGATCTACTCCTCACGCCGGGAATCCTGTTGTTCCCGTGATTGGGCTGCGGTTCAGTCGAACCGCCGCCATTGGTCGGTCGGCCATTTCCCTCCAGGGCCAACTCCTCGATCGACACGACACCGATGTTCACGGCGTCACGGAGTGCCCTCGCTTTCGCGCGGGTCTCTGCCATCCGGATGATGTGAGGGATAATCCTCGACGCGACATTATCCGGGCTTGCATCGCCGTGACCCTTGTAAATACCGCTCTCGGTTTCCACAATGGCCAAAAAGACGGCGGTGTGACCGTTCGCTTCCTCGGGAAGCTGCACCAGCGCGGTCTCGATCTTCTTGAGACCCTGGTCGTGAGCCAGGCTCAACAAGCCCGCATACGTGACAACATCCTCGGTCGCGATTACTCGGCCCTGACGATCCTTGATTTCAATCGTCTTCACCAGACTGCCATTTCCAGACATACTGACCTCCTTAGGTTTGGGGTGATTGTGAAAAGGACTGTTTTTGTGTGATCAGTCTGGACCTTAGCAGGTCTGTATAGACCGTCAATTGCCGGAGCCGGCAACAAACGAGCATCGACTAGAAGCAGAATCTCTGGTAAGGTGTCGCGATATGAAGGATCAGGGCGTTACCATTTTGGGCGAGACAAACTACCGAAATCAGCGGAAGCGGTTTGGGATCAAGGATCATGACCGACAACGGCATGTTTACGTCGTCGGACAGACCGGAATGGGCAAATCTACCCTCTTGCTAAACATGCTGGTTCAGGACGTACAGCGTGGTAAGGGTGTAGCCCTGATAGACCCGCATGGCGACTTGGCGGAGCAGCTGTTAGATCATATCCCCCAGAGACGAATGACCGATGTCATCTACATCAACCCGGCTGACACTGAATATCCGGTAGGGCTAAATCTGCTGGATGGCGATAGATCTGCCGGGCGCCATTTGATCGCCTCTCATCTGGTTGACATTTTCAAGAAGATCTGGTCTGATTCCTGGGGGCCACGACTGGAGTACATCCTCAGAAACACAATTCTCGCGCTCCTTGAGTGCGGTGGGCACACGCTGCTTTCGATTCCCAGATTGCTTATAGATCCCGAATTCAGGGCGGTTGTGTTGAGCCGAGTGCAAGACCCGGTTGTCCGCACCTTCTGGCAGGTGGAATACGAGCTGTACCCGAAGGTGTTCCGAACGGAGACAATATCCCCTATTCAGAACAAGGTTGGTCAGTTCTTATCGGTGCCAGTGATGCGGAATATCCTCGGACAAACCCAAAACAGGGTTGATTTCCGCTCGGTAATGGATTCTGGCAGGATTTTGATCGTAAACCTGGCCAAAGGGCGGCTCGGAGAAGACAACACAAGCCTTCTGGGATCACTCATCGTCTCCAAGCTGTTCCTGACAGCCATGTCGCGGTCAGATACACCGCAAAGCCAGCGAAAGTCATATACTGTGTATATTGACGAATTTCAAAGTTTCGCATCAGACAACTTCGCCCACACACTCTCTGAAATGCGCAAATTTGGCCTCCATTTGGTCTTGGCGCACCAATACCTAGCCCAACTACCTTTACAGCTCAAATCGGCTGTATTCGGCAATGTGGGCACAACTATAACATTTCGGATCGGGGCTGAAGACGGAGAATACTTAGAACGCGAATATTGGCCCACTTTCAGGGCCTCAGACCTGCAATCGCTATCCGCATATGATATCTACGTCAAGCTCTCAATTGACGGAAAAACGACTGACGCCTTCAGCGCCCGGACATTGCCGGAACCGGTTTTATATGAAAACCACCGTGACGCCATTGTCCAGCTGACACGTATACGCTACGGAGATGAAAAGTCAGCCGTTGAACATCGAATAGAGACCTGGATGGCCGATCCAATTAGAGCCCTTTGTGAGGGATAGATATAGTACTAAGTCTGGGATGAAATTGCGAACGATGAAGATCAATGTGAGGCGTTTCTTTGGCTAACACAAGCCTCATAACTCATTGTCCCTGAATAGGCAAATGGCTCCTGGACTGGCTCTCTCTAAAAGGCTATGCGGGATACCACTCTGCTCGGAGCGATGTTTGACTGAGAACATTGCTCATGTAACAATCTCAGCTCATATTGGCCAGCAATCTCGTACGTCCTTATCAGTCCAAGAGTTAAATTCCTTTCCAAATAGCCTCATTAGGCAGTCGAGAAATATGTCCGCATATCGGAATACACCGCCGACATCCTGAGGTAGTGATTTTGCAGTCCATAGCATGCCATCAGCATGCACCCGGAGAAAGCGATCGGCAAGTCGAACATCTGCATGAGTAAACGATGAGAGGTCTGCATAAAATACGTCATAGGGCTCTTCGTGATCGACTTCAACCGCCATTTCTCGAATCGACTTTCCAGACCAATTGCGATGACCGGAACCGAAAAAAGTTGATTTTGCAGATTCAAACTTCGATTCAATCTCTACTTCTCTCGGTTCCCATTCGTGCTTCCAAGCTGTGTTCATTGCCTCGCGCCAGTCGGCTTTTCTTGATTCGCGGTGCTTACCCCAAGCGTCCATTTGCTTCTTCTTGAGTATTGATTCAAACCTAATGTAACGATTAGCTCGATTGACACGATCTTGAGTAATGTAGTGGCTCGTTACATCAATCTCGAACATGGGGCGGACGATTGTATATCCCACAGTCGTGGGGAACCAATCTTCACCGAAAGCTTTATATAAAGCCTCCAGGCTTCTGGCTGCTGTCATGCTATGAATTAAGAAGCAAGCCATGAGAGAATGATATTCAGGGCCTGCGGGGTGGATTTCCTTTATGGAGGAAGCTGTTTCCGCCAGCTTAAGCAATCGTGAAAGAATCTCCCTGTGTTGCTGATTTGTCAATCCTGGTATTGCCATAACTATCTCCAATACCTAATTAGCCTTTTAACCTTAGCAATGTAAAATAACTGGCTTTCAGGTGTCCGACAAGCTATATTTATAACTGAACACTCGAATCAAGGATGATGCCTATGCCGAGAGAAAAAACGACCCATACGAAGCCGAAGATGATTCACATTCGACTGAGTGAGGAGCTTCACCAACAACTGCGAATACAGGTGGCCAAAGAGAATCAGACCATTCAGGACTGGGTGGAACAGCTAATCGATAAGAATGTCAAACCGGGGCGAGGGAAGCAGTCTTGAGTCCAGTCAATGGTGAAAAGAAACGTTGCTACGTTTATGCGAGGCTATCCACGGAGGACCAGCACCGTCGCGTCGAATACTCGTCGCTTGAGAGTCAGGAAAAGGTTTGCAAAGCTTACATCGCCAGCCAGGAGCCGAACGGCTGGAAGTATGTGACGACAATCAAAGACCTCAGCTCTGGGGGCAGCACCGACCGGCCTGGATTGAGCGAGCTACTCGAACATATCAAGCAGAACAAAGTTGATGTGGTCGTTACGACCAAGATGGATCGGCTGACCAGGAATATCAAAGATTTCTGGACACTCTACGAAATCATGCAGGAGCATGATTGCCAGTTCGTCTGCGCCACACAGGAACTCAACTCCACGACCGCTCACGGCCGTTTCTTCATCAATATCCTCATGAGTTTCGCAGAATTCGAACTTGAGACCATCAGGGAAAGAACCCGCGCCAAGATGTTGTCGCAGGCCGAAGAGGGTCTCTGGCACGGTGGACGGGCTCCTTTCGGCTACGAACGCCATAAGGATAGGAAGGGTCTGCTGATTCCACACAAGACAGAAGCTGCGGTTGTGAAGAAGATCTTCGATCTGTTCGTCAAGTTGGGATCACCGGCAGCCGTAGCCAAAGAAATCAATGGCATGGGATATCGGACCAAGAGTAAGAAAAAAACCAAATTCTCCAAGTGGACGATCACTTACATTCTGTCTAATCCGCTTTATATTGGGAAGACGACCTTTGGGGGTCAGAGCTTTGAAGGCAAACACAAAGCGCTTGTCCCGGTCATTCGGTTCAACCACGTGCAAAAGATGCTGGAAAAGAACAAACAGACGCGGACAGGTCCCACCCAGAACAAATACAATTTCCGGCTGAGGGGCATCCTCAAGTGCGGCGATTGTGGTTCGATGATGACACCGAGTCCTGCCAAGAGTGGACGCTACCTTTACTACCGTTGTACCCGTGTGTCAAAGTATTCGAAGGAAGAGTGCAAAGTCAGGAAGATTGGTGCTCGGGCGATTGAGGATGCGGTCGTTAACAAGCTGTGTGAGATCGGAACTGACGAAGCCGTCATCAAAGAAGCGGTTCGCAAGGCTAACAAGGATTCAGTGACCAATGCCAAGACCAAGACCAAAGAGCTGAATGCCCTGAAAAAGGAACTGAAGCCGGTTCAAGACTCAATTGACAACATGATCCGATACGTGGAGAAGCATGGGGACCTACCGAAAGCTATGTCTGACCGTCTCCCGGAACTGGAAACCCGAAAAGAACAACTGGAAACCCAGATTCAGCGTCTGGAATTCGAGATTGGACAACTCAAGGACTACCAAATCGACACTGAATTGCTTACGAAGACGCTGCAGGACTTCCGGGCGATCTACAATGAACTGACTCCAGAGGAGCAGACTCGCCTGTTACAGCTTATGGTTCAAGAAGTTATCTTGGGTGAAGATACGCTGAAGATTTCTGTTTTTCCGCTTGGGGATTCTGAGAAGCCTCTGGAATACCTGCTGAAACATCCAGAGTTTGCTGAGAGTGATAAAAAGCGGGGTCGACGAGACTCGAACTCGCGACCTCCTGCGTGACAGGCAGGCATTCTAACCAACTGAACTACGACCCCGGCTATTCTTCGCAATGTAATCCGCTGCAGCACTCGAAAGCGTGAGCAACGGCAGGGGAATATATATCATTCCCGCGATTTGTCAATCGTGACTTTTCGCTCTCAGCGGCGATTCTGATTCGAGTCCCCGACAGATCTTAACTCGATAAAAATGGGCGGTACTGGATTCGAACCAGTGACCCCCTGCGTGTAAAGCAGGTGCTCTAACCAACTGAGCTAACCACCCAATCGTGAATCATCAGCCCTCTAAAACAGCAGTCCCAGCAGTGACCGCTCTGCAGCCCAATGCTGGGAATCTGTTTCAGACGATATATAGTACGCGTTGCCACATGTCAAGAGCGCTCGCGCACAAATTTGTCGATCAAGTACTTGTCAGCGAATCAACTAGCTGCCGCTCTCGGTACCCTCGGCCGGCTTGTCCTTTATCATGATGCCGACCGGAATCAGCACACAATAACCGAGCACGAGGAGAATCGGCGCCAGCGTGATCGAACCGGATGCCAGAGTGATGAAACCGAGGATGATCGAAACCAACCCCGCACCCAGTATCATCCAGTTCTTCTTGCCGAACGGAGCCTCATCAGCTCGCGTTGCGACTTTCGCTTTCTTCATCTTAGCCATAGATTGTCTTCCTTCGACAGGCGTCGAATATTGGCAATAATCGAGACCACGTCAAGTTATTTGATCCGGCTGCCCGTGACAACTCTGTCACCGTGGTACTCTTTATAGTCGGCAACAGGCCCCATAGTCTCAACTTTCTCGTGATCAGCCGGTCAATCGGTCGGGAGGAAGGCAATTCGCTTGTAGCGACACCAAAGACCGGTATCTTTGCGCTGAACTTCAGAGATCAGCACTAGATCATGCAGAAACGAGCAATTCTAAAGACATACCGACTGCCTCTCTTCGGCGCCGCTATTTTTCTGCTCCTGCTCTCGCTGGGCTTCTTCGAACGCAGGATTCACAACGACGAGGCCTGGATCGGGCAGCAGGTGCTCTCACTAACCACTGATGGAGTGGTGATTTCCGAACTATTCGGCGATCTCCCGCCGCTTGACCGGGAGATAGTTGTCTACCACAAGCTACTGGTGTGGGCGGGAGTTCTCGATTCGAAGATTTTCGGCTGGGGTTTATACCAGCTCAGGGCGATCTCGGCAGTCTCAGGGCTGCTGCTGCTGTTCATGATCTTTACATTCCTGCGGGGGCGAGAATCCCCCAACCTGGCGGCCTTCACTCTCCTGATCCTGATGTTCGCTCCGATATACTGGGAGCAAATGCTTGAGTTTCGTCCCGAAGCGTTGCTTGTGCTGTGTGGGGGATGCGGGTTTCTCTTGCTGTGGCGTGCGTTCGAAATCGAATCGTGGCGGCTCTATTTCATCGCAGGCTTACTCTCCGGTCTTGCGGGACTTACGCATGCTTTCGGATTCGCCTGCGTGGTCGCCGGCATTGTTGCATTGCTGGTAACACGAAAGTGGATCGGAGCGATAATCTTTGGTATCGCCGGCGCGGTCGCATTCGCGCCCTACCTCTCCGGCTACTTCTCCACACCGGAATTGTTCCATCAGCAAATGTTTGACAATCCCCTGATGACCACACATTTCGACTACAAGTGGTGGCACCTGTTCACGAACCTGGTCGAGGAGCACAAACGAATCCTGCGCAAGCCGGAGGTCATCGGACTGACAATCTCATTCCTGTTGGCGCTGCCGCTCGTACTGAAGGAGCAATGGAAAACCTTCAGGTTGCCCATCCTCTATCTTGCCGGGCTATTCGCCGTTATCGGGATATCTCCGTTGCCGAAATTCACTCGCTACATGATTCCGCTGGTTCCGGTGATGGCCATTATCATCGCACAGGTATGGGTCAATCTTTCGGAGGGCAAAACTCGTGGGCGGCGCTGGATCTCTGTGCTGTTCCTGCTCTGGCAGGTCGTCTTCTTCGGCTATGGTACATTCGCGCTGTTGCGAGAGGCTATCCCCGATCGTTATGATCAACTCGCCACCAACGAGGCAATGCTCCATGAGATGCGTCTCGGCACTAAAGTGATCGCGCCGTTTGATTTCGTTTATCCTGCAGACCCGGAGATGCAGATCTACTCCTGGTGGGGTGCAATCGAACATGATGATTCAAGGCATGATATTGCTGGATTGGAGCACTACGCCGACTCTCTCGGCATCGACTACCTGATAATCGGCCCGGAGGCGATTGACCACTGGGGATTGCAGGGAAGCGAACGCGAGGGTCAATTCAGCAGATTCGAATTGCGCGAATCTTACTCGACCGGCTCTACGGAGCCAAGATACCTGATGAAACGCAAGTCAGCCGCGCTGGAGCAGTAGTTTCTCGGTCAATTGCGCCAGCAGGTGGAGCGCAAAGATATGCTCCTCCTGAATACGCATCGTTGATGTGGATGGCACCGCGAGTGAGAGATCAACCAATGATGCCGTGGCACAACCTTTTTCCCCGAACATCCCGATCGTCACCAACCCTTTCTCTCTGGCGCACGCAAATGCCTTGAGGATATTCGCAGATGATCCAGAAGTCGATAGTCCGATGAAGACGTCTCCTTTGTTTCCAAGCGCTTCTAACTGACGCGCAAAGATTTGATCGAAGCCAAAATCATTTGAACACGCCGTCAGCAGTGAGGTGTCTGTGGTGAGGGCAATTGCAGCCAGCGCCTGCCGATTCGCCTCGGAAGTCAAGCGTACTACGAACTCTGTGGCAAAGTGCTGGCTATCGGCGGCAGAACCGCCGTTGCCTGCGATCAGTATCTTCCCGCCGGCAGCAAGAGTCCTGGCGAGTTGCTCAGCTGCTGAGAGCAACCAGCGCTCTCGCTCTGTTGCGAATTCCTGCCTGATGCGGATCGAGGTCTCCACCGCCTCGGCAACTATCTGTTTGGGATCATGCACTGCGGCCGCCTCTACTCGACACGGGGAAACGGCTGAGTGACGGCCTCGCGGGGACCTGTATGAATCGCGTCGGCAAACTCGGTGAAAAGTGGCAGATGGTTCTGTTCCTCAAAGCGGTTCCCCACTACCACAAAGCTGGCGCCGGCTTCAACTTTGGCGCGCGCTTCCTCCGGCTGCCTGATACCCCCTCCGCAGATGATCGGGAGCGGCACATACGCCGCCGTCGCTGAGATAATCTTCTCCGGGACTGAGTGTATCGCACCCGAACCGGCTTCGAGATACACCATCTTCATCCCCAGGTACTGGGCTGCCAGGGCATGAGCCTTGACTATATCGGGCTTGTGCCGGGGGATCGGATGAGTATGCGACAGATATTCAACTGAAGTACGAGCACCGGATTCGATCAGCATATACGCGGTCGGGATGGCTTCCAGCCCATACTGTCGCACCAGCGGAGCACCCTTTACCTGTTCACCGATCAGGTACTCCGGATTGCGCCCTGAGAGCAGCGAAGTAAACAATATTGCATCCGCACCGCGACACACCTGGCCCGATCCACCGGGGAAGATGATAATCGGCAGGGTCACACGCTGCTTGATCTCGCGGATGATCGCCTCCATCAGGTCGGAGAAGATCAGCGAGCCGCCGATCAACAATGCATCAGCCCCCCCCTGCTCCGCCTGCTCAGCGCACTCGACCAGGTTGGCTTTGCCATGCTCACCCGGGTCAAGCAGTGTCAGGAATCCCGCGCCCTTCCGGCGCGCGGACTCCATTAGCTTGTCAAAGATTGACATATGATTCTTACTTCGCGTTTCCCTGCAAGTGTGACAGCACGAATTCCTTGAAGGTGTTCAAATCGATTGACTTCCGCAGCGATCCCTGTGTTATCGTCGGACGCCCACCGCCGCGTCCCTCAAACTCGGCATTGATTGCCTTGCTGAGTTCCTGCGGTTTGACACCATCCTTGATGCTTTGCTGTGATGAAATAATTGCATAATGCCCTTCATCATTTACGAACGCACCCAGGAGAGCCGCGGCTTCATCACGAATTCGCTCCTCGTATACCTTAACAACTTCCTTAGAGGTAAGAGAGTCAACAAGAACCTTGGTGCCATTGATATCGGTTGCTTTGCTGTTGAAGAGTTCGAGAATCTGCGCGGCGGCGTTTTGCGCCTCAATCTTCTCCAGTTGCTTCCGCAGCTTCTTGTTCTCCTCGAGCAGGTCGTTGAACTTCGCGCTGATTTCCTCAACCGGAAGCTTGGCTGTCTGCGCCATTTCCTCGATCTGGCGTTCCCGGGAACGCAGATAAGCCAGCGCTCCCTCGCCGGTCAGCGCTTCGATGCGCCTGATGCCGGCGGCAATCGCTGATTCCGAGGCGATCACGAAGAGCCCGATCTCGCCGGTGGCCTGTACATGCGTACCGCCGCACAGCTCGCGCGAGTAGACGTCATTAGCGCCTTCATCACCCACCGTCACCATGCGGACGCGGTCACCATACTTCTCGCCGAAAAGCGCCATTGCACCCTTCTGCCTGGCTTCATCGAATCCATACTCACCCCATTGCACCGGGTAGTTTTTCAGAATCTGCTCATTGACGAGACGCTCCACTTCCGCAATTTCCTCAGGGGTCATCCCCTTGTGATGCGAGAAATCGAAACGCAACCGATCAGGAGCAACCAACGAACCTTTCTGTTGCACATGTTCTCCCAGTACGGTCCTGAGCGCCTTGTGCAGGAGATGCGTGGCGGTGTGGTTGCGCTGAGTATGTTTCTGGCGTTCGCCGTCCACCGCGGCGCTGGCGGTTTTGCCTATCAGTTTCTTCGGATCGTCGACTTCACCCCTAACGACATGCACGAGTGAGTCGCCGACTTTCTGGGTGTCGACAACCTGGTAGACCGTGCCGTCAATCGATAGTACGCCGACATCCCCGATCTGGCCACCGCTCTCGCCGTAGAAGGTTGTTTCATCGAGGACGATATGAAGTGTATCTCCCTTCTGCTCGGCGAACTTGACTTCGCTCTCAAGCATGAAGCTGTCATTGTAACCCTTGAAAGTTGACCCCGGCAGGTTACCGCTGAATGTTGTCTCGAAACTCGCACCGGCGCGTGAGCGCTCGCGTTGCTCCTTGAGACCATCCTCAAAGCCGGCCATGTCGACACTCATGCCGCGTTCACGCGCCATCACTTGTGTCATATCGACCGGGAAACCGTAGGTGTCGTAAAGCTTGAACGCTTCGTCACCCGGAAATACCTGCTTGCCCTCCTTCTCCAGCTTGCTGATGATCTTCTCGAAGATCCCGAGTCCGCGATCAAGCGTCTCGTTGAAACCCTCCTCCTCCGTCTTGATCACCAGGCTAACATGTTCAGCCTGCTGTTTGATTTCGGGGAAGGAGTCACCCATCTCATCAACCAGTACCGAAGTGAGCTTGTAGATGAACGGCTGAGTCTGATCGAGCAGCCTGCCGTGCCGTGCGGCTCTGCGCAGAATGCGGCGCAGTACGTAATCGCGTCCTTCGTTCCCGAAGTTGCCGCCATCAGCAATCGAGAAGGTCAAGGCGCGTATGTGATCAGCAATTACCCTGTGCGACACGCCACGCTGGTCTTCATGGTATGGCTTGCCGGTAAGGTCGACAATCTTTGCGAGAAGTGGTTTGAACAGGTCTGTGTCATAGTTGGACTCAACCTTCTGCAGCACCATAGCCATGCGTTCGAGTCCGGCGCCGGTGTCGACGGATGGCTTCGGCAGCGGAGTCATCCTGCCATCGGCATCGCGATCGAACTGCATGAAGACCAGATTCCAGATCTCCATAAATCGGTCGCCATCATCGTTGACAGTGGCGTTCTTGCCATACTGTTCACCACGATCGTAATGGACCTCCGAGCAGGGACCGCAGGGGCCGGTTTCGCCCATCGACCAGAAATTGTCTTTCTCGCCGAAGCGGAGGATACGGCCATTTTTCAGTTCGGGTGCAATCTTGCCCCACAGCTCGAACGCTTCATCATCATCGGTGTAGACGGTGGCATAGAGGCGGTCCGGTGACAGCCCGAGGTCTTTGCGCAGAAACTCCCAGGCAAATTTGATGGCATCCTCTTTGAAGTAGTCGCCAAATGAGAAATTGCCCAGCATCTCGAAAAAGGTATGATGCCGTGCCGTCTGTCCCACGTTCTCGAGGTCGTTATGCTTGCCGCCTGCACGCATACATTTCTGCGAAGTCGTCGCACGCCTGTAGTCCACCTTGCGTTGTCCAAGGAAGACATCCTTGAACTGGTTCATGCCGGCGTTGGTAAAAAGCAGCGTGGGGTCATCGCGAGGAATCAGCGGCGATGATGGCAAACGCTTGTGATTGTGCTTTTCAAAGTATGATAAGAAAGCTTCTCTGATTTCTGCGGCTTTCAATGTGTCCTCTCAGTTTCATGCTCGATCAATGTCAAATATGATGCCAGCTGGCCTCGATGGTGAATCTCATGGTCGAGATTGCCTCTGACAATTATCCACCACAGCGTTGCTACTTCTCCAAATCGAGTGTCGGGCAGCTCTTGCGCCAGTTGGTCCTCCGACAATTCGCGAATCAGCCTGCTGCGTTGAGTGCCGCATGCGCGCAAATCTTCGAGCAAACTTAGATATTGCCGGCGTGAACCAATTGCGTACTCAACATCGGCTGCGGCGATTGGTTCCAACCGCTTATCGGTAACTTTATGAAAGAGCCAGCGATCGACTGCCACCAGGTGCATCGCTATCTGGGCGATGCTGAGGCTGCCTGTCGCAGGTTTCCAGTTCTCAAATCCCTCCGGAACATGGCGCAGCCGTTTCAAAGTAGAATCACGAACTGCGTCGGCAAACTGTGCCAACCGCTCAGTTTCGGAGGTCATCTGTTTTTCCCCTATCCCCCTAATCCCCATTCCCCAGGAGAAGGGGGTGGGTTCCGATCACGATTCGCCGGACTCAAGAACCAGCTGAGCCTATTGCAGCGCACCAGGCGCCACAAACTGCGATTCCGTTCATCGTCTGATGATCCAGCGAGCTAATCCGCCATCACCGTGGTGGATAATTCAACACCACCTCGGCAAATCCCAGCTTACTCGATTTCCTCCCGCAGAAACCGCTCGCAGGCGTCGCGAACGGCATCAGGAGAGAATCCCCGGTAGCTCAGGAAATTATAGATTTTCCGCTTTATATCAAG
>JBECKX010000175.1:0-14082 GCA_040235515.1 Candidatus Zixiibacteriota bacterium
CGGTAGCTCATCGTGGGATCGTTACTGCGCAGGTCGATGCCATTTTCGAGAACCGACTTGAGGTTCGTCAGAAAGAATACCCAGCCGTTGCTGCAACCTTTGTGGAAGGTCCATTTCATGCGCTCCGTGGTTGCCATGTTGTACTGACGTAGCTCGCAGATACAGCCGCTCCCTTTTTTGCGGAACTTGACTTCGACCTCTTCCCCACTTGCGCCAAATGGAATCACCAGGCTGCGATTCTTGACGACTCTGATAACCTTCGCATCCATCTCATCCCCCGCAAGCCAGCGGAAGTAAACTCGACCACCTTTCCGAGGCTCAAAATCAGCATCAACCGAGAACCACTTCTTAATCAGCTTTCCTTCTGTCCAGGCACGGAAAACCTGCTGTGGACTCTTCTTGATGTAGATTTTGAGTACAAACTGTGACCAGTCTGGTTTGAACGCTGCCTTTGCCATGCGACCCTCCTCGTGTTTGCCAACAGGTATTGTCTGGACGCGGTGATTGTGGTGAAACTGCCATGTTCCGAGTTAGACAGCCGATTCTGCAAAAGAAATATCTGAACCTGGAGTATTTACTGACTTTTTCTCACTCTTTTTGCAAAAATCTCGGATTTCTGCGTATCAATTTGAAGATTTGCGGCACTCTTGAAATAAAGTTTCGAGATTTAGTTTTGCTTGCAAATTTATCTAACAAGAGCTACTTTGTCTTTTATTGGAGAGTGAAAACTACCGTGACAAGAATCCTCATTTCGGCTTGTTCGCTTTTCCTGCTTACGTTGGTAGGAGACGCTTTTGGGGGCGCTAAGGTTGCGCAAAACAATCAGGTTCAGATGTCGGACACGGAAAAGAAGGCTGATTCAAAAGGTAATGAGATGACGACGGCAATCCCGACAGATCTAACACACATCGAATTCCAAACGATCGATGGCGATACAACCAGTTTGGATCAGTTTGCAGGCAAAGTGAAGTTGATCGTGAATGTGGCCAGTAAGTGCGGATACACCAAGCAGTATGCCGGTTTAGAAGCACTCTACCGGAAGTTTGCCGATCGAGGGTTTGTGGTGATTGGTTTCCCGGCGAACAATTTCGGCAATCAGGAGCCAGGCAGCAACGAAGAGATCCTGGAATTCTGCACCTCCACGTATGATGTCACGTTTCCGATGATGGCCAAGATATCGGTCAAGGGTGCGGATATTCATCCCTTGTACGCCTACCTGACGGCGCATTCTGAGCCAGCGGAAGAGATCGGCTGGAATTTCAATAAGTTCCTCCTGGATGGAGAAGATAGGATCATCGCCCGTTGGCCGTCTGCGGTCGAACCGACCAGCGATGAGATAGCCGGGCTGGTAGAGAAGATATTGAAGCAGGAAGCTCAAGAGAACTAAGCAAGTACAGCGTATCTCCGCATCAGACCTGCTGGGCAGCAGGTAAATCCGATACTTCGACTTCAGCCCGTCACTCCCTCCTCCGTCTCTAGCTATGGATTCTCATAGTCCGCTGTTCAATGGCTTCCAGAAACATTCGAATCACAACAAGTTTGGGGAAGGACCGAGTTAGTGAAGTTCCTTTTGTGGGAAAGCAGGTTTGAGACAGGCGTCGGAGAAATGGACCGGCGTCACAGGCACGAGTTTGAAATGATCAATCGTGTCCACAAGGCGGTGGTTGAGGACAACCCGCGTGACAGGATTGAAGCGGAGATGGCGCTGCTGATCGAGGACGTGGAAGAGCATTTCCGCGTGGAGGAAGATTTCATGACGCGTCTGCGGTTCCCGCAGGCGGACGCTCACCGCGAGGAGCATGAAGATCTTCTGAACAGACTGAGACAGTACAAGAGTGAATTTGTGAATGGGGAGATGACGCCCGCCTACCAATTCCTCGAACTGGTTCACTCATGGTTTATTCGTCACTTAGAGGGTCCCGACAAAGAATTGGGGCTTTATATGGGGGGGCAGGAGTTGCCAAAGGACTAGAGAGTCTACGGGGCCAGGCAGCTTAGCTTGTTCCATCGTGCCGATCAGCCGGTCACTACCAATCCTGGGGCTTACGATCCTTGAAAAAACCTCCATTCGGTCCACTCTTCGGCAGAGTCGCCAGCCAGATTATCGTATCAGTCCCCTCATCAACCGAGCGTGTGGCATTTTTCCCACCCATATCGGTCCTGACCCAGCCGGGGCTGGCGGAGTTTATCTTGATATCGCCATTCCGCAGAACCTGGGAGTATATGGCTGTCAGGCCGTTCAGCGCCGTCTTCGACAAGCGGTAAGTAGGTGCCGAGGAGCCTCCACCTCCACTGTTGTAGCTGAGTGAGCCCATTGTGCTTGAGACGTTGACTATCCGCCCGTACCCGCGAGCCTGCATATGCGGCAACACCGCCCGGACCATACGGAGTGCTCCGTAGAAGTTGGTCTCCATTGTCTGTCTCAGTTTCTCGAGGTTCAACGTGGAAGCATCATCATCCCAGTCCAGCAGTATCCCGGCGTTGTTAACCAGGATATCGATTCGCCCTCGCTGTTTGATAAGCGCGGCGATGGCTGCATCAATCGACTCCTGGCTGTTAACATCCACAACAGCCAGTTCCACGCTATGTCCTTCACGCTTCAACTGTTCAACAGCATGAATGCCGCGTGCTCGATCACGGCTCCCCACAGCCACATGAATTCCGATCTCTCCCAACTTTCTCGCGACCTCAAGTCCGATTCCTTTGTTTGCTCCCGTTACCAGGGCAACCGGATTTTGTGCGGCTGTCATTCCACTCCAGACCTTTCAGAGTTGTTTGTTGCTGTTTAAAGAGTGGTACGGATGCTCCAGCGCAAAATGAAGGTGTTGTAAAGGAAGAAGGCGGGAACTGTTCGATTCCCGCCAACGATCTTTGTTCCGGACTAGACCTGTTCGAATGAAATCCTCAGACTGTCTACATGCAGGAGAGGCAAGGTATCGGACCACCACCAAAGATGTAACTGATCAGATAAACCGCGTCACCGATTGAAACCCCGCCCGTGCAGTCGGCATCCCCTGCTGCAGGTGGATCGGGAGCCGGACCGCCCCCGAAGATGTAGTTGATTATGAAGACTGCGTCGCCGATCGAGATCAGGTCGTTGCCATCGGCATCACCACACAGGTATTCCGGTGGCGGCGGATCGGTCGTCGTGATATGAAGGCTCACGATGTCAGATTTCGCCGGTGTACTCTGGTCAGTAACTCCAACGGTGAAATAGTAGGTCGCGTTGTAACTCGGTGTCCCCGAAATCACCGCCGTCTCACCACCTGAGAATGTGCAACCGTAGGGCAGGTCACCGCCCATGAATGTCCAGTTATACGGTTCGATTCCGCCGACCGCCTCCAGCTCGATGGAGTATGGCACGTCGAGGTAGGCATCGGGTAGATCGCGCGATATGATGTGGAGGTTTCCATCGCAGTGATCACCTACCCCGTTGTGGTCAAGATCGATTTGTGTCGGGTTGTAAACGTCAGGGCAGTTGTCGCATACCGAGCCAAGGCTGTCCGCGTCAGGATCCTCCTGATTCGGATTGTAGGTCGTGATACAGTTGTCGATGTCATTGGCGATTCCATCACCATCGAAGTCATTGCTGTTCGATACCTGGTAGACCAAATCGAGCGACGTCTGCACCATCGCACGCATAAATGAAAAATCGATGTAACTCGTGCTGTCACGATAGGAGTGGTAGTAGTCGTTGAACCATCCTTCGATCAGGAAGACGACATCGTATCCATACTGGTAGAAGGGATAATGATCGGAGGACCCTGAGTTGCCGCCGATTTCGCCCTGCAACGAGTAAGTGGTCGCCAGGCTTTGCCAGAGGCTGCCGTAGGGGTTGTTGGCGGCATTGTAGAGGTAGGCCCAGGGGAAGCTGAGGTAGTATCCGATCATATCCATATTGAACATCAGTATAATCTCGTCACCCCGATTGTAGGCTTCTTCGGCGTAGTGCCACGAACCGTACAGCCCCCACTCTTCCGCATCGAAGGTTATGAATTTGAACGTTGCGTCCGTATCGACATTCGCCAGCACCCGTGCCATTTCGATGACTCCGGCGCTACCGGAGCCGTTATCATCCGCGCCGGGAGAGCCCCAAACCGCGTCGTAGTGCGCCCCTACCACGATTTGCAGGTCGGAGTAAACTGTACCCGGTTTTACACAAACGACATTGAAGCAGGGAGAATTCGGGGAGGAGACATCGGCATAAAACCCGTCGATGTAGACCGAATCGTAGCCGAATGCCTCAAACCACGCCTTGATCGAATCGCGCGCCCGGTAAACGTTCGCTGTACCGGCGACGCGGCCATCAAATGCCTCTAACTTGCGGTTGTAATAGCTGAGGGAATCCTGGTTAATCTGATCGAGCAGCTTACTGAACTGATCCATGCTCGTTCCGTGCCACGCCGGAGTAGACGGCGCCGAGAAGCGAATCGGCAGGTCAATCGGTCGCAGCCGATTGAGTTGCAGGTTGACGATCATCTCTTCCGCCACATTGTCGGGGAGGCGGTAGAGATTCAGGCCATCATCGCGGTATACCACTTCAAACGGAATCTGCGCGTCGCGGTCCAGTCCCCCGTAGAGCGCCAGCTGTTCCGGTCTGATTCTCTCACTCACCAACTCAAGTGGCAGCCCCGCGCTCTTGATGCTTTCGGCATCGAAGGCAGTAGATAGAATCAGGTAGCCATCCGCTACTCGCAGGATCGCGGCAGCCTCAAGCCGCTGCAGTTGTGCTGCCAGTGTATGGGCCGACTCAACATCGTTTATTGAAACCTTGTAGAGATTACTGGTCGGAGACGCAACAGCCAGCGCTGTAAGGATCAGGGCGCCAGCCAGTGCCAGGGAAAGAACGTACTTCATCACGAACCTCCATTCGGACTGAGTACTCACTATTGTCGCCAGATAACGTGGTAAATATACTATAGAATCAGCATTCTGGGTAGCCCAAATCTGATCCTACAGGAGCGAAAGCAGCGATACTGAATCATCAAACGCGGCACTGATTCCAGACAAATAAAAACCGCCTTCCCGGTGGAAGGCGGTCGTGAAGTCAAACCTAAACTGGCGATTTGCGACTACGCGGAGCCGATTTCGGAAGTGCAGCTGGGGCAGCGGGTTGCTTTAATCGGAATGGTGGAGTAGCACTTCGGGCACTCTTTGGTTGTCGGTTCTGCCGGTTTCTCCTCTTTCTCTCTCTTCATTTTGTTCATGGCTTTGATGACCATGAAGATCGCGAACGCAATGATCAGGAAGCTCACCACGGTATTGATGAACATTCCATAGTTGAGCGTCACTGCGCCGGCCGCCTGGGCTTCGGCCAGTGTCGAAAACGTTCCGGCGACTTCGCCCTGTTTGAGGACAATGAACAGATTCGAGAAGTCGATTCCTCCCAACAGCAAGCCGATTGGCGGCATGATTACGTCAGCAACCAGCGACTTGACAATCGTGCCAAACGCTGCGCCGATCACGATGCCGACGGCCATGTCGACAACGTTGCCTCGTAGCGCAAACTCCTTGAATTCCTTTAGCATCCAGCTCCCTCCACCAATTGGTTATATCACCGCTGAGTCACGACTCGCGGCGAATCAGCACTTACGCCCCTGTATATTTATTCGTCTACATTAACTATGTTTTGCGGCAAATATGCAACCGCAATCTGGCGAAAAGCGGGTCAAAATCTGTTTGTAATCGGCCAGCGCCGATCGCGTCCAAATGCGCGTGGAGTAACCTTGATGCCGGGCGGTGATTGGCGTCGCTTGTATTCGGCAGCACGCACCATCGCAATAACCCTCTTCACGGTTTTGCGCTCGAACCCCAGCCTCACTATCTCAGCTTCCTCGGTATCGAGTTCGACATAGAGTCGCAGGATCTCGTCGAGCACTTCGTATGGCGGCAGAGAGTCCGAGTCGGCCTGATCCGCCTTCAACTCAGCGGTCGGTGGTCTGGCGATGATCTCCTCGGCGATCACTTCCCTGCTGCGCGACTTGTTCAGGTAGCGGCTGATCTCGAATACCAATGTCTTGGGGATATCCTTCAACACGGCAAATCCCCCGACCATGTCACCATAAAGCGTGGTGTAGCCAACCGCTGCTTCTGACTTGTTACTGGTGTTGAGTACGATGGCTCCGCTGCGATTGGAGTATGCCATCAGGATGTTTCCCCTGATCCGCGCCTGCAGGTTTTCTGATGTCAACCCGGTCGCGATGCGAGGGTAGTGCGGCTTGAGCTCGCGGACATAGACATTGTAGATTTCATCAATCGGAATCGTCTCCATCCGGCAGCCCAGTAACCGCGCCTGCCTCTCCGCAGCCGTGAACGAGAGCTCGGAGGTGAATTGAGACGGCATGAAGATACAATGAACGGAATCTGCCCCGAGCGCTTCCACAGCAACCGCAAGGGTGAGCGCGGAATCGATGCCGCCGGAGAGTCCGATAACAACATTGGAGAAGCCGTTTTTCTGGATGTAGTCTCGCGTTCCGAGCACCAACGCACGAAACACTTCCTCCGCCAGCGGAAGCTGTCGTTCCCCGGAGTGGCCGGCTTTGCTGGCCTTCTCGGCGACTCCACTTGAGTTGAGATTGACCACCTTGACCCGGAATGGCTCTTCGTGGTCGGCAACTGAAGCTGTGGCTGGTATCTCTTCGGCAGCGGTTGTCGGAATCTCAAGATCGATTACCAGCATATCCTCGGCGAATGCTTCGGCGCCGGCGATTACCTTCCCTGCCGGGTTAACCACCATCGAGGCACCATCGAAAATCAGCTCGTCCTGACCGCCAACCAGATTGACATAGGCGACGTGGCAGTTGTTCCGCTGGGCGCGATCCCGGAGCAGGTCAATTCGTTCTTCGACGCGACGCATATGGTAAGGTGAGGCTGACGTGTTTAGTATGAGCCGCGCGCCGAGGCTGGCCTGCGACTCGGTTATTCCGGGGCAGATCCAGATATCCTCGCAGATATTGAGCCCGGCAAGCGCTTCGCCGAATTTCAACAGCGGGATTTCAGAGCCGGGCGTGAAATAGCGCTTCTCATCGAAAACACCATAGTTGGGCAGAGCCACCTTGGAGTAGGTGTAGAGCGCTTTGCCATCCTCCGCGACCAGGGCGGAATTGAATACCCTGTCGGCCGAAGAGCCGACGAAGCCGCAGATAACGGCGATACCCTGCGAATGTGCAGCTACCTTTTTGATGTACTTGGCGTTAGCCTTCAGGAAACTCTTGTTCAGCAGGAGGTCTTCCGGCGGATAACCGCACAACGCCAGCTCCGGGAAAGCTACCAGGCTGCAACCGCTCGTGCGAGCGGTGTCAATGGCTGCCAGGATCTTAGCCAGGTTACCTTCGAGATCCCCTACCGTTGAGTTGATCTGGGCAAGGCAAAGACGCAGTTGTTGACCAGACTTGTCCATGCGGAACAATTAAGCTAGGTAGCCGGAAGAAGCAAATAGAATGATACCGGCGAAAGATTACTACTTGAATATGCAGGAGCGTTGAAGGGTTAAGCCGGCGAAATCGCGATAAATTTACTAAAAAATCCATTTACATTTGTTGCGGATTTATATAAATATCAGGCAGTATAATCGTAGACCGTTTAAGGCATAGTTGACTTGCGAGTCGAAGATGGTTACTTTCTCCGATGTATTCGCTGAAACAACTGCCTGAGTTTGCGGTATACATTACTCATTATGACCTAGAGGCAGTTTTCATGTAACCCGTATGGCAGCGGGCCGAAGCATTAGGAGACAGACTACAAATGAAGATCTCACGCAAGTCTGATTACGCTCTTCGCGCTGTTTTGCATATTGCTAAGCAGCCCACTGAAAAGCGGAACTCAATCAATGTAATTGCCGAGAGTGAGGCTATCCCGCGCGATTTCCTGGCGAAGATCCTCAAGGAACTTACGCGCGCACAGATCCTGCGCTCGTACCAGGGAGTGCACGGCGGCTACCAGCTGGCCAAGCCGGCCGGCCAGGTCAGCGTGCTTGATGTAATCGAGGCAATGGATGGTCCCCTGGGCTTGAATCTCTGCGTGCGCGGTGACCGTGGTTGCGATTGCGACCGTGCAGACAAATGTACGATGTTTCCGTTCTGGCAGCGACTCCAGCATCAGTTCCGCCAGCAATTGCGTGGCGAGACCATTGCGAAGCTCAAGACGACATCGAAGAGGCGCAAGAACTAACATACAGGGACCAGTTTACGGGCAATCCGGGCCCGGTTCCAGGTAATACAACCACAGACGAAATTCAAGGCTTGATCCGGGTCACGCAGAAAATCACGACCTGACATCGAAGCTGACTCGCTCCGGCAGCCTGACCGACGTTTTCTTGGACGAGCTTCTTTATTGAACTCAACGTCGAATTCGTGGTTGTGGATTTTAAAAGTGGATACTATGATAGATCATCTGCCCTCACCCGACAGATGAGAGATCGGCTTCTAAGACATGGCGGTAAAGACAACGCCGGCGCCGGCTGCACGAGCCGAGGGGAATCAAGCGCAGGCCCAGGTTTGGAACAAAATAGAGATTTGATGTTGAACGATTGTAACAGGTTCAGATAGGAGATGGATAAATATGAAGATTTCGCGAAAGGCTGACTATGCTCTCAGGGCGGTGGTGTTCCTTTCCAGACAACCGGAGGACAAGCGCAGTTCGATCAACGAAATAGCCGAGTCGGAGGAGATTCCGCGCGACTTCCTCGCCAAAATCCTCAAAGACCTGACCCGTGCCCAGATCCTGCGTTCGTACCAGGGCGTTCGTGGCGGTTACCGTCTGGCCAAAGAGCCGAGCAAGATCAATATGCTGGAGGTGATCGAGGCGATGGATGGCCCGATCGGTGTCAGTCAGGCGATGCGTGACAAGACCGACTACGCCGGGATGTATCCGTTCTGGAATCAGTTGCAGAATGATGTCATGAAGAGCCTGGCCAACAAGTCGATCGATAGCTTCATCGCTGCCCGCAAGCGCACGCGCGGCAAATCGCGGGCGAAAGCCAGGAAGTAGTTCAACCGACTGATCAACGAGTCGGCATTCATGCCGACCGATTTTTCTCCGAAGGCGGTAAGCGCCCGGCATGGTTCGCCCCTGAATCGGCAGAGCTGAGCCAGAGTGGCCTCCCCAATCGCCAACTAATCGCTTGACCGGCCGCGCTGCGTGTATATCTTCTCTCTGCACCGGGTCTCCCCCGGTGGACGCAAAGCTCACCTGATATGGGGCAGTAGCTCAGTTGGTAGAGCGGTACGTTCGCAACGTACAGGTCGGCGGTTCGATCCCGCTCTGCTCCATGTAATCTGCTCAGGTGCAAGCTTTTGCTGGCTGCATCGCACAGTTTGACACACAGCCTCGTTTTGATAGATGGAAGAAAAAGTTGGGAAGTCGGATGTTAAGATCAAAGTTTGTGCTTGACAGAATCGCGGGGGGGGGGGTATTTTGTGAATAACCGATTCAAAAAGGGACTAGATTCAAAATGCACAGGCGGAATAATGGCGTTGGGTTGGCAGTGATGATTGTAATTGCTGCATTAGTTGGCCTCTCATGCGATACCGGAAGGCTTGCAGGATATTGATTACTCCTTCATTGAGGCCAAGATCTCGATAAATCCGTTCTATGTGCGTGACACGTTGCAGACAGAGTCCCTTGTGATAGAGCCGGACATCGAGGCAGCTTCGTACAGGTCGAAGGCCTGGGCGACATATTTGGGAGCAACCACAAAGACGATGCTGTTTCGTATACAACTACCCATGAGTTAGTGCACCTCGTCGACGAAACGATCAATGAAGCCTGTGATGTGCCATCAGAACATGTTCCATAGAATTGCGTGATGCACAAGATGGATATTGATTCAATCCAGGATGTTCTTTTTCTGTTTTGCCCAGGCTCGGCTATGCACCCTTATGACAAGCAAATCTGTGACAGCTGCATAGCGAGATTGGAGACTGCGACGTGGTAGTTCTGGGCGAGCAGGCTCTTGCCGGCGATTCCGGAAGCCCGGGACGCCGTTCATATCTATTTGAGAGTGTATTGGTTGCGTTGCTACTGGCTGTTTCCTCCTTCTTCTCGCCAGCCGTGGGGCGTAGCCTCACTGCCGACTCGCTTGAGATTCAACTCTCCATGTCGGCAAAGGAATATTTCTATGGTCAGGAGATATATGCGACCGTTTCCGTGATAAATCGAACAGACGATTCGCTGCAAGTTCTCTCGACATTTCTTCCGACTGTCCTGAAGTTGATAGACGAGATCGGAACGCAGAGGTCAATGGAGAATATCCGCTTCACAATGGGCGGGATCGGCTCACGGAGCCTAGCTCCACGCGAGACTTTGCTAGTAGATCGTCGCATTCATTCTTACTACTACGCTTATGAAGATCCTGCCAAGAAAGAGTTTATTTTGGGGCCGCATACGCTACGAGCAGAGTTTGGCCCATTCGTGTCAAAGACAGTGGAATATGAAGTACTCCCGAACAGACCTTCAGATGATGAAATCGTAGCAGTGCTGGGCCAGGCATGTCGGTCGTGGTTCGAGCCGAGCGCCTACACTGAGATGACAGAGAGAACTCAAGCGGTCTTGAGAAACAGCTTGGGTTCCATCTACGAGCCGGAACTACTCTTTGCCCTGAGAAGACTCGCATTAGGCTCAAATGATGACTCTCTGGAAGTAGATTCCAGCAAGCGCCTTGTAACTGAATACCCTAATCACGGCTACGCTCAAATTCTCTTAGTGGATCTTTCCAACAAGCTGGATCCCGATGCCCGAAGCGATTTCTTTGATTCCGTGGTTAGAGATCATCCGAACACACGTGCAGCAAAATGGATTCGACAGTACCGAAAATCAATGGGGAGTGAATGATGAGAATAAGTAATCTCGTTAACATTGGCTTGGTGGCACTGGGGTGGTTCGTTCTTTCCGCCCTGCCCATTGGGAACACTGCCAGCGCCCAGGATTCTCGCATTGGCGACACAGCCGCTGTGCAGATGTCGTTGTATTCAGTACAACAAAGCGTCCAGTTGGGTAAAGCAGAGTATGAACACTGGGCATTCAACCGGGACTTGATCATTGATGGCGAAATGATGGCCGACAGTACGATACGGGCGGAGTTGCGGGCTATCTACGAACTTGCCGAGACGCGACTCAAGTATCGACCTGACAGACTGTTTCACCCGCTCGACGAATTCTTCGGGCCCTTCGGCGAGTTTCAGGTGGAGGATTGTGACTATAGCTTCGAAGGCGATACCTGCACGGTAAATTTGACTTTCGCGCTCTATCGCTATCAGGCGTCATCGGTTGCGGGGATGATGAAGTTCCACAGAATGCGACCCTATTTCTGGGTGCTCGATCGCATCGACGGGTTGCTCCCGTTCCTTGAGGCAAACGCAACCGTCAAACGTCCACCCGGTTACCTTGAACCCCCGCAGAAGCCGTGATGGAGGGGAAGATGAAAACATTCAGTAAAGCGATAGACTTAAAGAGATCAGCGATATTCTTAAGTCTACTTATTCTCTTGTCTTTAATCTCGCTTACATCCCTCAATGCACAGTTGTTAGTCCAGAATCTGCTCTGGACCAACCCGCCAGAGTATGTGATGGACAGAGACTTTGCCGTCTCCAACTTTGGCAAGAAAGTGTTCTGCATGTCATTCGCGGGATCGGTCGCCCAGGTAGTGGGCATGAGCGGTCCTGCTGCAAGCAAATTCGCCGCGTTTGTTGATCCGTGCTGGAATCGTCTTGTTTTTCTGGAAAATAATTACAATGCGATTCGCGCATACGGCTCTCCCGGAAGTGGTAACGATCAGTTCTCCAATCCGCTGGACATTGAGGTAAGAGCCCCGTATGGTGGTTCTGGTACGCTGCTCACCGATATCCCATACTTAATTTTCGTCGCTGATACCGGCAATGACAGAGTGCAGTACCTTCGTTACTTCTGGGCGCAACCTGAATCGGGGCTTCAGCATCAACGCTACATCACAAACGCGCTCATGTCGCAGCCGATAGCAATTGATATCGACAATGATGGCAAGTATTACTATGTCCCTGGCTACATCATTTGGGTTGCAACTGCTGACAATCTGCTGCTCGCGTTCGTTTCCGCTGATGGCAGTCTCTTGAATTCTTATGGTGGAACCGGAAGCGGCACCGGATACTTCGACGGCATCACTGGACTGGCATGCGGCGTTGACTTCAGCACAGCCGCGAATGACGGCAGTGTTTTTGTTGCCGACAGCGGCAACGAACGAATCGTAAGACTGCAACGCACGCAAGGGTCAATTCTGTGGCAGCAGGAGATCGGTTACCCGGCCGTCTTCGTCAAAAAGCTTGAGGTTGATGGGGAGGGTAATCTCTGGATCGTACACAAGGATGGGCAGATTCACAAATATACTAAAGACTTTGTGTACCTCGGACAAACAGGCTCCGCGGGAACAGGAAGCAATCAACTCGATGCTCCGACCAGTCTCTCATGTGGGGCAGGCCATAGACGAAATGGTGGCATGATGGTCTGCGAAAGGTGGGGTGATGAGACTGGTATCAAAGGATTTACGATCGGAACCAGTGTGAAAGACTCCTACGCGGATTCCTATTCTATGGGCAGCGAATGCCACACTGATCTCAAGTTTACTCTTGGTGACTACTCCTTCGTAACTGCAGCGATCTTTAGCAGTACCGGCGCATTCGTAAAGACCATTGCCGACAATCTAGTTCTGCCGCCTGGTGTGAACACACTCGGCTGGGATGGTAAGAGCGCTTCAGGAACAACTGTAGCATCTGGAATCTACTTTGCAGAAATCACCGCCGAGGCGAGTTACGAGAACTACTTTACAGGCCAGCCATCGGCGATAGTTACTGACACAGCCTGGTTCGCCACTTGCGACGCCACGTGTACATGGTTGGTAGGCGATGCCGATAACAGCGGAGCGTATTCGATCGGTGACTCAGTTTATCTGATCAACTATATCTTTGGAGGCGGTCCAGCGCCACAACCTCATCCCGTTGGATCCGGAGATGCTGACTGCAGTGGGGATGTTGGGATTTCTGATCCTGTCTACCTGATCAACTTCATGTTTGGCGGTGGCCCTGCACCCCAATGCACATGTGAAGATTATCTCTAGACTGGAGGAGAGCAGGCGAGGGTGTCAAGCGTTCGCGGAAAGGACCGCCAGCACCAGCGAATTGTACTTGGTCTCAACCGTATCGTAGCCGGAGGTAACCACGCCCGGGACTTTACCACCGGTGAGGACGATACCAAGCTTGCTTTGCGTGTACATCGAGAAAGCCTTATAGACACCGTAGTTGACCGCGAGGTTGTGCCCGACAACGATATCGGCGTGACCTGCCACAGGTCCAGTCGCCTTCTTGCCCGCAGCGGCTTCCGGCATCAGCGCGACATCCATCGAAAGCGGCCCATCCACCTTGCACCCCTTGATCTGACCCTTGTCCACCATCTTTGAGATTACAGCCGCCGCGATCGTAACCGGCATCTGCGGGTAGATCACTTCTACTGCGGCGAGCAACGCTACTTTGGGGTCATCATTGCCGAGCCTGTGGTTGAGCAAAACGGCATCGTTCAGGATCGCCACCAGGTCCATCAGTTGCGGATGTGGACAGACAATCGGATCGGCAACAGTCAGGAGCCGCCCTATCTGTTCATTCTCCACCACCAGGTTGCCGCTGACGATATTGTTGCGAACACGAAATCCAAGTTTGCGCTCGAAGCAGAGTGACAAGAAGTCCTTTACCCCAAAAACTCCCTTACAGATCCCACAAACCTTGTCATCGCGCACCAGTTCGAGGGCCTGATACACCGAAGAATTTGGCTCATCGGAACGCACCAGCTCCCAACCGCGCGTGTTGATGTCAACCTCCTTGCCCGCCTTGAGAATTGACTCCTCCGCGCCGATCAGTACTGGCTTGATGAGGCGGTTCTTCATGGCGCGGTCGAGCGCCTGAATCAGCTTGGGATCGTGCGGCTCGACACAGGCCATCAACAGCGGATCTCGCGCCTTCTCGCGAGCCAGCTTTTCAATCTGGGCGAAACTCTTAAGCATGGCCGCTCACCTTTCGATGGTGCGCCAGCAGACAAGCGATCGAAATCGACGCCAGCTTGTTG